>JAITVA010000132.1 GCA_031286045.1 Propionibacteriaceae bacterium | reverse complement strand
ATCGTGGTGCTCTTCGTCATCTCCCAGATCCCGGTCATCAAAAAGTGGCTGTCGACCACGCTGACGGCGGTCATCAACTGGCCGGGCCTGCAATCGGGCGGCTTCGCCAAGGACGCCACGGGCAAGATCGTCGCCCAAGCTGCCAACGACCAGACCATCTGCGGCATCGTCTCACAGAGCCAGTTCGACTCCGGCGCTGCCCTGACATCGTGCACGATTGGCCAAGTCAATCTGTATTCTGTGCTCTCGACAGGCACGATTCTGTTCATCGGTGGCATCATCACGGCGGCGGTGTACAAGATGAGTGTGGCCATGGCGGCCAAGGTTTTCTGGGAGACGCTGAAGAGTCTGCGCTACACCATCGTCACCATTGCCTGCGTCCTCGCGATCGCCTACATCCTCAACGGTTCGGGCATGACCCTCAGCTTGGGCACCGGCCTAGCGGAGTCAGGCGGCGCCTTCATCGTCATCTCACCGATTCTCGGCTGGCTCGGCGTCGCCATCACCGGATCAGACACCTCGTCCAACGCTTTGTTCGGCGGTATGCAGGTGACTGCCGCCAACGGAGTGTGGCCAGGATCGAGCCAGCACGCCATCTTGGCCGCCACCAGCAACACCGCCGGTGGCATCATGGGCAAGATGATTTCGCCACAGTCCTTGTCGGTAGCGGCTGCTGCTTCAGGCATGCCGAACCAGGAGGGCGACATCTTCCGTCGGGTGATCGGTTGGTCGGTGGTGATGCTGGCCATCTTCTGCCTGGTGGTGCTCGTCGAAGGAACTGTCTTGTCTGGGATCATCCCGGTGCCCTGATCAAGGCAGGGGTGAATGAGCGAAATGGGTCCGGCTGGGTGTGACTATAATGAAAATCGACACGCTGTTCCTTCGTGTGAGGACCATGCGAAGCCGCAGGCGTGTCGTCGAGTGAGGCGGTTCATGGTCATATTGACCGTTCTCACGTCGCCCATTCATAGCCGAAGGAGACAAGCATGGCCTCGTCGATGACATTGCCGACCGTGAGCGCGTTGCTGCGTGATTGTGTCGCTGATCCCAGTCGGGTGCGCACGAACACGTTCGATCTGCAGGCGATGGCGCACGACGCCTCGCACTTCCTGCTGCGACCAGTCGCGGTGGTGACGCCGACAAGCACGGACGAGGTGGCTCGACTCTTGGGTCGCACGGGGAAGGCCGGTGTCGGTGTGACCTTCCGCTCGGGCGGCACCAGTTTGTCCGGTCAGGCGGGCACCGACAAGGTTCTGCTCGACGTGCGTCAGCACTTCACCGGCATTGAGATCCTCGACGGCGGTCGACGGGTCCGTGTCCAGCCGGGCTTGACCGTCAACCAGGTCAACGCTCACTTGGCGCCTCACGGTTATCAGCTCGGGCCGGACCCTGCCAGTTCCAAGGCCTGCACCATCGGTGGCGTGGTCGCCAATAACTCGTCGGGCATGGCTTGTGGCACGGTCGAGAACACCTACAAGACCCTGGAGTCACTCGTCGCCGTCCTCCCGTCTGGCACGGTGATCGACACCAGCCAGTCCGACGCCGATGACAAGCTTCGTTTGACCGAGCCGGCCTTGTACGAGGGGCTGGCCAAGTTGCGTCAACGGGTGATCTCCAACCCGTCCTCCGTGGCGACGATCGAGCAGCAGTTCTCGATGAAGAACACGATGGGCTACGGCATCAACTCCTTGGTCGATTTCGAGCGTCCGATCGACATCTTCACCCACCTGCTGATCGGGTCGGAAGGCACGCTGGCCTTCATCGCCGAGGCGACCTTCCGTACGGTTCCGATCAGGGCGTACACCCAAACGGCGCTGGTCGTCTTCGAGGATCTCTTCCAAGCCAACTCATCTTTGCCTGCTCTGGTCGGATCGGGCGCGGCGACCCTGGAGTTGATGGATGCGACTTCGTTGCGGGTCGGTCAGGCCTTCGACGACACGCCGGAGATGATCAAGACGCTGCAGGTCGACAAGCAGGCGGCACTGTTGATCGAGTACCAGTCGACTCAGCAGCAGGAGCTGGATGAGATCGTGGCGGCGGCAGGTTCAGTGCTGGCCGACCTGCCCGTCATGCAGCCCGTCTCACTGACCAAGGACAAGCTCTTGCGCGACAAGCTGTGGGTGCTTCGCAACGGGCTGTACACCTCCGTCGCGGGAGCCCGTCAACCAGGCACCACGGCTTTGTTGGAGGACGTCGTCGTCCCGGTGGCCTCTCTGGCACAGGCCTGTGTCGATCTGGCCGGACTGTTCGATGAGTACAAGTACGCCGACTCGGTCATTTTCGGACACGCCAAGGATGGCAACATCCACTTCATGATCACCGACCGTTTCGAGGGGGCGGCGCTCGACCGTTACCGCGCCTTCACCGAGGCCATGGTCGACGCGATCTTGTCGCATTCAGGGTCTCTCAAAGCCGAACATGGCACCGGTCGTGTCATGGCCCCCTTCGTCGAGCGTCAGTACGGCCATGAGCTGTACGACGTGATGGTCCAGATCAAGGCGCTGTTCGATCCGAACGACCAATTGAACGACTCGGTCGTCATCACTGACGACCCCGACCTATATCTCAAGGATATGAAGCTGCCGGTGTCCTTTGACACTGAGTTCGACCGCTGTTCCGAGTGTGGCTACTGCGAACCCGTCTGCCCCTCGCGCACCTTGACACTGACCCCGCGCAAGCGTATCGCCTTGCGGCGCGACATCGCCAACGCCTCCAGCGAGCATGACCCGGCTTTGGTTGAGACGATGCAGGACCGATACATCTACGACGGTGTGCAGACCTGTGCTGTCTGCGGCATGTGTTCGACGGCCTGTCCGATGAAGATCAACACAGCCCTGCTGATCAAGAAGTACCGCAAGAAGCTTGTGCCGAAGTCGGTCGCGAGAACGTGGACGACTGCCGCCAAGCATTGGGAGGGCACGACGACCTTGGCGGCCACCGCCATGGATGTCACCCATGCCATCCGTCCGCTGGCCCCGGTGATCACCGGTGTCAATGAGCTTGGTCGAGCAGTCATGGGCAAGGAGACCGTGCCGCTGTGGTCGAGGGAATTGCCCGCTGGTGGCAAGAAGCGTGGGCGTCCGTCGCCGGGCGAGCCCGACGCGATCTACCTGCCGGCTTGCGTCAACCGCATGTTCGGTCCGGCTTCTGGACCCGGGGTCCAGTCGGCCTTCGAGCGCCTATGCGCGGCGGCGAGAATCCGTCTGCTCGTGCCAGAGAACATCGAGGCCCTGTGCTGTGGCACCCCCTGGTCCAGCAAGGGGATCACCGACGGATACGAGGTCATGCGTCAGAAGGTGGTGCCAACCCTGAAGGACTTGACCTCGCAGTGGCGTCTGCCCATCGTCTGCGACGCGTCGAGTTGCACTGAGGGTTTCATGAAATACGTCGAGGCCGACCCCGATCTCGACGTCGTTGTCGTCGACGCCGTGCAATTCGTTGCTGACAATGTGCTTCCCAAGCTCACGAGTGTGCGCAAGTTGGCCTCGGTGACCCTGCACCAGACCTGCTCGTCGACCCAGATCGGCCTCAATCCAGCCCTGAACGCCGTGGCCCATGCCCTGGCCGATGAAGTTGACGTGCCGGTGGCCAACGGTTGCTGCGCCTTTGCCGGCGACCGTGGCATGCTTCACCCTGAGTTGACCCGGTCCGCCACCCGCCCAGAGGCCGCCGAAGTCGGCTCCCACCCCACGGTCGCTTACGCCTCATGCAATCGTACTTGTGAGTTGGGCATGACCCGCGCCACCGGCCAGACCTACCGCCACGTCCTCGAATTGCTGGCCGAACAAGCCGGAGTCTGAGTCGTCATCCGACCAGCCCCCATGCTGGATCACGACTCGTCAAGGTCAGGTTCGCGAGACTAAGAGGTTCCGCCGATAGGTCATTCGGGAGATTGCCGATTCTTGGCATTGATGGGTGCGGGTGTGTCGGTTTGTGTGGGGTCAAGGTCTTTCGACGATGGAGGCTCTCATTTCCGTCTCGACAGCGGCTTTGGTATGTCTGCAGGTGCCTTTGGTGTTCCTGATCTGACGAGTTGTTGTCGATCCTCGGCGCTGGTGGATTCGCACCAGCCCTGTATTCATCACATGATGAACAGCCACTTTGCCCCCTAGTCTGTTCTAGCCTCCGAAGTCTATGCGGTCAGGGTGTCTTGTTGGTGGCGGGCTTATTCTGTTGCTGGTCGTGCATACCGGTGATGGTTTTTGCTGTGGTGTCTGCAACCCAACTATGGTAAGGACAGTAGTGATTCGTGTATGTGGGATGGGAAACCTCCCTGGTTGGGGTGGTTGTGGG
>JAITVA010000124.1 GCA_031286045.1 Propionibacteriaceae bacterium | reverse complement strand
CAACTAGGCAAAGAATGCCCTTTCGTAGCCCCGGATGCATACTTTGCCCTAGTTGTGTCGCTGGTTCCAGTGTTTTTGGCGACACAACTAGGGCAAAGTATGACTATGACCGCTTGAAGACTCACTCTTTGCACAGTAATGCCACCCCCCCAGGCCAGGCCTTGCCCGTGTCACCGTCGTGGGGCCGGGCCACCCGACCAGCCGTGTCCGCAACTCGGCCTTGCCTGTGTCACCGTCGCGGGGCCGGGCCACCCGACCAGCCGTGTCCGCAACTCGGCCTTGCCCATGTCACCGTCATGACGCCAGGCCCCCGACCAGCCGTGTCCGCAACCCGGCGTTACCCGTGTCACCGTCATGACGCCGGACCACCCGACCAGCTGCCAGCCGGGCGTCACTCCATGGTCAGCATGTCATCGCCGGTGGGGTCCGGGCCACTTCACTCACAACACTGCACCCCCGGCTGCGCCACCGCTTGACACGCCACACAGCAACCAGGTCAGCGACAGGGATGACCCACCTCTTTGGGGCGCCCGTCCTTACGCGGATAGAGTCGCCGTCTCACCCATGACGGTACTGAACAAAGCGATCTCGCTTCACGGACACCATTGCTCTTCGCGACTTGGCGCCACCCCGGACTGTGTCAGTGACCTCGGCCGGGATGCACACCTGCCCAAGCCCTACCGTCTCACCGTCCGGGTCAAGCCCCGCCCACAGTCTCATGTCGTCTCCCCTCGTCAGGACCGGACTCGTTGGAGAAAAACCTGGTCAGCACGGGCCCGCCCCAGATCTGTCTCGCAGGGGTCGGTGGCGTCGATCAGGCGGTTCGACTGTCCGTGGGGGTTCGACAGTGAACAGGAAGCATTGAGACTGGCCCAACCATGCCCGTGGTCGATGCGGGTCAGGGCGCCTCGGGCGGTGCCGGCGCGTTCGATCTGTCGGAGGGAGATGGCGCTAGCATGGCCCGTCCGCGTCTTCTGGGATACTGGTCACAATCCAAGGGGGCGCGAGGCGGGGGCGAGATGAGAATCAGACAGTTCACTATTGATGACTATGATGCTGTCCACGCCCTGTGGCGCAGGACGCCCGGGATGGGTCTGAATGACGTCGATGACAGCCGCGACGGCATCGCGAGATACCTTCTCCGCAATCCGCGGACATGCTTGGTCGCCACCATGGAGGATGATGAGTTGTCGAACGATGGGAACGTGTCGGATCAGATGAATCGGCCGGGTGAAGGGCGCGGACCAAAGGGGTCGAACGGTCGAAGGGGCCCGGTCGTCGCGCGCGATGAGGATGTGCGGGTTGAAGGCCTGCCGCCCCATGGGGAGGCAATTGTTGGCGTGATCATGAGCGGTCACGACGGGCGCCGTGGCTTCATCTACCACACCTGTGTTACTCCCGACGTTCGAGGCCATGGGGTGGGGAGCGGGTTGGTGGAGGCGGCAGTGGCGGCCCTCTGCGCGGAAGGCATCAGCAAGGTCGCCTTGGTTGTTTTTGGTCGTAACAAGGGTGGCAATGCCTTTTGGGAACGCTTGGGCTTCACTGCTCGCCCAGACCTGACCTACCGAAACAAGAGCCTCATGGAACTGACGCGCCTGGACACGTGATTTGAGGCGAGTGAAGCAGAATGCCGTCGTCAATAGTGTGGATGAGGGGCGATCTCCGTGCTGGAATTGGATCAGAACATGTTCGAAACACTCCCAGGGGCGTCATGGGGGACTTCCCATCACTCATGTGGCTGACTTCGATAAAGCCTTCGGGTTGATCCAGAGACGGTCTACTCCGATCTGAGCGCGTTGGAAGAGGCGTTCTTGGTTGCGAAAGTGCCTCGCTTCGACATTCAGGGCAAGGAATAGTTTAAGGTACCACGTCGCTGACCATAGCCTGGCGTGGGCGACCGGTCCTCTGAGGCGCCTGCCTGATCGGTGCCCCGCCGCTGTGGTCAGTCTGGACCCAGTCTCCGGTGGAACGATTGACGGCATCAAGCACCTATCCACTCCAGAGTTTCTGTTGCGGGACCAGTGGTGAGGCGGGCTATCCACCCGGGAAGCGCTTGTGGAAAGCAGTGTGGCGCATGATTGATCGTCGGTTCGCTAGGATAGCGTCGTGATTATGACTGTGCAGGGGTGGTTGATGGCCGCTTGCTTTGTGGGGGTCATTGCTTTGGTCGTCGGTCGGGTACGGTGGTTGAGGCGGCGCGGCATCCGGGCCTTCCTTTTCGGCGCGTCGCAGCGATCCGATCTGATCATTTTTCCTATCGTCTTGTTGGGGGTGTACGCCGTGACGACGCCGGCCACCGGTTGGCCGATGTGGTCGCCCTTGGTCGCGCGCTGGTGGTCCAGCCTCATTCCGGGGTGGGGCGGGGTTGTCCTGGCGCTCGGCGCCGTGGCCGGGCTGGCTTGGACTTTGGTGACTTTCGGAGACTCCTTTCGCGTTGGCATTGATGAGAACCAACCCGGCGGCCTGGTCACCACTGGCCCCTTCGCCCGCAGCCGCAATCCGATCTACGTCTGCTTCGCCGCCTTCCTCATCGGTTTGTTCCTCACCCAAGCCAACGTCATCGCCGCGGTCATCCTCCTGGTCTTCCTCGGCTTCGTCAACCGCCAGATCCGCCGCGAAGAGCGCTTTCTTCGGGAGCATTACGGAGCTGAGTTCGTCGATTACTGTCAGCGGGTGCGGCGCTGGATTTAGGGAACCGAATGTTGTCGGATACCAGGACTGCGCTCCGCGAGGCTGGGGTCGCAGGACCCTATGTCTTGGCGCCGCATTCGATGTCGGGAATCGAGGCTTTGGCATGGGCCCAGGCCTACCCCGATGAGGTCGAGTCGATCATCGGACTCGACATGGCAGTACCACACATATACGAGAGCCTGCCCATCAACCTCCCGGCCTTGAAAGCGGCGCACGCGGCGGGCAGCATCGGTCTGGTGCGAATGATTCCAGGAGTCGACAAGGGCGACGCCACTAAACATGGGACCTTGACAGATCGGGAGAAGGACGTGGCTCGCGCCGTCTTCCATTCGAGGTTGGTGACGACGACCATGGTCAACGAGGCGATATCCATCAAAGCGAGCGCGATCGTGGTCGGGGAGAGGGCCGTTCCGCCGATTCCGATGCTTCTCTTCCTCTCCAATGGCGAGGGGACGGGGTACGACCAATCAACCTGGCGGAGCTTTCCTCACACCTACCTGGCGGACAGCCCGGGCGCTGCCTTCGTCGATCTCGACGTCCCGCATTATGCGCATGACTACGCCTATCAGGAGATGTCAGTTCGGATTCGTGACTTCCTCGACGCCACGAGGTGAGCCGTCCGATGCGAAGGGCAAGGGCCAAGGCCGCATGGGCTTCGGCGATGACGAGGGGCGCAAGGGCCAGCGAACTGCTCCTACTTCGAGTGATCGACGGCGCGATGAGTCAGGGGTCGCTTGACTAGAGGGTCTGCGTGCGACCGGTCTCCCGCTCCACCAATGGACAGGCGCTCAGATATCACCAGCAGGGGATGTTAGGGTCGCGGTGTGCTTACTTTTGATCAACGCGTCGAGCATCTACGTCAGAACGCAGTCAACGCCGCGGCCCGTTCCGATGTCATCGCAGCAGCGGTCGCTCAATCGGTGCCCGAGTCGAACACCTTGTCGGTGCTGGATTATGGGTGTGGGCCCGGTCATATCGGGGTGCGGCTGGCGGGCCACTTCGCCCACGTCGTCTTGGCGGATGTCGACGCGCAGGCGGTGGATCAGGCCTGCGCCGCCTCGTCCGACTTGGCGAACACGTCCGTTCGTTGGCTTGATCTGACTGACGTTGTGCCGTCGGACCTCCATGTGGATGTCGTGGTGTCGAGCCTGTCGTGGCACCACATCCCCGATCTTGGTTCCTTGCTCGAAGCCCTGCCTCAGGTGGCCGACGGCGGGCGTCTGTTTGTGATCGACATGGATGACGATGGTGGCGCCTACCACGCCGATCACCCGGAATACGCCGGCATCACCGGTTTCGACCGTGATGCTCTGGCCGGTCTGCTCAGGGGTCACGGCTACGTCAATGTCACCATCACCGACTTGTGGAAAGGTGAGAAATGGGTGGCTGACAAGCTAGTTCCCATGAGTCTCTTCCTCATTCAGGCTCGAATTCCATCCGACATCGACTGACGCGGGGGTACGCGGCGGGTCGGGTTGAGTGGCCGGCTTTTGCGAGTCGACCACTCAACCGCGGGTCACCCTCGCCTGGTGACGAGTCAAGGGCGAGGGACCTCCGGGGGTCGTTCAGACTACGACTGCTGTGAATAGGCGTTGATGGTCTGCGCGTACACACCGGCGCTCGGTTTTGGTGTGCGGCTCATGGTGTCGCGGTCGACACTGTAGAGTCCCAGATGGGTCTTGTAGCCGCTGACCCACTCGAAGTTGTCCAGCAATGACCAGTGGAAGTAGCCAAGGACGGGAACTCCTGCGGTCTTGACGTCCCAGAGTCGTTCCATGGATTCGGTGATGAAGCGGCAGCGCTGCTGGTCGTCGTCGGTCGCTATCCCGTGCTCGGTGACGACGATCAGCAGGCCGGTCAGTTCGTTGAGGTAACAGACGGTGTTGGCCAGGGATTCCGAACGGATCGCCGTCCCGTTCGAGTTGGTTTGTGCCGGCGCGGCATCCGGGTGGAGCATGCCTGAGTCGCCGTAGACGATCTGCTCGTAGTTCTGAGCCCCGACGAAATCATCGCCGGCGACTGTCTGCTTCCAGACTTCGTAGCACTCCTGGCGCTTCCGGGCGACACCAGCCTTGGCCTCCGCTGCCTGAAGGGTCATCCGCTCGACCTTTGCCACGATATCGGGCAAGCCCATCCATGCCAGGATCATGTAGAGGTTCGGTTCGTTGAGGGTGACGATCAGTGACAGGCGGTCGCCGATGCGTTGGAGCACCCGCTCGCAATGGTCGGCAAACCGTCCGGCGGCGTCGGGGTTGAGGAGGCCACCTTCGGCTGCGAACCAATGGGGCGCAGTGAAGTGGTTGAGTGTCGCCACTGGGGCCAGTCCGCGGGCCAGGCATCCGTCGACGAATTCATCGTAATGGTCAAGACCGGTCTGGTCGATGACGCCTTTCTCTGGCTCAATCCGGGACCATTCCGTCGAGAAGCGGAAGGCGTTGAGACCCAATCCTTCGGCGATGTCGAGGTCCTGTCGCCAGAGGTTCCAACTCTCGTCGGTGATGCCGCTCTTCTGCGAGAAGATGGTCGGCTCGACGTTCTCAAGGAAAGTGGTGTCGGAGTCGACATCGTTGCCGTCGGTCTGGTGTCCGCAATAGGCTGCGCCCCAAAGGAACGTGTCGGGGAGCGGATCCCTGGTGGTTGACCGAATCTCATGGCCAAATTGCTGCCATCGTTGTAGCAACGTCACTCCTGCCGTCGCGTTTTCACTATCGGAGAAACCCGACGCCAGGAGTTATCTCCATAAGGCATCCCTGAACACATCACTGAGTAGTCTCACATCAATCGATAAAGCTATCTTGGAAATTCCGCGAAGAATGCGGTCAACTGCCATTTTGGTTGACGGGGGATTCTATACGCGACGCACCAGTCGGCTGTTGGGTGACGCGTCACCCAACGATCGTGCCGATGAGTTGTTTAGGTACTGCATGAAGCATCTCGCGAAATCGCGAAGCGAACTGTATCGAATCTTCTACTACGACTGTCATCCATGTCAGGACGTGCCTACCTCGAGCCATCAAAGAGGCCCGCGTCCCTGCGGCGCCTATCAGCGTCGAGTCAAGCTCGGTGGATGATTTGTCGCCGGATGATCTGGTCCCATGGTCCGTGGCTGACCTCGCCCATGTGAAAAGTGTCAGACCCACTCTTTATGATGGTCGGCATGGACAGTCAAAGAGTCGTCGCGGTGGCGTCGAGGTCGCGGGAGGGGTTGGTCAATGAGGTCACGGCAATGTATGGCGCTCTGGGCGCAGCGCAAGACGACGACCAACAACCGCATCTGGTTGACTCTGCCGGATTTCGGTTGTGACCTGGAGTTCTCCTTCCCCGTCCAACCTCCGACTGAACAGCAAGCCTTGGCTGATCCGGATGAGGTCGCTGCCTGGGTGCGTGACTGGCGAAGCCTGCGTGAGGCGGCTGATGTGCGGATCGAATGGGCGCGTCGTACCTGGCCGAGTCTGGGTCTGCAATCGTTTCCGGCTCGGGTCAAGGTCCACGGAACGACTGCGCTCAACGAGATCGCTGGGCGGGGCCATGCCTGGCGAGACCTGTGTGACAGGGCTGATCATCTGGTCGCCGAGTTGGGTGGGGATGTGCGGGCGGGGTTGCGCCCCATCGCCACCACGTTGGCCGACGTAGATGCCGACGATGTGGCACGCTTGGTCGCGGTCGTGCGCTGGCTGGTCGCCCATCCCGACTCGGGCCTCAATCAGCGCGAATTGCCGGTGGTCGGCGCCGACTCGAAGTGGCTGGAGCGCCACCGCAAGATGGTGACGCCGCTGGTTGAGGCGCTGACGGGCAGCCGTGGCCTCGGCCTGACTCGCGCCTAGCGGTCCTTCGCCGTACGCATCCTTGACCGCAGCCTGACCAATCCGCCCTACGACTTCACCACCCCAATGACCCAACTGGCCGAGCTGGACTAGCATCCGAAGGCGGTGTTCATCGGCGAAAACCTGGCCCCACTTCGACGTCTGGCCTCACTACTCGCAGTGGTCGCGATCCACGTTGGCGGAGTCGATGTGGTGGGGTTGGCCGATGTTTTCTGGGTCGCGGCCTCGCCGGTGTGGTGCTGGGGAGACCTCGACTCCCACGGTCTACGCATCCTCGGGTCGGCCCGCAAGGTGCTGCCGCAGGTCCAGTTCCTCCTGATGGACCTGGACACCCTGTGCCAGTTCCAGCGACTCGCCGTCCCGGAACCCAGTCCGCATCCGGGAGAAGTGGGGTGCCTGAACGCCGCCGAGTCCCTCGTTCTCGACGAATTGAGACGCACAGGCCTGCGACTGGAACAAGAGCATATCGATTGGGGGTGGGCCTGGGAGAGGACTGCGGCTGTGTTGGGAGGCGGATGAGGGGGAAGGTGCGTGCATTAGGGACAGGCGTATGCCGAAGCAGGTCGGCTCGGCTGGTCGGGGAGGTGGACGAGCGCGTCATGCAATGATGTGGCGTGGGTCAACACGTCCATGGTGGCTGGGTCGGGGTCCGCCCAGATTCCAGGGAGAGTGTACTCGTCGAACCGCAGGTTGAGAGGGTCTAGTTGCGGTGAGTCCAGTGAGAATTCATGCGGTGACTTGGGGTCGAGAGGCACAGGTCGACCGTCCAGAATGGCGATGACGAAGGCATGAAGACAGTAACCCTGGGAGTTGTCATCGGCTAGTGTGACGTGTTGGTATCCGAACCCTGCGGGGATGTTCTTGGCGCGCAAGAGCGCTGCGAGCAGGTTGGCTTTGGCGTGACAGATGCCCGTGCCTTCCGCTGCGACTTGGGAGGCGGCGACGGTGACGATGTCCCGATCAGTGTGTGTCGTGTGTGGGATGCGGTCGCGTACGTACTCAAAGGCGACTTGCGGGTAGGAGAGTGAGTCGGTTGTTTGTGTGTCCAGAGACGGCACCAGCGCGCGGATCCTCGGGTGACCAAAGTCGATGTGCGCCGTCTCGGCGAGGAGTCGATCGAGCACGGGCGGTATCATGGGGCGAGTCTATCGGGGAGTCTGTGGGAAGGGACGATGCTATCGAGTCGGAAGCCCCTCTTGTCGAACGCTAGAGGCGCTAAGACTGGCCCTCCGCCTATACCAAAAGCAAGGTCGGTTATTTTCAACACTGGACTGCATGCTCCCAATTGTCTCGCGAGCCTCAGACAGTTTTCTCCATGCCATGCTATGTCGCTGGCGCGGTCGAACCCTGACTCCTCAATCCTTGGCTCGTCATAGTGTGTCTCGAAGACTCCAATTGTGCAACCGCCTGTTGCACAATTGGACTGGCGGTGCCGACTGGGTCTCCGGTCTCAAAATATGTCCGACCTCCCTGTTAGCTTTGGGTCATGGATGAAGAAGGTAGCGTCATGTCGGTGAAGGGCTCTGAGTGTGTGAGGGTCATTCCTAGGTTGAGGAGGGGAATTGCTCCTGCTCATGAACGAGTGTTTCGATGACGCGGCTCACTCGGGAGAGACTTGCATTGGCTACATTGGGCCACATCTGACAAACACTCGCGCCAAGAGACGGTCCATGTGCGACAAGGATGCTACCCAATGATGAGGGGGAGGTGAGCACTATGGCAGTGATCGGTTTGAACGATCAGGGCAAAGTGATCGGCCCCGAATCGAAGACTCGGGAGTATAAGCGTGACTTGTCTGGTCCAGACTCTCTCATCAAAACTGTGGTGGCTTTTGCGAACTCGTCATCGGTGCGGAAGATGATGGCACCGTCGTTGGCGTCACTGATCCGCAGGCCGCTCAGCAGACGGTGGAAAATCTGGTCGCCGACCGAGTGTCGCCTCAATTGCTTCCAACCATTGAATTGATGACATTGGGTGACGTGACGGTGTTGATCGCACAGGTGCCACTGGGTTCCGATCACCCCTACTATGTCAAACGACTGGATGGCCACGTGATTGGCTCCCATCAGGGGACTTATGTGCGGCTTGGCTCATCGGACCGTCAAGCCACGCCAGTGACCATTGACGAGTTACGCCGAGAAGCAAGTCGAATCCCTTTTGAGTCTCTGCCTGCCCGAGGAGCGAAAATGAAGGATGTGGATGTCGAGACCTTGTCCACGATGCTGGCCCGAGACGTCGGTGAAGCAGAGTTGCGGACCCTGGGCCTGATCACTGAGAAGGACGGGGAGCTGGTGCCGACAAACGCCGGAGTCATCGTCGGCTCACCCTACCCGCCACAGTTACTTGGGTCGGCTCACGTTCGCTGCGCCCGTTTTCGGGGGACCGAGCGCCTCGACATCTTCGACCGGCTTGAGATTGAGTCCTTCCCTCCCTCGGGCGGTTGGGCAGGTGGAGGAGTTTCTGGAGAAACACGCCTATCTGGCGGCCGAGTTCCCGCCGGACAGTTGGCGACGCCGCGATGTCTGGTCAGTGCCGATTCGGGCCATTCGTGAGTTGGTCATCAACGCCGTTGTCCATGCCAGCTATGCCGAAGAGAGCGCACCGATTCGGGTGGCCCTTTTTGATGATCATATCGAGGTGGAGAATCCCGGCGAGTTGATGCCTGGGGTGACGCCGGTAACGATGGTCAGCGGCGTGTCTCGATTGCGAAATAGCGCCGTGGCTAGGGTATTCAAAGAGATGAACCTGATGGAGCAGTGGAGCACGGGCTTTCGAGGGGCGCAAGCAGAGCAAGCCGAGCGCGGGCTGTCAGCAATTGAGGTGCAGGAGTTTCCTGGTATCGCCAGAGTCATTGTTCCGATTCCTCTGCACTCTGTGACAATCGCCCCTACTCCAGGAATGACTCGTGGTGGGGATGGCAGCCCTTATGGGGAGCAGGATGCCAAGCACCAAGTTGGCCTAGTCGAGCAGGATGATAGGCAGGATGTTAAGCAGCAAGTTGGTCCGGTTGGCCACCTTCTGCTTCGGCGCGCATCTAGGAGTGCTGCTGGTCGGGTGGAGCTTCTGCGTGCGGCTGGGCTCGCTGACGACTACCGAACTTATCAGCGCCACATTCTTCCTCTAGTTGAGGCTGGACTCTTGGCTCGGACCATCCCCGACAAGCCACGCGCTCGTACCCAGCGTTATCGCATCACTGAGCAGGGATGGGCTGTCTTGGCTGCCCAGGTGGAAGAAGGCCAACGTGACTAGGAAAGCGTCGGTATCGTGGCAAAGTGAGTTAGCTAGAGCCATGGTTCCTTAAGCCACTGTCTCATGTCCCAGCCAAACCGAGCAAGCTGAAGAAGGCCAACATAGAAAGGATCCGCCTGCCGGTACGGCTGCATGCTAATGCTCTAGTGATAGCTAGATAGAGGCGAGAGACTGGGTGACGGGGGGGAAGGACGCCAAAATGACAAGGACGATTAGTCCTCATCGGGCTCAAGTGAACTGACCACAATCATCTCGCCCGGGCCTGATTTCACTCCCCTGGATACGGACGCCGGCACGATCAATCCACCTGGCGAACATGACTCCTTGGCCGACCAGTCGCAGGGGAGGGTGGCGACTTGGGCTCCGCCGACGGGAAACCCGGTGCGTGACCTCGCCTGCAACCCCCTGGACTGAATCTTCAGCCAGGAGTGGATGCTGGTCGCGCCGCTGGTGAGAATCCGACCTTTCTTCGACGGTTGTTTCTGGGCGCTCGGACCTATTCCAGTTGAGACAAGGGTCAGATTGACGAGAGGGGTCGTCCTTGAGCAATGGTCCAGTCGGATTGGGGAAGCGGCCAAGGGTTTGCCAGTAGACAGCGATCAGAAACTGCCATGATTTCATGACAAGCGAGTCCCTTCGTTCCACCCTCTGGGAGGTAGCATTGGTGGTTGATGGTCAGGGTAAAGGCATCACGAGACCAGCCGAGCGGCCGGGTGCTGGCGGGCCAGCTTGGTGTCGAATGTCCATAGGGGCAGGACTTCGTGGCGGATGGCGTGTTCGGCGAGTGGGCAGTCCTCGAAGCTGAGCTTGGGGTGGGACTCGTACATCGCCGTCGCTGCGGTGACTGCTGGACGATCGCAGTCGGTGGACTCGATAGCTGGAACCCACCGCACTACGGTTGACGCCTGCTGCCGTGTCAGCTCGTAGTGCGTTGTCAGGGAGTGAATGAATTCGGCGAAGACGAGTGGGTCGACTAGGAAAGTCCGGTCAGGTGACGCCAGTAGGTCGCGAGCTTGGTCGGTTTGGACATCCCCGAGATCGAGCTGAGAGTTTCCGGCGCCGTGTGTCGTGCCCCGCTGGCTCACTGCGTGGTGAGAACTAGGAGCTTCGCGGCTGCTGACCTGGACAAACCACCTGCCGTGGCAAGGTCCTCCGAATGAGCTACCGGTGGGCTGGTCAACCCCGACCGTGAGAGCCGAAGATGGATCATCTTCAAATGAGATAAGCTCATATCAGGTGGTGGGTCACGCCCGGCCCACCGTACGCCAGTCAACTCCCAACGAAGGAATGTTCATGGCTGATTCTGACAATACTCCTGTCGCTCGGTCTCTTGTGGTGGCTGATCCCGGCCCCTTGGGCCTGGCGGCCTTCGCTGCGACAACTTTCATACTCTCAGTGTTCAACGCCGGTATCGTGCCAGCCAGCGTGGAGCCCGTCGTTTTCGGCGTGGCCCTCTTCTATGGAGGCATCGCCCAGTTGCTTGCAGGTGCCTTCGAGTTCCTGAAAGGGAACCTGTTCGGCGCCACGGCTTTCTGCTCTTACGGCGGTTTCTGGATGGCGTTCTGGTATCTGACCACCCATCCGGAGCACTTCTCTGCCGAGGGCGCCGCCAACAAGGCCACAGGGGTCGGTGTCTTCCTTTTGGCGTTCACAATCTTCACCGCCTACATGACAGTGGCGGTGACTAGGGTCAACGCTGGGCTGACTTTCACCTTCACTGTTCTGCTGATCGCCTTCCTCGGGCTCACGGTCGGTGATCTGGCCGGTATCGAGGCCGCGACCCGGGTCGGAGGATGGTTCGGTTTGGCCGCCTCCCTGGGCGCCTGGTACTGCTCCGCCGCGGGCGTGCTGAGCTTCACTTTCGGCAGGTCGGTCTTGCCGATCGGGGCAGCCAAGCGTCGTTGATCAGGGGGCCGTCACCAACGGTTCGATGCAGTGGCGAAAGCCCTGGCTGAATCGGGGGTGAAAACTGACCGAAATCGGACCTGTTCCGCCGTCAGCACTGGAAACGGTGACATAACTAGGGCAAAGTATGCGTCTGGGGGTGCGAAAGGGCATTCTTTGCCTAGTTGCCGCCAGTTGCCATCATGGGTCGGGTTGTTGACGGTGTCGAGTCGCGTCACCTGGGTGTCGAATCGGGTCACTTCGGCGTCAGGTCGGGCTACTCGGGACGTCGGGTCGCGTCACTTGGGTGTCAGGTCGCGTCACTCGGACGTCGGGTCGCGTCACTTGGGGCCGGGTCGACCAGCCTCGGCCATCCCCCACCAGCGTCAACGCCACGGCAGCTACATGGATTAACCTTCAGATCCGGTTTCGATGTGGGAAAATGCAACGGTGACTCGCGCTCGGGCGGGTCGACGACTCTTGGAGGCACAATGACTGCGTTGCAAGCGGCACTTGATCAGTTCGCGGCACACTTCGGTGGCGAGCCGGATGGCGTTTGGGAGGCGCCGGGGCGGGTCAATCTGATAGGGGAGCATACCGACTACAATGCAGGCTTGGTGTTGCCGATCGCTTTGCCGCAGCGGGCCTACGCGGTCGCCCGGCGTCGTGAGGACACACTGGTACGGCTCGTTTCCGATGGTATGCCCGTCGGCCAGCCGATCGCTCTGGCGGACATCGCCCCTGGTCACCCTAAGGATTGGGAGCGGTACCCGGCCGGGGTGCTGTGGGCTCTGGCTGAGGCTGGACATAAGGTTGGTGGCATGGATGTCGCCTTCGCCTCCGATGTGCCGGTCGGCTCGGGGCTGTCGAGTTCGGCCGCGATCGAGGGGGCCATGGGCGCCGCTGCCGCAGACCTGTTCGGGCTGTCCCTCTTGGCGGATGACACCGGCCGGACCATGCTGGCGCAGATCTGCCAGCGGGCCGAGAATGTCATCGCCGAAGCGCCGACCGGGGGCATGGATCAGGCTGCGTCGATCCGGGCCCGTGAGGGATACGCCCTCAATCTGGACTGCGCCGACCAGTCCGTGAAGCACATACCTTTCCGCTTGTCAGACCATGCTTTGTCGCTCCTGGTCATCGACACCAGGGTGTCCCATTCACACTCGACC
>JAITVA010000113.1 GCA_031286045.1 Propionibacteriaceae bacterium | reverse complement strand
AGCCTCCCGACGATACTCCTCAGTAAACCTCCGCCGATGCTTACCCTCCGACATGACACCATCCTCCCCCAGCCCAAAAGCCAAGTTCCCAGTGTCCGGAATTTGGGGTTCACCTCAGGAATCGGAAACCTGCGCGTCGCCGAGGCGACCCCAGGACGCATCGACACTTTCCTGCGCGCGGTGGCTAAGAAAACCCCGACTCTTGCTCGGCACTGTCGCACCGTACTGTCGAGTGCGATGAGTCTGGCCGTCCGTCACGATGCGATCGGCGTGAATCCGGTACGCGAAACCGGCACCGTCATGAGGAAGAAGATCGAAGTCAGAGCACTCACCGTGGAGCAGTTGAACGATCTGCGCGCAAAAGTGGATCGCTGGCAGCAAGGCCTGGACAAAAACACCGGCCAACCCCAACGCATCACCCACCCACGCGCCAACGACCTGCTCGACGTGACCGACATCCTCGCCGCCACCGGAGCCAGAATCGGTGAAGTCCTAGCCCTACGCTGGACCGACATCAACCACGACGACGACGGGAAAGCCACGGTGACGATCTCGGGAACCGTCACCTGGATCAACGGCCAAGGACTCGTCCGCCAAGACCACCCCAAAACCGCCTCCGGGTGGCGAACCATCACCCTGCCACCATTCGCCGCCAACCTGCTACGCGCGTACCACCAGGAGCGTCAGCCCACCCCAGACGATCCAGTGTTCCCCTCGGGCAGCGGAACCTTTCGTTCCCCGAACAACTTCCGCCGCGCCTGGCGTGACGCCATCACCGGCACCGGTTACGAGTGGGTCACTCCACACACCTTCCGCCGCACCGTCGCCACCCTCCTAGATCGGGAACGCTCCACCGATGACGCTGCAGCCCAACTCGGCCACTCCGACACTGCTGTCACCAGAACCCACTACATCGCCAAAGCCCACCGCGCCCCCGACGTATCCGACGTGCTCCAACAACTACAACGCCCACCAGTACCACCTGCGATGAGCCTGTGAGCACAGGTCCCCTGCCGCGTTCGGAGATTGTCGCCTCGCTGGGGGAACAATTTGGGTCTCACGAGATACTGAGTCTTAGTAGTGCATATATGCACTGGTCTGGTAGGATGGTCTTCGTGATGGAGGCATCTGGAGTGCTCGCGCAGGCGAGATCGACACGACAGTTAACAATGAACGCATTGTCGGACGTGTCTGGCGTCCCCGTGTCCACGATCTCTCGGATCGAGGCTGGCAGGGTCGAGCCAACATGGGCGATGATGGGTCGGCTTCTCGCCGCCGCTGGCTTTCGCCTGGATGCCGAGTTGACCGAAACTGGTTCGGACGACCCGTTTGCCTCAGTGCTGCGCAGCCTGAGCGAGGCCCAGCCCAGTGGACGGGCGGGAATCCTTCGACGATTCCCCACAGTGGCCCGTCTGGCTCCGGTGGCTCGTCGAACTGGCGCTCGTCGAGTCGAGTTATCTGATGAGCTTGGCGGTGCGGTGATCTCACTCGCCAGGCAGGGGCGCGCCCCAGTCGTCTCGTCGCTGGAGGCATATCTTGGTGATCCGAATCACACGCGCTCGTTCTCACCGGTCGTCTATGTCGATGACCCGGTCCTGGTCACCAGATTCAATGTTGCGAAGCCGACCTCGCCCGCAGTCATGTTCTTGCTGCCGATGACTGAGAATGTTAGGGCAGTATCGACTGGTGGAAACGAAATCGGTTTAGTCTCGCGCGAGTGGGCACTGCTCGATTCGCTTGCCTCCCCGGGACGCCAGCCCGACGCGACGCTGTACCTCGTCGACGATCTGATCGGAGAACTCACCTCGTGAACACCCCCAACCCTCCAGTCAAGGCAGCCGCGAGCGTGCGCGATGTCTTCTTCGGCGTGCAACAGTCACGCCGCCTGCTGATCGACACGATCCGCGCCCTGTCCGACTTCAGCGACTCATTGACGGTCATCGGCGCACACGCTGTCCACGTCTGGGTACAGGAGACTCTCGGGGCAATGCCGATGCAGGCCACCCGCGATGCCGATGTCGCCGTCAACCCCGTGTTCGTCACACCCGACCCGAAACTGCTGCACATCATGGGAAGCATCGGTGTCGAACCAGCCCTACCTGATCGACCTGGCGTCTACGGCTACACCATCGAGAACCAGTTGCCACTGCCTGAACGGACAACCATCGACCTGATCGTTCCCGAAACCTATGCGGGACCCGGCAGACGAGCCGCCCGCATCGCAGGCCAAAGCCATGCCGCCAGCCGCGCCACTGGTCTTGAACTGGCCGTCTGGGATCGACATCGCCGAACGCTGACTGCCATCGACAATCCAGCCGACACCGTTGGTACATGGGTCGCCGGACCAGCCGCCCTACTGGTCGCCAAAGCTCACAAGGTCCACGAACGTCTCGCGCAGTTAGCCACACGGCCAGACCGACTGCGCCCCAAGGACTCCGGCGACATTGCCCTGCTCATGATGGCTTCCCAGCCCGAAACCGTTGCCACAATCATGATCGAGCAATCCACCGAGCATCCTGAGATCACAACAGTGGTCTCCAATGCCGCCCGATGGCTGGTCGAGATGTACTCCGACCCATCCGGTGTACCGCGCCGCCACGCCGCCGACGCCCTCGCCGACCGATTCGACGAAACCCAAGTCGCCGAAACGATCGAGCCCTGGCTCACAGCGTTCCGCGAGACCGCCGCCGAACTCATCGCAACGAATCCCGACACCAGGTGACATTCATGCCATCAGACGCCACCAAACCTCAACGGATTCCGTCAACTTCCACCCAGATTTGAACCGGAGACGATCCAGCGGATTAGGTGTCCATTTACTGTCCACTTTCAGTCAAAACTAGCCGAATCGCATGACATCAGACAGAACCTCCGAGACACTATCCTCCCTTACCAACGGCATATTTTGACACCTTCTGGAATCTGTCGGAATCACCCCAGGCACTAGAAGAGGTCGCAGGTTCAAATCCTGTCACCCCGACAGCGTTTGTCCTTGTCAGGAGTGGTTTTCTGCTCTTGACGAGGAGTCTTTGAGATGCGGAAGTCACCGCAATGCCACCACTTTGAAGTCCGTCCAACGTCGCGCTTTGAGGCGATCCGAGCCAGCCAGAGCCATCCCAGCACAACCCATGAGAACCCCAGTGACGGCACTGCCTCGCCTCCCACCAACACTCTGGGGCCGGTGGGCCGGGGCGCGTGCTTTCGCCCGACACTGATCATCGCCTCGGATCGAGACAAGTGCCGGCAGTCACCGTTGCTCCAAGCTGCCGGTTCTTACAGATTGGTTCTGGGAATCGTTGCGCACATATGGCTCGTGAGGACTATCGACACAACTATGAACGGTTTGGAACCGCTTCTGTCCACGGCTGAGTTGGCTGAGTATCTCGGTGTTCCGCTGGCGACGCTGTATGACTGGCGCACGAACGGGCACGGCCCACGCGGCTACCGCATCGGCAAACACCTACGCTTCGCCCTGTCTGATGTACAGACGTGGCTGGCTGCCCAGAAAGAGACCAGCCCGATCACAGTTCTACCTCGTCGTGCGCAGGAGGTGACGCGATGAGCCGGACACGCCTGCCCATCGGCACCTTCGGGGACATCTACCTCACCCGACTATCCTCGGGGCATTACAAGGCCCGCTGTCGCTACCGTGACTGGGACGGGGTCTCCCGCCAAGTCCAGGTCACCGCCAG
>JAITVA010000006.1 GCA_031286045.1 Propionibacteriaceae bacterium | reverse complement strand
CTCCCCAAAACCACCACCCAATGACTCCACACAGCTTGACAACGCGCGCAGATGCTGACTGGAAGCCGAAAATACCCGAATTGGGGATGGCAAACATCCACCACCCACCCGAACCTCCGAAACGATCCCCTTCCGCTTGGTGCACGGCGAGGTCGTCGGGGAGCAGACCGTCGAGCAAGGGCTCGATGACTCGATGCGGGCATTCACCTCCGACTACGGGCATCCGGCTCGACAGTGGTGGACCGGCATAGTCCGGTTGGTAGGAGAAGCCGCGGCGACCGCCTTGGGGGACTAGGCCACGGCGCCGATCATGTCAGCCAGCTCCTGCTGAGTCAGGCCTGGCTTCTGACGGATTCGGCGCATCGCTTGCCCGAGTTCGCGAGGACGTCTCACCATCAAGTCCATGATGTGCGTTGACATGCACATCACTCAATGCGCAAAAACGTTCACTTCTCGCGAATCGCGGTGGCTACTGACGAGGACGCAGTGTCGCCAGGCTGACCAGGCTGGTGTCGCAGCGGGGGGGGGAGTGTCGAGGCTGACAGGCGCCTGGCCGTCAGCGGGGGTAAAGCCCGGTGCTGGTCTCAGGGCGGGTCAATTGGTACATCAAGGCGTTGATGATGGCGGCGGCGACGTTGGAGCCACCCTTGCGACCGCGGGCGACGATGAAGGGGACGCCTGCGGTCATGATGAGTTCCTTGGCGGGTATGACATTGACGAAGCCGACCGGCACGGCGATGACTAGGGCTGGACGGATGGCGCCGGCGGTGATCAACTCGTGGAGCCGAATCAGGGCCGTGGGGGCGTTGCCGATGGCGACGATGAGGGGACCGGCCAGGCTGGCGGCGCGATCCATTGAGGCGGTCGCCCGGGTGGTGCCGTCGGCCTTGGCGCGTTCCGCCGTCTCGGGATCGGGCATGAAACAGCGAGTCACCCCGTGCAACGCGGTCAGGGCTGACTTGTTGACGCCGGCCTCGGCCATGCTGGTGTCCGTCACGATGGTGGCGCCGGCGCGCAGGGCCTGGTGGGCGCTGGCGACGGCGTCGGGTGAGAAAGTCAGGGCGTCCACGTACTCGAAGTCAGCGGTGGTATGGATGACCCGTTTGATGATGGGCGCCAGCACGGGGTTGATCGAGTGGGGCAATTCGGCCTCGATCATGGCCATGGAGGTGGCTTCGATGTCAGCGGGTTGAACGTGGATGAAGTCGGTTCCTGGCAGCCATGGAGCCGCCCCGGCGCCGATGCCTCCCGATGAGGCGGCCCTGCCTGGAGCGGCGTCGGAAGTGGCGGATGCGGGAGCCGCGACCGCCCTGGCTGGCATGGCGGACGTCGCAGGGGAGGCAGCTGTGTCAAGCGTCGGGGTGGGTCTGTCAGAGGATGTGATCACCATTCGATCCCTTCTCGTGCGGGCACGCCCTGATCGAAGGGGTGCCGGATTTTACGCATTTCAGTGATGTAGTCGGCCCGATTGACCAGAGCCTCGCGAGCGTCTCGCCCAGTCATGACGATCTCGACGGCTTCGGGTTTGTGGTCGAGCAGACTGAGCAGGTGGCCGGTGTCGATCAGGCCATGGCTGACGGCTGCGGCGATCTCGTCGAGCACCACCAGGTCGTACTCTCCCTTCGCCAGCGCGTCGGCCGCCTGGGCTATCATGGCGTCGTGCTCCTGGCGCACAGCCTCGAGGTCGGCGTTGGTCATGGATCGAACGAAGCCGTAGTCGTGGCTCAAGCGATGCACCGTGACGGTCGGCAATAAGCTCAAAGTGTGTAGTTCGCCACTGTCGTGGCCCTTGAGAAACTGGACGATCAAGACCCGTCGTCCGCGTCCTGCGGCTCGCAAGGCCAGCCCGAGGGCGGCTGTGGTCTTGCCCTTGCCCTCACCGGTGTAGAGGTGGATCAGTCCTGTCATCATCGCACTCCCATAATGTGATAGATCTGCTTCATGTCCAGGTTGGCGCGCAGGGCGTCGGCCAGACGATCGTATTGCTCTTGACGATACTCGGTGTAATCGCCCAGGGGGGTCGTCGGATCGGCGCCGAGCATGTTCAACACGGCCTGACGAGCTGAAATCGAGTCGAGCAGGCCATGGAGGTAGCTGCCCGCCACGTTGTCACGCCAGCATCCGTCCATTGTGCCATCGGTCAACCTGATCAGCGGTCTGGCGTCGTCAAGATAGGTACTGGTCCCCATGTGGATTTCGTAGCCCTCGACCTGGGCTTCCCCAAGGGCGGCGAGAGGGCCGGCCAGCGGAAGGATACGGCCGGCGACCCTGGTCTGATGTTTGCTCGGTTGGAACACCGTCGTGATGGGCAAGAGGTCCAACCCTGCGACAGTGCCGCCGCCTTCGACGCCTTCGGGGTCAGCGATGGCCCGGCCCAGCATCTGGTACCCACCGCAGACACCGATCAGCAGCTGTCCCCGGCGCGCATGGGTGATGATCGCGTCGGCCAAACCGGTGCGACGCAGCCAAGCCAGGTCAGCGATGGTGTTACGCGTTCCGGGCACGATGATCAGGTCCGGGTCGCCCAGGCGGGTGAGGCGATCGACGTAGCGAACACTGACCAAGCCGCTGGCGGACAGGGCTGTGAAATCCGTGAAGTTCGACAATTTCGGCAGGCGGATGATGGCGATGTCGGGTTGGTCGGGACTGGTCGAGGCGGTGGAGTGGAGCCGCGACGACAAGGAGTCCTCGTCGTCAATGTCGACGTCCAGGTAGGGCACAACCCCCAAGGTGGGCACGCCACTGAGTTCTTCCAACTCGCGCAGGCCGTCGGCCAACAAGGTCACGTCGCCACGAAACTTGTTGATGATGAAGCCATGGATGCGGGCACGTTCCTCGGGTGGCAAGAGCGCACAGGTGCCGTACAACTGCGCGAAGACGCCGCCGCGATCGATGTCGCCCACCAACAGGACTGGTGAGTCGATCAGCTTGGCCAGTCCCATGTTGACGATGTCGTCGGCCTTCAGGTTGATCTCGGCTGGACTGCCCGCGCCCTCGATCACGATGATGTCGCTGGTCGCCGCCAGGCGGTCATAGGCGGCCCGGATGTCCGGGATGAGCGCGCGTCGGCTGTGGAAGTACTGGCTGGCCGTCATCACCCCACGCGCCTGACCATTGACGATGACTTGGGAACCCATGTCGGTGACCGGCTTGAGCAGGATGGGGTTCATGTCGACAGTCGGCTCTAGTCCGCAGGCTTCAGCTTGAACCACCTGGGCCCGTCCCATCTCGCCGCCGTCAGCGGTGATATACGAGTTCAGGGCCATGTTCTGACTCTTGAATGGAGCCACGCGGTAGCCATCTTGGCTGAAGACACGGCACAGCCCGGCAGTGATGATCGACTTGCCCGCGTTCGACATGGTGCCTTGGATCATGATGGGTCGAGTCATGGGGTGCCTCCATCGGGGTGCTGGTCGGGGGTGGCGGGACGCTGGGGTGGATGAGGGTGAGGCTGTTGTGGCTCGGGGATCAAGGCAACCGGTCCAGGCTCGGGGTGGTCGAGGGCGTGCCACAGGGCCTCGACCAATGTGACGTTGTCGGCGCGACTGTGAAGTCCGACGCGGAAGTAGGTCTCGTCCAGTCCGATGAAGCTGGCGCAGGCGCGGATGAGGATGCCTTGGTCAAGCAGTGCCGAGTGGAGGTCGTGTTGGTGTGATGTCGCTTCCTCGTTTCCCCTCCTGGCGGTGTCGGGACGAAGCGCCAACCGGTCACAACGGAAGAGGAGGAAGTTGGCGTCGGAGCCGACCACACCCAAACCGAGGCGGGTCAGTTCCTCTGTGAGGTAGGCACGCTCAGCCCGTACCAGGGCGCGGGTACGTTCATCCCACTCGGACAGACCGACGGCGGCGCGTCCGGCCACTTGCGCCAGACTGGAGACGTTCCAGTGTGGCGGTTGAGCCGCCATGGCAGCGATGAGGTGACGATCCGTGCTGACCGCGTACCCCAGGCGCAGACCGGCCATGCCGTGAGTCTTGGTGAAGGCGCGGATGACGATGACATGGGGCGGAAGATCGGCCCTGGAAGCTGACGTGTCACCACTGCTGGTCTGATCCGAGAGTGGCGGGGTTTGCCGCCCCATCATGGGACCGGGGCGGTCCGTCGGTGGGGCGTCCGAACCCGACCCAGGGCGGTGTCTGGAGTCGGCAGGAGACTTGGTCGTGATGACAGAATCGGCGTCCGTGAAGGGCAGGAAGCACTCGTCGATCACGACAGTGGCCCCGATCTGGGCGGCTCTGTCGATGACAGCGGCCAGAAGATCAGATCCGATCAAGCGGCCGGTGGGGTTGTTGGGCTGACAGAGGAAGACCATGTCGATGTCGCTGGTCAGTCGGTCAAGGAAAGTGTCGTCGAGATCGAACAGCGGCGGCATGAGTCGGTGGTGGACGACCTCGGCGCCGGTGGCCAGGGCTGAGCGGGCGTACTCGGTGAAGGTCGGAGCCGGGGTCAGCACGCGTCGTGGTCGACGCACGGCCACGACGCGGTGAATGACATCGGAGGCGCCGTTGCCGCAGACGATCATGGCGGGGTCGATGCCATGGTGGTCCGCGAGAGCCTGTCGCAGGCCGCGACACCAGGGGTCGGGGTACTGGCCCATGGTGGTCAGACCGTCGACGATGGCTTGGCGGACGGGAGCCGGAGTGCCCAAGGGATTGACATTGACAGAGAAGTCGAGTCGGGCTCCTGGGTGGGCCACCAGGTCGCCGCCGTGGTCGTCGTACCCGGTCGACGGTGAATGGGGCGCCCCATAGACGGACTGGATGGTTCGGCGGGGACAAGGCGCGGTGAAGAGGCCGCCCCTCATCGTGGCAGGGTCGGTCAAAGGTGAGGAATCACTGTGCGGCAAGGAGAATCACCCCCACGATGGCGAGTCGGACCACCACCACGACAGCGAGGGACAACCATGATGTCACACTCATCAGTCGGTTGGCCGACACGATGTCGGCGCCGACCACGGCACGTCCGGGCGCTCCGATGACAGGCTTGTCATGGCGATCGCCGTGGTACGTCGCCGGTCCTCCCAGTTCGACCCCGAGCGCCCCAGCGCAAGCTGACTCGGTTTGAGCCGAGTTGGGGCTGGCGTGGCGATCATGGTCACGTCGCCACACCTGCCAAGCGCGCCGCCAATCCAACCCGGTCAGGCGGGCTGCGACCACCATCATGAGGGCGGCGAATCGCGATGGCACCCAGTTGAGGACATCGTCGAGCTTGGCGGCGGCCCGACCGAAGTCCAGGTACCGTTCGTTGCGATAGCCGATCATGGAGTCCATGGTATTGACAGCCTTGTAGACCACTGCGCCGGTTCCGCCGGCGACCAGCATGGCCAGCAGGGGAGCGACCACTGCGTCCGCGGTGTTCTCCGCCACCGTCTCGACTCCGGCGCGGGCCACGCCTGAGGAGTCCAGGTCAGCGGTGTCACGTCCGACGATCATGGCGACGTCGCGGCGGGCCCGGATGATCTGGCCGGCTTCAAGGCTGGCTTGGACGGCAGTGGACTCGTCGCGCAGGCTCTTGACCGCCAGACACTGGAAACAGACGACCGCCTCGGTCGCGATCCCAAGCCATGGTGAGACCCACCATGCGGCCATGAGGAGGGCCAGACAGGTCAGGGCGGCGAACGCGACGACCAGTATGACAAGGATCAGGCCTCGGCGGCGAAGTCCCTTGTCAGGCACGGTGTGACTGGGTCGGTGCAAACAACCTTCCAACCAGGCGATGAGGTGGCCGACCCCTCGCACCAGGTGAGGCATCCGGCGGGGGTCGCCGATCAGCCGGTCGAGCAGAGCGCCGATGACAATGGCGCAACTGGTGGCGAGCAGTGCCACGATGACGGCCATGGGCATGCTCGATGCCGTGGTCAGTTCAACCAGGTGGTTCATAAGCTGCCTCGGCGGATGATCTGGTCGGCTTTGTCACCCAGGGCCTGGTTGAGGCGGCTGAGGGCGGTGATGTACTCGTTGGTGGCGTCGTCGAAGTCTGCTGCCGGGGCCAGTCCGCCGATGGTGACGGCGACGACATGACGACTGATCTGGCCCAGATGGTCGAGGCGGGCCAAGGCGACTTGGCAGGCTTGGTCGGCCCCCCGTCGGTTGGGGGCCGGTGCGGCGAATATGAGATTGGACAACAGGTTGGAGACGTCCTCGACCAAGACCAGGTCACAGGCCTCGATGAAACCGGGATGGGTCCGCTCGATGTCGGCGGTGGGTGACTCCAGGGTGATGAAACCGGCGCCGGATCGCTCATGGCGATGTGCGACCACCCGATCATGCCCGTTGTCATCGACTGGGATCATGGTCGCCAGATAAATCAGCGCGCCGGTCGTCGGGTCGGCGGCGTGCAGGTCGTGGATCAACTGCTCGGCGGCTGCGGACTTGCCGGAACCGTTGGGGCCGATCACCAGTGTCATCATCGGTCGAACCCTCGTCGTTCGAGCCGGTCGGGGGAAGGCGTCACCGACTCAACTGTCTTCTCGCCCAGCGGGGACTCGGGTGAGACAGGTGGGCGGAGTCTCCGACTGCGTCGGGCGCGGGCGGTGTCGAGGAAACGGGCGGCGGCCTGCGGCGAGGCG
>JAITVA010000222.1 GCA_031286045.1 Propionibacteriaceae bacterium | reverse complement strand
CTACGCCTACTACCCCACGCCGGTGACGACCGTTGTCAACGGCGCCATCTGGTGGACGCTGATCCTGATCAGCCTGTGCACCGTGCTCGCCTTCATCATCGGAGTCTCGCTCGGAACCGTGGTCGGCTGGAAGCGCGGCACCTGGCTGGACGCGCTCGTGCCGGTGACCTCCTTCATCTCATCGATCCCCTACTTCTGGTTCGCCATCATCATGGCCTTGATCTTCTCGATTGTGCTGAAGTGGTTCCCCTTGTCGGGCGGTTATGACGTCTGGGACACCATCGGTTTCAACGGGCCTTTCATCTCGTCGGCGGTGTACCACGCCATCCTCCCGGCGGTGACGATCATCGTCGCCTCGATCGGCGGTTGGCTCATCGGCATGCGCAATATGACGGTGACCACTCTGTCGGAGGACTACGTCCGTATGGCCGAGGCCAAGGGTTTGCGCAAGCGCCGAGTCGTCATCGCCTATGCCGCCCGCAACGCCATCCTGCCCTCCCTGTCAAGCTTCGCCATGTCGCTCGGCTTCGTCGTCGGCGGCTCGATCGTGACCGAGATCGTCTTCAACTATCCCGGCATCGGGTCCATCCTGTTTCGGGCCGCCCAGTCCCAGGACTACCCGCTGATGCAGGCGATTTTCCTTGTCATCACGATCATGGTCTTGGTGGCGAACTTCATCGCCGACATCGTCTACGTCTTTCTCGATCCGCGCACCCGACAGGAGGCATGAGATGAGCACCACCGCATCCGTCGCCGCACCCGCATCCAGCCAGTCCACCGCCCCAGCCGGGTCGGACGGTCCGGCAAAGGCGAGCGGCTTGTCCAATCGCTTCGCCTGGTTGCAGGGGCTGAAGAGCCCCAAGACCATGGTCGGCCTGATCATCTTGGCTGTCTTCATTCTGCTCGCCATCTTCGGACCGATCTTCGCGCCGTACGACCCGTCCTCGGTGTCCTGGGAGACGCTGCAACCGCCGAGCGCGGCCCACTGGTTGGGCACCACTCAAGCCGGACAGGATGTCTTCTCGCAGATGCTCTATGGCGCCCGTATCTCGATCATTGTTGGCTTTTGTGCCGCCTTGTTGGCCACTGCGGTGTCGGTTCTGGTCGGTTTGGTGGCGGGCTACCTGGGCGGCTTGACTGACGACATCTTGTCCTTGTTGGCCAATGTCTTCCTGGTTCTGCCCTCCCTGCCTCTGGCGGTCATCCTGGTCGCCCTTCTGCCCAAGTCCGGATCAGCAGGGATCATCCTGATCATCGCCATCACCGGCTGGGCCTGGGGGTCGCGCGTGCTGCGTGCTCAGACCATGTCCTTGCGTCGGCGGGATTTCGTCGAGGCCGCCAGGGCCACGGGGGAACGTACCCGCAGCATCATCCTGCACGACATCATGCCTAATGAGATGGCCATCATCGCCTCGTCCTTCCTTGGCACGGTGACCGGGGCGATCCTGACCCAGGCCTCCTTGTCTTTCCTCGGTCTGACCTCGGTGTCCGAGTGGTCATGGGGCACCATCCTCTATTGGGCCCAGGTCAACTCAGCCCTCCTCATGGGGGCTTGGTGGTGGTTCATTCCGGCCGGCCTGGCCATCGCCCTGCTCGGCACCAGCATGTCCCTGATCAACTTCGGCATCGACGAGTTCATCAACCCACGTCTGCGTCAGGCCAACGCGGGGACCAAGGCTGCCGCCAAGGCCCGCAAGGCTGAGGCCAAGGCCCGTCGGCGTGGGGCCGTCGGCCTTCCGACAAGGGCCAAAGTGAGGCCGATCGACCAGGCCGGGACTGACACGACCCAGGCGGCGGTCAGCGTCGACTCCTCAGGACGCGCGGCCCGTGCCGAGGGGACTGGAAGTAGTGTCGCGGCTAAGCGGGCTGCGGGTGACGTGACCAAAGCTAGTCTCTCGGCGAATCCAGCCGTTGGCTCGGCCAGTCACCCGACCACAGACCCCTCCGTCGTGCTCGACGTGCGTGACCTCGTCTTCGGCTACGGCATCGGTGACGACGCGACCGTCGCGGTCAACCATGTCTCCTTGACGGTACGCCGCGGCGAAGTCCTGGGTGTGGCCGGTGAGTCCGGCTCGGGCAAATCCACTCTGGCAAACGCCATCGCCCGTCTCTACCGCCGCGACGCGGCCACCATCAGCGGCCAACTGCTCTACACCGACGCCGCCGGGACGACCACCGACATTTTGACCATGGGCGAGGAGCAGCTACGGCGCTTCCGCTGGGACGAGCTGTCGGTCGTCTTCCAATCGGCCATGAACGCCCTCAACCCGGTTCTGACCATCGGAACTCAGATCGACGATGTCCTGCGCGATCACCGGGCCGACATGACAAAGTCCGAGCGACAAGCCAAGACGCGCGAACTGCTCGAACTGGTCGGTATTCAGCCGGATCGCGTCAAGGCCTACCCCCACGAACTCTCCGGCGGCATGCGCCAACGTGCCATGATCGCCATCGGACTGGCCCTCGACCCCGAGATCATCATCATGGATGAGCCGACCACAGCCCTCGACGTGGTGATTCAGCGCCAGATCATCGAGCAACTGATCGAACTCAAGGACCGCCTGGGCTTCACCATCATCTTCATCACCCATGATCTGTCCTTGTTGATCGAGTTGTCGGACACGATCGCCATCATGTACGCCGGGCGATTGGTGGAGTGCTCGCCGACCAGTCAGTTCTATCTCACCCCGGAGCACCCCTACTCCCAGGGCTTGCTGCGTTCCTTCCCCACCTTGTCAGGGCCGAAACGGGCTTTGACTGGCATCCCCGGCTCACCGCCGGATCTGCGCCGCCTGCCGCATGGCTGTCCCTTCGCGCCGCGCTGCGACCGGGCGGACGACCTCTGCCTTCAGGAGCGGGCCAGTTTGAAACACCTCGTCATCAACGGGGTCACCGTCGAGGTCGCCTGCCACCACCCCGAAACCGTGTCCGACTTGAAAGAGGTCTCCCATGTCTAGGGAACCGAGGATGAACCACGCGCGGACGGTCGACGCCACAGCGCCCCTGGCCGGTGATCGTACCGATCCCGTCACCGATCCCCGTCACGGTCCCATGACCGGTTCACGGGTTGGCGACCAGGCCCTGCTGTCGGCCCGCGGGGTGTCCAAGCACTTCCGCATTCGTGGACGTGGCCTGGGCAAGTCCGGCCAACTCCACGCCGTCGACAATGTCGATCTGGATCTCTACCCCGGGCGGATCACTGCCCTGGTCGGTGAATCAGGTTGCGGAAAATCGACTTTAGCCAGGCTCTTCGCCCAGATGTACAGCTTGACGGCCGGGGAGATTCGCTTCGATGGCGCGCCCGTCCAGGTCAAGGCCGCCTCCGCCTTCCGCCGCTACGTCTCGGACGTCCAGTTGATGCTGCAGGATCCCTACGGCTCCTTCAACCCGGTCGCCACCATCGACCAGCACCTCACCCGCGCTGTGCGGGTGCATCATCCCAAGGCGACGCGGGCCGAGATCGACCAGATCGCCGAGGACCTGCTCGGCCAGGTCCACCTTGAGCCGGCCCGCCAGTTCCTCGACAAGTTCCCACATGAGCTCTCGGGTGGGCAGTTGCAGCGCTGCTCGATCGCCCGTGGCCTCGCGGCCACCCCGCGCGTCTTCCTGGCCGATGAGCCGGTGTCGGCGCTCGACGTCTCCATCCGCTTGGGCGTGCTCAACCTGCTGCGCGAACTGACCGAGGTCCACAACGTGGCCTTGCTCTATGTCACCCACGACATCGCTTCGGCCAGGTACTTCGCCGCTGACACGGCGGTGATGTACGCCGGTCACCTGGTCGAGCACGGCGACTCTGAAGCCGTCACCCAGCACCCGGCCCATCCGTACACCCGCCTGCTGATCGACTCCGCGCCCGACCCCAACCGGGTTCGCGCCAAGGGTCGTAGCCGTGACGTCGGCGCTCCGCCCAGTCTGATCGACCCACCGACCGGCTGCCGCTTCCACCCGCGTTGCCCCTTGGCGACCACACTCTGTTCGACCTTGGAGCCACCGACCGCGTTGCTGACAAGGCCGAGCGCGGAGTGGGCGACAGTCGGACCACACGGTGGCGCCGACCAGGCACAAGTCGGTGGGCACGGGACTGGCAATACTGCGCCCG
>JAITVA010000208.1 GCA_031286045.1 Propionibacteriaceae bacterium | reverse complement strand
CATTCTTGTTCGGGCAGCGCTTTCCTCGTGCGAGGCATCGCCACCACCGGTATTAAATAGCACATTTTCCCAAAGGAGAGAACATGACAAAATACGCCATCATCGGCTGCGGACATCGCTGTCAGATGTATTTCGATGCCATTGGGGGCGATCACCATGACGCAGCCGCGCTAGTCGCCATGATCGACACCAACCCGGGCCGGATCGGGGTCCATCGCCAAAACATGGCCCAGGCCTGGGGCTACGACGCCGGGTCGATCCTGACCGGCGGGCCAGACGAACTGGAGGCCATCCTGGCTCGCAGCGGAGCCGAGCGGGTCATCGTCACCTCGCCGGACTACACCCATGCCGACATGATCTGCCGCAGTCTGCGCGCCGGGTACGACGTCGTGACGGAGAAACCTCTGACGATCAAGGCGGAGTCGGCCAAGGCCATCGCCGCCGCAGTCGCCGAGACTGGTCGCCAAGTGGTCGTCACTTTCAACTACCGCTACTCGCCGCGCAACTGCGCGCTCAAGGAAGTCATCCAGTCCGGCGAGATCGGCCAGGTCACCTCAGTCAGCTTCGAGTGGGTGCTCGACACCGCCCACGGCGCCGACTATTTCCGCCGCTGGCACCGCGACAAGAACAACAGTGGCGGACTGCTCATCCACAAAGCCTCTCACCATTTCGACTTGGTCAACTGGTGGATCGACGACATTCCGGCGCGGGTCTTCGCCTCCGGTGGGGTCAAATTCTACGGTTCTGACTCTGTCGTCGCACGCGACCTCGGCCCACATTCGCCCCGCGGAACCCATGATGGGCCCCACTCCCCCTTCGAGCTGGACCTGCGTGACGACCCACGACTGAAACAGTTGTACCTCGACCAGGAGCGCCACGACGGCTACCTGCGCGACCAGGACGTCTTCGGGCCCGGCGTGACCACCGAAGACAACCTCGCCCTGGTGGTGGACTACCGCAAGGGCCCTTCGATGGCCTACTCTCTCAACGCGCATTGCCCATGGGAGGGCTACCGCGTCGGTGTCAACGGGACACTGGGCCGGGCCGAACTGCTGGTGGTGGAGCGCTCAGCTGTGCTCTTCAAAGACGACAAGGTCGAGGTGCTCGACCCGAGCTACTCCGGGTCTGACACCGACGACTCCGTTCGCCCTGTCGGGGAACACCTCCTTGTGCAGAAGCACTTCGCCAAGGCAGAAGAACGCCCCATCGTCGCGGTCGGAAGCGGAGGACACGGCGGCGGCGATGTGCGGATGCTCAAAGACGTCTTCGACGGACCCGGCGAGGATCCGCTGCATCGCCCATCTGACTGGATCGATGGTGTGCGCGCCATCGCGGTAGGCGTCTGTGGCAACGTCTCGCTGGCTGAGGGGCGAGCGGTCACCCCCGCCGAACTGGGACTGCCGGTCGAAAGATGAGTCACATCGGAGTCAGACAAGGCAGACAGTCGCCGAACAGCCAGCGGAATTGGCGGTGAGAGCCATCTCACCACGCAACCCCGCCATGCCGCCACCCCACTGAGCGTCTGATCGCTCCGCTGCGCCTCGCCCGCCTCACTGCTCGTCGTGGGAACAGGATCCGCCATGGGGACACAGCCGTGCGGGCTCGATTTGGATGGTGGAGTGGTGTATTGACACAGGGAAGTGCTTTTCAACGCAGTCTCGAACCTCACGCAATGTCGTGGCAGCATGGCCATCGGTGAAGCACTGGTCGGTGACAACCACATGGGCGGTCAAAATGGGCAGTCCGGTGGCGATCGTGGAAGCGTGGAGGTCGTGGACCTCCTTGACGTGGTCGAGCGCCAGGATATGGCCGCGAACGGCATCCAGGTCAAGCCCGGTCGGGGTGAACTCCATCAGCACACGGCTGGTCTCGCGAATCAATGTCACCGCCCGGGGAACGATCAGACCAACAATCAGAAGTCCGGCGATGGCGTCCGCCCGGGTGAACTGTGTGGTGGTGATGACAATGGCGGCGACGATGACACCCAATGACCCTAAAGCATCGTTGACGACTTCGAGGAAGGCTGCGCGCATGTTGAAGTTCGCGGCGCGTTTCGAAGACAACACCATGGCGCTGATGAGATTGACAGCGAACCCGATAACCCCGAAGAACAAGAGTTCCGAGCCAGCGACCTCAGGAGGATCGATCAAGCGGCGAATTCCTTCGACTGCGGCGTATGCTCCGACGATGAGCAGAAGCATGGCCTGGCCAAGTGCCGCGATGACCTCGGCGCGGCGAAAGCCCCAGGTTCGTTGAGGAGAGGATGGCCGTGTCATCAGCGTTCCTGCGATGACGGCGACGACCAAACCAGTTGTGTCCGTCAGGGCGTGAGCGGTGTCCGTCAGCAGGGCGATACTGCCGGTCAACCAGGATCCGATGACCTGCGCGACCACCACGATCAAGTTCAGCCCCAAGACGACCGCCAGACGAGTGCGCATGCCCTGAGATTCAGGTGAGCCTGGGATCTGGGCGTGGACGTGACCAGTGCTCACGACAGACCAACTCCCGTCGACCTGGTCTGCGCTGCCAAGTTGCGGATGTGAGCGCACAGAACTGCCCGTGATCCAGTGGCCTGGAGTGTGGCTTCCGCCGACGCGATGAGCACTCCCAGCAATGCTGGTTGCGCCAATGAGTACCATGAGGATCTTCCATCGGGTCGCGCCTGGACCAGGCCGCATTCGCAGAGAAATGCGAGGTGCTTGCTGACTGTGGATTGAGCGAATCCCATGTGCTCGACTAGGTCGCGAACTCGATGAGGGCCCGCCGCGAGATGCTGCAGCACAGCCAGGCGGGTCGGATCACCCAATGCCGCGAAGAGATGCGCGTAGGCCGCAGTCGCCTGCTCATCCACAATGACCGTCTTCTCGTTATCTATCGTCACATGGCGATTATATTCCTTAGTGACGATTAATTCCATCGGTGGAGGTTCCGCCTTGAGGCCGCCATTGATGTCGGGCGGTGGCGCAGACGGCTGCCTCGCACCGTCATGAGCGAGCGCGCGACACCAGGGCGCCGCCATGGACAACCATGGTCAGTATGCGACAATGGCCCCATGAGCAGGCTGATCATTGATGTGCGCACCCCGGAAGAGTACAAACTGCGGCACCTGGATGGGGCGATCAACATCAACTTCCGTGGCGCCGATTTCGTGCCTCGCATCTCCGCGTTTCCGAAGGATCAGGAATACGTGGTGTATTGCAACGCTGGCGGACGGGCCGGACGCGCCGCCAGCCGGATGGAGTCGCTCGGGTTCGACGACGTCACCAGCTACGGCATCATGGGCGCTTCCATCGCCACCGGGGCAACCGTGGTCTATCAATCCGGCACAATCGAGTGACCCAGCGGCTGGCAGCACAAGCTCTCAGTGGAAGAAATGGCGGGCGCCGGTGAAGTACAAGGCAACACCAGCGTCTTGACAAGCGGCGATACTGTCATCGTCACGAATCGACCCACCCGGTTCGACGATGGCGCGCACTCCCGCGTCGAGGAGGATCTGAGGACCATCGGCGAAGGGGAAGAAGGCGTCGGATGCGGCCACTGAGCCACGAGCCCGGACCCCGGCGCGCTCGACCGCCAAGCGACACGAATCGACCCGGTTGACCTGACCCATGCCAACGCCGACCGAGGCTTGGTCGTGACCGAGCAGGATCGCGTTCGACTTCACTGAGCGCACCGCCCGCCAGGCGAATTCCAAGTCGCGCAAGGTCGCCTCGTCGACCGGCTGCCCGGCCTTCAACTGCCAGTGTCTCGGATCGTCGCCGAGAGCGTCGATGCGGTCGGGTTGTTGAATCAGCAGCCCGCCAGAGATGGGCCGCAGCTCAAATCGATCACCCAAGTAGGGCGCCGCCACCAGGATGCGCAGATTCTTCTTCTTGGTCAACAACTCCAAGGCTGCCGGATCATAGGACGGAGCCACCACCACTTCGGTGAAGATGTCCTTCAGGGTCTGTGCCATGTCCAGACTGACTTCCCGATTGGCTGCGACGACCCCGCCAAAGGCCGACAAAGGGTCACAAGCGTGGGCTTTGAGGTGGGCCTCGGCGATGGTCGCTCCGACCGCGATGCCGCAAGGGTTGGCATGCTTGATGATCGCCACCGCTGGGGCGTCGAAGTCATAGCAGGCGCGGTAGGCGGCGTCGGCGTCGGTGTAGTTGTTGTAGCTCATCTCTTTGCCACCCAACTGCCTCGCCTGGGCCAACCCCCCCGTGAGGGCGCCAGTGAACAGCGCCGCCTGCTGATGGGAGTTCTCGCCGTAACGAAGATCATGGCCGCGTGTCCACGTCCGACCGATCCAGTCGGGCCAATTCTGATCCTCATCGGCGAAGACATCACCCATCCAACTGGCCACGGCGACGTCGTACGTGGCAGTGTGGATGAAGGCCTGCTTGGCCAGCCGCTGACGTTGGACGAAGGTGAAGCCACCGGCCGCGACCGCCTCGATCAAGGTTGGGTACTGCTCAGGCGAGGTGACGATGGCCACGCTGGGGTGGTTCTTGGCCGCCGCCCGCACCATCGAGGGACCACCGATGTCGATCTGCTCGATGCACTCGTCGACCGACGCGCCCGAAGCGACCGTCTGTGTGAAGGGGTAGAGGTTGCTGACGACCAGATCGAAGGGCGCGACTCCGAGGTCATGGAGCTGACCGACATGGGATTCGAGGCGACGATCAGCCAAAATCCCAGCATGGATCTTCGGATGGAGGGTCTTGACCCGACCATCGAGGCACTCTGGGAAGCCGGTGACCTGCTCGACCGGGGTGACGGCCACCCCTGCGCCAGCTAGAGTCGCGGCGGTCGAACCAGTCGAGACGATCTCGACGCCATGGTCGGCCAGCGCCCGACCCACCTCGACCAGCCCAGTCTTGTCATAGACGCTGACCAAGGCGCGGCGAATCTCAATACGATCATTCATGATGCTGACTCCATTCACGGACGACGTCGACCAAGAGGCGACGTTCTTCTTGTTTGATGCGTTCATGCAAGCGTGCCTCGTCGTCACCTGGGAGGACCGGCACTGGTGTCTGGGCGATGATCGGCCCAGTGTCGACGCCTTCATCGACGGCGAAGACCGTGCACCCGGTCACTTTCACACCGGCCCGCAAGGCGTCGCGCACAGCGTGGGCGCCAGGAAAGCTTGGCAACAAGGCGGGATGCGTGTTGATGAAGCGCCCGGCGAAGCGGTCCAGAAAAGCGGCGCCGACCAGTTTCATGAAACCGGCCGAGATCACCAGATCGGGGGCGAACCGGGCCACGGCCTGAGCCAGTTCCTCATCCCAGGCGTTCCGGTCACCGCCTCGAACCAACGGCAGAACAAATGTCTCAACGCCACGGGTCCGCGCCGCGGCCAGCCCCGTCGCTTCACGGTCGGCTCCGACGCCGACCACGCGGGCCGCCACCGCACCAGCGGAGATGGCGTCCAACAAGGCCTGCAACAATGTGCCCGTCCCAGAGATCAGGACCACACAACGCAAGGGATCAGACACGTCCCACACTCTAACTGATCGATCATTACAACACGGTTTCGAGTCGACTCGCACCCGTCACCAATCAAGCATCGAGGGTTGGACCGCAGCTCTAGTCCAGGCAGGTCCGCTCAGACTGGCGTGGGCGAGAGTCTATTCGTCGGGGTGGAAATTCAGTGGCGGCTGCACGTCACCGCTGGCTGGGGTCTCCATCGGCTGAGTCGGCTCCCCCATCATGGTGTCGTCATGATCAGCGATCGGCCCTGTCTCTTCTGTGGCCGTGGGATCGTCCGCCCGAACCGATCCGTCATCGATCGCCTCGGTCTCCTCATCGGCGGCGCCCCCGCTGGTCTTTCATCCCCAGAGGCC
>JAITVA010000133.1 GCA_031286045.1 Propionibacteriaceae bacterium | reverse complement strand
GACACCCGCATGTACTTCATGTCTTGGCCACCGATGTCGATGATGGCGGTCACCCCTGGAGCGATCTTGTCGGCGGCGCGGAAGTGGGCGATGGTCTCAACCTCGCCGCAGTCGATGTGCAGGGCGGCTTTGATCAGGCCCTCCCCATAGCCGGTGACGCAGGATTGGGCGATGACGGCGGGGCCGGGCAAGGCATGGCGCACCTCAGTGGCGATGGTGATGGCCGCCGCCACCGGGTCGCCCTGGTTGCTGGCGTAGTGAGACCATAAAATGTTGTCGTCTTGGTCGATCAGAACGGCTTTGATCGTGGTCGAACCGGCGTCGATGCCAAGGAAACAGGCGCCCCTGGCGTCGGCCAGGTCCTTGCGCGCGAACCTGTGGGTGGTATGGCGCTGGTCGAACTCGGCGCGCGACTCCGGCGTCGGGAACAAGGCGGCCATCCGACCAGAGGCTGGCACCAAGTGACGGCGCTCGACAAGACGATGAGCCAACTCTTCAAGGGAGAGCACGGTCTTGCCAGCCTTCTCGGCGGCGCCGAGACCGACGAAGATCTGGGCCTGCTCAGGCACGAGGAAGTCCGTCGCCTGACCCTCCAGGGTGCGTTCGAAGGCGTGACGCAACTCGGGCAGGAAGTGGAGGGGTCCCCCCAAAAAGATGACTTGGCCGCGAACAGGGCGGCCCTGGGCCAAGCCTGAGATGGTCTGCGTGGCGACGGCCTGGAAGATTGAGGCGGCCAGATCCTCGTGGCGAGCGCCATCGTTGATCAGTGGTTGGAGGTCGGATTTGGCGAACACACCACAGCGAGAGGCGATGGGGTAGAGATGAAGATGACCGGCGGCCAGGTCGTTCAAACCGGGGGCGTCGGTGCGCAAGAGAATGGCCATCTGGTCGATGAAGGCGCCTGTGCCGCCAGCACAGGTGCCATTCATGCGCTGCTCGGGCACGGGTTTGAAGTAGGTGATCTTGGCGTCTTCCCCGCCCAGTTCGATGGCCACGTCGACGTCGGGGTAGTGACGTTGGACAGCGTAGGTGGAGGCGATGACCTCTTGGATGAATTCAACGTCGAGCGCTTGGGCGATGCCCAGACCGCCCGATCCAGTGATGGCGACGGCGGCTTCGATGCCGGGGTGGGCTTTGGCCACGTCATCGACTAAACGAATCAGCTCGGCTTGGACATCGGCGTTGTGGCGGCGGTATTCCTGGTGGACGATGGTGTCACCGTTCAAAAGAACTGCTTTGAGCGTGGTCGAACCGACATCAAGTCCCAAAGAATAGGCTGTGGTCACGCGGTTGCCCTCCATTCGCTCTGACACAAGACCATTCCAGGGTAGCGCGATTGGAGGGGAATACCGGTATTTCAGACACCTTTTCAGACATCAGTTGGCCACAGTCGCCGCTCGGCGCGCCGCCAGTCTTCTTCACTCAGTCCGAGGCCGCCAGGGAGAAAAGTCGTCAATTCGCAGGACTCACGACTGACCTGACGAAGGGCGGCCATGCCTTGGGGCAGGGCGCCGATGGCTTGGGCCTGGACCAAGAGATTGCCCATGGCGGTGGCTTCAGCCGGGCCTGCGACCACCGGGAGACCGGTGGCGTCAGCGGTGAGTTGGTTGAGCAAGCGGTTGCGGCAGCCGCCGCCGACGACATGGATGGCGTCGATTGAGACGCCGGCCAGTCGTTGAGCACGACGGATGACACGACGGTAGTCCAGGGCCAAGGAGTCGAGGACACAGCGGGTGATCTCGGCCGGCGTTGTCGGCGCCGGTTGATCGGACTGGGCGGCGAGCTGGGCCAGCCGAGCAGGCATGTCACCCGGCGGCAGTAGGCGGGGGTTCTCCATGTCCACGACAGCGCGCAGCGCGGGCAGTGCGGCGGCGTCAGCCAACAGAGTCGTCAAATCGGTCGGACGGCCAGTCGCCGACCAGTGCCGTTGAGACTCAGTCAGGCACCACAGTCCCATGACATTGCGCAGGTACCGGACAGTGCCGTCGACGCCCAACTCGTTGGTGAAGTCGGCCAGGCGGGACTCCTCGGTCAGGATGGGGTGGTCCAATTCCAGGCCGACCAAGGACCACGTGCCCGACGAGATGTAGCCGAAGCGGCCACTGGCTGGAATGGCGGCGACCGCCGAGGCAGTGTCGTGAGAGCCGACCGCGACCACTGACACCTCGGCGTCTGAGTCGAGAACACTCGGGCGGACAACACCTACCACCGTGCCCGGCTCGACGATGGCGGGCAGATGGGAGGCCAGGTCAAGATGGTAGCGCTCGCGCAGGTGGGCCAGCGTGGTGGCCGACCAGTCACGTCGCGTCACATTGAGCAGTCCCGAGGTAGAAGCGATGGTCAACTCAGCGTGACGTTCGCCTGACAACCAATACTCGAACAGATCGGGTAGGAACAGGCAGGAGTCGACGTCAGCCCATCGCGGATCCTCAGCGCTGGCGATGTATTGAAAGATGGTGTTGAAGTCCATCACTTGGAGCCCGGCCTCGGCATACAACCCGGCGGCTGAGTGCTCGGCGAAGAAGGCGGCGGGCACGTGGGCGGTGCGCTGGTCGCGGTAGTTGAAGGGCTCCTCGATCAACTCTCCTGATCGCGTCAGACGGCCATAGTCCACCCCCCAGGTGTCGACGCCGACCGACGCCAATTCTCCGGCGCCAGCGATCTGACGGAAACCAGCCACGATATGGTTGCGCAAACTCTCAACATCCCAGTGCAAATGTTCATTCTTTGTCAATGTCGAGGTGGGGAAGCGTCGTACCTCATCAAGCGTCAAGCGACCCTCGGTGAGACGACCAGCCATGACACGCCCAGACGTCGCCCCCAAATCCGCGGCGGCGAGGAGGATGTCGCGTTGATTGGTCATCATTGTCCCCTTATGATCGAGCATTGTTGGTCGGTGTCGCCACCTTGACGACTAGCACAACTGATTCTAGGATTGAAACGATTCATATACAAACAAGGAGCGCAGATGCTCACATTCTCAGACATCGCCGCGACGCTGTCCACCCTGGCCATCGAGGTGCCATCGTGGGCCTACGGGAACTCGGGCACTCGATTCAAGGTCTTTCCCCAGAAGGGAACCCCACGCACCCCAGAAGAGAAAATCGCCGACGCCGCCGAAGTCAATCGATTGACCGGTCTGGCTCCGACGGTGGCCCTGCATATTCCATGGGACAGGGTCGACGACTACAGCCGACTACGCGACTACGCGCAGTCTCTGGGCGTGAGACTGGGAACGATCAACTCAAACACCTTTCAAGAGGAGGCCTACAAGTTCGGCTCCTTGTGTCATCCCGATCCCAAGGTCAGACAGATGGCGATCAAACATCATCTGGATTGCATCGAAATCATGAGGCAAACGCACAGCCGCGACCTCAAGATCTGGCTGGCTGACGGAACCAATTACCCTGGCCAAGATGACATGTGCTCGCGCCAAGAGCGTCTTGACGACTCGCTCGCTCAGATCTACACTCACCTGGCCCCCGGTCAGCGCATCGTCTTGGAGTACAAGTTCTTCGAACCGGCCTTTTATCACACTGACGTGCCGGATTGGGGGACATCGTTGCTGCACTGCCTGGCGATGGGACCAGCCGCTTTCGTCTGTCTCGACACCGGCCACCACGCGCCGGGGACGAATATCGAATTCATTGTGGCGCAACTGTTGCGGGTCGGGCGTTTGGGTTCGTTCGATTTCAACTCCCGCTTCTATGCCGACGACGATCTGATGGTTGGCGCGGCCGATCCCTTCCAACTGTTTCGCATCTTGCATGAGGTGGTGCGCGGCGGCGGTTTCCCCAACGACGACGTCCAACTGATGCTTGACCAATGCCACAATGTTGAGAACCACATCGCCGGGCAGATCCGCTCAGTGGTCAACGTCCAGGAGATGTTGGCTCGGGCTTTGCTGATCGATCGCGAAGAGCTGAGTCAGGCCCAAGAGGCTTGCGACCCGTTGGCGGCCAACCAGGTCATGATGGACGCCTTCTACACCGATGTGCGCGCCGATCTGGCCGATTGGAGGGTCTCCCGCGGGCTGCCGGCCGATCCAGTCAAGGCCTTCAGGGACTCGGGTTATCAAGATCGGATCGAGTCTGAACGCATCGGCGGCAACCAAGCGTCCTGGACCTGACATGAGCGCCGTCGTCAACACCCACGTCCACGTTCCGCCCAACTTCTCGGCTTTCAGCACCCCGGCCGACGTGGTGGCATGCGCACAGGCCCAGCAGGTGCGGGTCCTCGGTGTGTCCAATTTCTATGACCAGCAGGTCTACTCTCTGATTCGCGACCTGACACAAGGCGGCGACATCTTGGCCCTCTATGGACTGGAGTTCATCACACTGGTGCCCGACCTGGCTGACCAGGGCATACGGGTCAACGACCCGAGCAATCCTGGGCGAATGTACTTGACGGGCAAGGGGATCGACCCCTTCCGTGCGCCCTCACCTCAGGCGAAGGCGGTGGCGATCGCGACCCGCCAAGGCAACGACCAGCGTGCTGACCAGATGGTGTCGCAACTGGCACGCCACCTTTGTGACCAGGGATTCGACACTGGACTTCGGGCCGACTCGATCGCTGAGACCGTGGCCAGACGGGCCGAGGTGCCCCTGGCCTGGGTCAGCTTGCAGGAACGCCACATCGCCCAGGCTTTTCAGCAGGCCCTAGCCAGCTTGGACCCAGTTCGCCGCGCCGAAGTGTTGGCGGCCGCATACGGCCGACCCTCCATGGTTGACATCAATAACCCGGCGGCCCTGCAGGCTGAGATCCGTTCCCGTCTGCTCAAGGTCGGCACCCCTGGTTTCGTTCCGGAAGTCCCACTCAGCTTCGATGAGGCCCGCCGCTATGTGCTCGATATGGGCGGGATCCCTTGTTATCCGGTGTTGGCCGATGGCGCTTCGCCAGTCTGCGAATTCGAACAGTCTCCCCAGCAGTTGGCTGCCGAACTGATCCGTCGTGGCATCCACGCGGTCGAGTTGATCCCAGGCCGCAACAGCGCGGTGGTCGCGCAATCGTACGTCGAGAGCCTGCATGAGGCTGGGATGATCGTGATGGCGGGCACAGAACACAACACACTGGACCGGGCGCCATTGGATCCGACCTTCGCGGACGGTCCCTTGTCAGCCTCGACTCGTGGGGTTTTCCTGGAGGGAACCGCCGTCGTCGTGGCCCACGTCAACCGTGTCGTCGCAGGTCAAGCCGGTTTCGTCGACCCAACAGGAGACCGCACGAATGTGGCTGTGGCGGACCTTGTCGCCGAAGGACTGTCCGTCATCAACCCCACAATGCCTATCGCGCCCACCATGGCATAATCGTTGGTGGCGACGCCGCTGACCAGGCGGGGCCACCACTCACCTCGACAGTTAGGAACCGCCCAGTCATGATCACCCCGCTCGCAGACCAGATCATCACGATCGCCCACCATTTCGGCGATCCGCAGTACGCCCGCGCCGGTGGTGGCAACGCGTCATACAAGGCTGATGGAGTCTTGCACATCAAGCCCAGTGGCAGGTCTTTGGCGACGCTGGCGGTGTCGGATCTGGTTCCGCTGCGGATGGATGTGCTGATGCAGGCCCTGCGCTCGAGTGATCCGGTCGACGCCGATCCGGTGCAGGTGGCGGCGGCCAAAGCCAGAGTCGGCACTCGATAGCCCAGAGT
>JAITVA010000129.1 GCA_031286045.1 Propionibacteriaceae bacterium | reverse complement strand
CGCCCGGCGTCGCCATTCAGCCATCGGCTACCTGTCCCCACTAGAATACGAACAACGCCTGGTCGAAAACGCCCAGACGAACTAACAAAACTGTCCGGGATTAGGGGTTCACCCCAGTCCTCAACCTGGAAGTACGTGTTCGTCGTGTCGAACAACAACACATCAACCTCCAGGTTTAACAAGTTCGCCGCTGAGAAAAACACCGCCTCCTGCGCCTTCGCTTGAGTGTCAGCCTCGACCAGGATATCCATCACCCGATACGCCTGATCATCACTCATCGAATCCAAACCAGAAATGACAGTATCCAGCAACGCCCACTCGGCCGCGGACAGTTTCGACATCGGATCCACCGCCCGGTTAGCCATCAAAGCGAACACCACCCGTTCCACATCCGTGGAGAACCGACGCGGCCCCACTACCTGACGAATAGCATCACCGATCTCCAACCGGCGCCACAACCCGTCCAACAACCACGTCGCGCCCATCGAGCGGGACTCTAGAACCCTCAACCCATGGGCGGGCACCGGCACCACCTGGTGGTCACCACCGGCCCCCAGGAACCGGTTGATCGAGGCCACCAAGCGAGTCAAACCGTCACGGTCCACCCGGTCTTCCCGACCCAGGTTCACCAACACCCCCGCCCTGGCGACACCATCGACCCGGTGGTTCTGAGCCAACTGGACACATACTGAGTCGCTGACCCGTCCTTATTCACCCGCTGTGTCGTCCTCACATACATGCCTACAAGTCAACCCCGACACCCACGACCCGACACGCCAAAACGTGTGCCTACGATAATCAACCAAACCCCACAACCAACAAGCCACCAACAAGCATAAATACCCAACTAACATCACAAAAAGCCTACCAGCTGCGGAACCTGGGTTCCCCATGCGCTGATATTTCACGGCTTGGTGAACCGATAATCAATCATGTGCTGTCAACTGAACGCTGGAGCAGGCATTCATCAGTTCCCTTCGCAAGAGCAGCAGCGTCGCGATCCACCGTTGGCGTCGCCCCCCGACCCGTCCTCACCATGAACAGGAGAGCGGAGAGAAGAGCGAAACCAACAGCCCCTATCAACCACGTCGCCATGGGCGATGGGCCCGGATGCCACCACTCCACCTGACGGTTCAGGTTGAAACCCGTGACATCAGTGCCAGTAACAAAGCGGCGCAACTGGACATGCAGCGCCACGGCCTGCGCCACCACGACACAAACGTACATCAGACCAGTTTGCACCCAGGTGAGAGACGGGGCGCCCCCACGCCTGGGTCGCCACAAGGCCATCGCCAGGATCAAAGGGACCAAGGGCAGCACATAGCGCGGCTGAACGTTCGAGCCCATCAAATCGCCGTTGCGCTGCAAGATGAGCAGGGGTAGACCCATGTACACCAGGAGCATGCCCACAAGCACGAGCCCCTTTCGCCAATCCATCCAGCGCAGTCCAAGAAACACCAGAGCCACCGAGACAGCCACAACAGAGACCCAGACCACCGGAGGCATAGGCGTGTCAAGCCAGTTCAAACCAAACCAGCCGGCGGAATAGTCAACCATGAACTGCGGCAAGTGCGCCAAGTTATACATGAAGGAGCCCCAGCTACCGGTGTGGGACGTCTCAGCCAGGCCTGAACTCAACACGCTTGTTTGGCCGCCGGAGAAAAAGCCGATGAGACCGATGACCACCATGGCCCCGGGAATCGCCACCATCCAGACTCGTTTACGAAGAGTCGCAAAGTAAACGATCACGACCGCCAACCCAGCCAAAGCGACGTAAGCACCGGAGTCTGAGCGTGCCATGGCCGCCATCACAGCACCAACCACGGCGAGCGCGCCCGACACCACCTGACGCGCCAAGGTCGAGCTGGCGAAGGCCGCATAAGCACCGAACCAACCGACAACCATCCCGGTGATGGACCAACTCGAGGGATTGGTCGAACACACAAGATATATGAGGAGTGGAACACTGACGGCGAACAGACTCCAGGCCATCAGACGGCGCCCGTCGCGCGGGAGAAGCCAAGCGAGCACAAGGAATAGACCGAGCGCGAGCACACCGTTGAAACATCGCATGACCACCACTGACGAGTACACATCAGAGCCGACAAACAGGTGCATCACATCATAGAAGCCGCCAGGGTAGGTTCCTTTGTTGAAATGGCCTTCCCACACCTCCTCACCAGACAGCCCCAGCACGCAGTGACCAGAGACCTCTGCATGGAAGGCAAAACAACTCTGCGCGGCCGCCACCTCTTTCGGCACAGCCACCTGAAGGTCGCCGGTGTCGCTGATGCGAGTCTGACACTCCTGCGACCATGACTGAGGAGGACACCAAATGCTGGTGTCGTGAAAACCCTCATCAGGAGCGGCGCCGCTCGGGGACGCCACTGACCAACTGAAGATAGTCGCCATCCCACCCAGGGCGGCAACGATGAGGATGACCAGCCTCACCCAGCTTCGCCTCGGCGGAGTCGCCTCTACTCGGGCGCCAGTTCGTCTCTTAAACATGTCCCTCCTCGAGTCGCAGGGCATACGATCACGCTCGGCCTAAATACTACCTCCACTAGCAAGAACACAAGAAGGCCAGCTTTGTCAGCGCTCATCAGCCGCGCACACCGTCCGCGTTCATGATGGCCACCAGATAGTCCGCGCTCAGCCTGGCCCGCTTCTGAATCGCCCGACGGGAACGAGCATATCGAGGTATCAGAACAAGACCTCTTCCATAGCTGAGCACCACTTCCCGAACGCCTGCTGCCCCGAAATCCAGGCGCACCTGACCCAAGAAAGTGCGCACGCCCAGCAGAAAGGCTGGCAACAAACGCAGCATCACACGACAAGGTGTGTTCTTAATGATCATGGCGAGTTGATTGCGGGCGACCATCCGGGCTGAATACGTCTTGGCCTTCTTCTTCGCACTGACGGACCCCATGTGATAAGCCAAGGCATCCGGCACAAAGTAGGAATCATAACCAGCGATCAGCGCTCGATAAGCGACGTCAATATCCTCGTAGTACATGTAGAAGCGTTCATCAAATAGAAGACAGTCGGGATCCGGTTGTCGCTCGATGAACGAGCGGGCAAAGACGGCTGCGGCAGCATTGACTCCGAACACCTTTCGAGGATAACAGCTCCCTGGCTCGACAGTGGTGCCATAGCCAAACTGAATGCCCTGCAGTCGAGTGGACACAAAGATGTGACAAGAATCGACGATGTCGTGGTTGAAGTAATCCATAGTCAGACCCTGCATCGCAGCAAGATTGGCGCGACCGTCGCCAAAAGCCACCAGCGTAGTCGCCCACCTCGGATCCAAAGTGGCGTCCGAGTTCACAAGCGCGATCCACTGGGCGTCCGATTCTCTCAGAATCTGTCCGATTAAAAGATTGTTGCCTTTGGCGTACCCAGTGTTCTCAGGCGACGCCGTCAGGCGAATGTCCGAGCGACGCCTCAACCGCTCAATTGTGCCGTCATGCGAGTCATTATCCAATACGTAAATCAACGGATTGACGCCCTCCTGAGCAAGGATGGAATCGAGGCAAAGGTCGATGATGTCCTCATTGTTCCATGTGACGACCGCGAAGGCGACTATGGGGATGTCCGGCATGGCTTCTGTCATTTCGCCTCGATCTCTGATTGAAGACGCACACCCGACCCGCTTGGACGCAGGTTCGCATTCAAGAGTCCCCCTGCGGAGGGTACGGGACAGACCTGAAAACGAACATGGCCCCAGAGCAGAGCGTGCTCCGCCCAGTCTCGCGCGTCGAGCACTGGTGATTCCTGCGCCACGGCGGGCGCGTGCTCACGAGCAAACACGAGGACGTCATTGGACAAACCGTCCACATCGCGCACGAGGTCGACCGGACCAGCGAGGCCGCCACTATTGACAGCGCAACCTTGGTACAGGGCAGACAAACCGTCACCGTCGCTGACCCATCCCGAGTTGAGAACCCACCGCTGAGAGCTGTCGAGCAAGAGCGGTGAAACCGCTGCGGTGTGCGGCAAAGCGGTGACGCCAACCAGGTCGTCGAGCCAATCTCTCGTCAGGGGCAAAGCCATCTGCCGAATGACAACGATGACATCGGATCCACTGCGGCGAACACGATCTAACAAATGCTCGTCACCCGCCAAAGCAGTGTAGGTCACCGAGCACCAGTCACTGTGGGTCCGAGCGCGCACCATCTGTGCGATTTGCCTATTCAAACGTGAGTCGTCCGTCACTTTGACGATGACCTCGACACTGGCGTGACGTCGCGGTCGAACACGGTACCAACCGGGCCGATCTGGAACGTTGTCAGCGTCTTCATGGCCGACTGCGATACTCGTCAGATAGTCGTCGAGGGCATGCCGTCCAGCATCGATGGCGTACGACTTCGTGGATATCGTTCTCGCGGTGGAATGCTCAGCTTCCCGCCAGTGATACAGCATTTTGGGCACATGAACGACGCCGACTTCATGATGGCGCGCATGGATCCGCAAAAGCAGGTCGTAGTCTTGGGCACCGTCACGCCGCGCCTGCAGACCCCCCACACTTTCTATCAGATCACGACGAATCACTGACAAATGATTGGTGTAGTTCATCTCTAGGAACATGTGCGGTGACCAATCTGGCTTAAAAAAAGGCCCCTTGCGCACCAAGCCGTCATCACTGAGAACGTCCTCGTCCGAATACAGGATCCCTACGCCCGGATGATCCGCGATCGCGACTGCCATTTCGTTGAGCGCGTGCCGATTGAGAGTGTCGTCGTGGTCAGCGAACACGACGAATTGACCGGAAACCCTTGTCAAGATGGCATTGGTGTTACGTGAAATACCACCGTTGGTCGACAACTTGAGATAGTGGAACCTCGGGTCGCTGGCAGCCAACTGCCTGATCCGGCGCGAGACCGTTGGGTCGGTCGACGCGTCCCCCATGAGGAGTTCCCAATCGGAGAATGACTGTGAGGCAAGACTATCGAGCAACGGGATGAGGTATTTGTCAGGGGTGTTGTAGAACGGCACCACAACACTGAACAAAGGACAATCGCCGGCCGACGAGTCTCGCAGTGGGGGGAAAAAAGACATCGGCTCGACCAAACGAGTGAACGCCTCATAGCCCTGGGGTCCGCCCGGTTGACTCAGACCGAGACGAGCCGTGATCATCCGGACGCTGCGACCGCGGGCCGTGTGGTCGGGGAAGAGCATCTTCACCGCAGTCTTCACTAGTCCACTCATGTTCCTACCTCTTCGGCCGTGAAGGCTGAACGCCTCCGTATCGGGCAGTGCTCGTCGTCACTGCGAAAAGATTACACTGCCACGCCTGGATCGCCGGGCCCCGCTCCCCTGCCGCCATTGAGAACAGAGTCACGCCGAGGCCTGCGAGCACTGACCCCCCATCGTCACAGCCGGGTCCATCAGGCCCGGATCGTGAGGTACGATGACAGTTTAGAATAGAGACTTTGACGAGCAAGCAAACGAGGAGCAACTGTCATGAGTATCCGGTCCACGCTGAAGAAAGAGGGAAGGCGCGCCTTGGCCAGCGTGAGCCGGAGGGTTTTGGAACACAGCGAAGGCAGTCGGTCAGCCCTAGGACCCGAAATAACCCTTCTCTTCGATCCCCAATTCTATTTGTCGCACTACCCAGATGTGGCTCGTTACTACGGCCAATATCCAGCGTTACACTTTCTCCGACACGGCCTAGCCGAGAACAGACGACCAGGGCCATTGTTCGATCCGGTACATTACGGACTACAGTTGTCGACAAAGGCCCGCAAAAACTTAGAGGTCCGTCGCCGCGCCCACCAGCCAGCCTCCTTTCTGGAACACTTTCTCCACGGTGGTGGACAACATGGAGCCAACCCCCTGCCCGCCGGCTTCGATTCGACCTGGTACATGCGCAACCACCCTGAGGTGTCAGAACAAAACCAGAATCCACTGATCCACTGGCTGACGATCGGAGTCACCAAGGGTTTCGACCCAGCGCCGGAGTTCGACACCACGTACTACCTTGATGAAAATCCTGACATTATCGCCACCGGCATCAATCCGCTCGCCCACTATATCCTCCATGGCTACAAAGAAAGGCGTCAACCTGATCCATTGAGCCCCGAACCGTGGGACCCAAGTGGCCGGATAGATCAGCGCAAACCCCGCACGATGACCGATGTGTTATTCATCAGCGGGGTCAACCGTCTTGCAGTGCCCCATCCGCCGCGTTTTCGTATCGACCACCAAATCGAGCAGCTAGAGTCAGCCGGCGTGTCCTGCCAGTCGGTTCTCATCGACAACCTATCCTTAAAGTGGTTGGCGTTGGCGCGTGTTTTCGTGTTCTATCGCTGCCCCACCACACCATTGGTGCGAGAGTTCATCAAACTTGCCCATATCCAACAAAAGAAATGTGTCTTTGACTGTGATGACCTGGTTTTCGATGCTCACTTCACGAATCAACTCACTTATCTTCAGACCATGCCTGAGGAAGAGCGTTATCAATACGATGACGGCGTCTGGCGTTATCGTGAAACCCTCGAGCTCTGCGATGCTGCAATCGCCTCCACCAATGTCCTCGCTGACCAGATGAAGGAGGTCGTGCCAGACACGTTCGTGAACCGAAACACCGCATCGGTCGAGATGGTCGCTCGTGCAGAGTCCGTCCTCGCGAAACGTGAGGCCATGGCACAGGCGAACGACAACCAACACTGCGTGGTCGGGTATTTCAGCGGCTCAATGACTCACAATGAAGATTTTGAAATGATAGCACCTGCTCTCGCCCGAGTGATGTCTGAACATCCCGAGGTCACCCTGACCGTAGCCGGAATGCTCCAACTGACCGGCGAACTGCAGCCTTTCAGCAGTCGGGTCAGACGGGTCCCCTTCATGGGATGGCGCGCCATGTTCGAAGAACTTGCGGCGATAGACATCAATCTGGCCCCCTTGACCGAGGGCGTGTTCAACGAATCGAAGTCTGAAAACAAGTGGATTGAGGCCGCGCTCGTCCGCGTCCCGACCTTGGCGAGCGATGTCGGCGCATTCAAGGATGTCGTGCACGATGGAATCGACGGGGTGTTGACCACCCCCGATGAGTGGTACGACAAGCTGACTCGCCTAGTTGTCGACAGGCAGTGGCGCCGGGATCTCGGCCGAGCAGCACAGTCGAGCGTATTAGCAGACCACGTGACTGCCAACACCGGCCTGCCGGTCAGCCATTTCCTCAAGGGCCACATGAACCCCTGCCTCGGTTATGTGGTCTGGGGACAAAAGACCTCTGGTGGCAGCCGGGTGCTGCATCAGCATGGAGCTATGCTCCAAGACCAGGCCGTCAACGTTTTCCTCCTCGACCTACTGGGTGGCAACAACGGAAAAGAGACGCTCCCGGTCGCCTCCGGAGAGATGAAGCAGCGCATGCATGTCGATGCGCTCATCGCCACCTTTTGGCCAACGGTCGCCGCCACACTGAAGTACCCGTACGCCAAGGTGAAGTCCTACTTGGTCCAAAACTACGAGAGCGAGTTCTATGCTGCCAACGACATCAACCATAATCGCGCTCAGGCGACGTACTGCCAAAATGAGTTGTCCTATCTTACGATCTCCCAATGGTGCCGTGACTGGCTGAAGCAGTCCTATGGCCATGACGCGGCCTACCTGCCCAACGGCATCGACCCAGCGCTGTTTCCCGTAACAGAGCGTGATTGGTCGGGTCGGATCCGGATTTTGATCGAAGGCGACAATCGGACCCCCTGGCGCAACGTCGACGAAGCCTTCGCCATCGCCGACGGTCTCGACCGCGAGCAATACGAAGTGTGGTATCTAGCCTATGACTCCATTCCCAAGCCGTCGTATCGCGTCGATCGGTTTTTCCGGACGGTGTCATCCGACCGAGTGGGCGAAGTCTACAGCCAGGCTCATATCCTGTTGAAGACCAGTTGCCTCGAAGGTTTCTCCTATCCCCCACTTGAGATGATGGCGACGGGAGGCTTCGCTGTTGTGCGGCCCAACAATGGCAACGCCGAATACTTGCGTGACCGGGAGAACTGCTTGCTCTACCCACCAGACGATCCGATGGCAGCGGTGGAGTTGATCGACAATCTCGTTGTGGATCAACAACTGCGGCATCGCTTGACCGAGGGTGCTCAGGCCACCGTCCGGTCTCGAAGCTGGGACGTTCTCCAGCCACAGATACTCGCTGCCTACGACACTTTGCTGAAGGGGCGTCTTTCACACCCACGCTATAGTTGAGGAGTTCTCCGCTCCCAGCACTGCCTTTGAAAGGTCTCTCCGCTACTCATGCAGCACTTCAGACAACTCTTGGCCCATCGATTCTCCCAAGTAGTCTGGGCAATTCTCGTCGGCCTCGGTGTGTTCGTCGGCCTCGTGGCCTGGGCTGTGGCATCGCCGTCCGGATCATCGCTGGACGAGGATTTCCACCTCGCCAGCATCTGGTGCCCCAATCCTGGATCTGAAGCCTGCCCCTTCATCGAACCGGCCGCCAACGGAAGCAAGCAGATCATGGTGCCTGCAGACATCGCCGACCGGTTCTGCTACTTCACCAAGCTCGACCAGTCCGCGCAATGTGTCTCCACCGACGTCGGAGACACAGTCACGTCAACCCGCTTCAATGATGGTGTTTATCCAGGAGCGTATTACACCATCATGCACCTCTTCGCTTCAGACGATGTCAACTCCATGGCGCTCGCCGTCAGACTCGCGAACGCAGCTTTGGCAAGTATCCTACTAACGATGTTGCTTCTGCTTCTCGGCACGACCGGCAAGGCCGTCTACGTGTGGATGATCGCCGCGACCGCCGCACCGATGGTGGCCTATCACGCCGCATCCGTGGCGCCCGATTCATGGTCGTTCATCGGGGTGACCACGACCTGCGCCGCGACCATGGGCGCACTCCTGGCGCAGAGACGCTGGCGTCAGTGGTCCCTATCAACCATGTCTGTAGTCGGCGTCGTCGTCGCCGCCGCCGCGCGATCGGACTCAGCAGCGTTCTGCGTGGTCGTCGCTCTGGCAGCGCTGATCGTCTACTGGCGCCGTCTGCGAAGCCATTGGCCCGCCCTTGCAGGATTTTGCGTGACCACGGTGATCGGCGTGATCGGCTTCCTCAGCGGCTCACAGGCGACCGCGCTGAGCGGAGGCATTGCAGGATACCACGGGGACGGATCGTTGACCGGGCTGAAGCTCGCCTTCCACAATATTCTTTTCTTTCCCGAGTGGATAAGCAATATCTTGTCGCGTGGTTTGTTTGACATGGGCACCTACCAAATCGTCGCCCACACTCTAACAATATGTCTCGCAGTGACGGTATGGGTTGGAGTCTTTCGTGGTGGCATGACACTCGCCAAAGGCGCTGGCCTTGTGTTGGTCGGCGGTTGCCTCGTCGGTGCACCAGTCATGATGGCCCAGATGGAGCAGCTCGGCCTGTGGCAAGACACCGGAATCCAGCCGCGCTATGTCATGCCTTTGCTGACCGCCTTCGTCGCGATCACGCTCGCCCCAGTCAGGTCTCGACCCACAAGGTACTTCTCACTGCCAGCGACCATCGCGCTTGCAGTGATGGCCCTGGTCATGCAGGCTGCCACCCTCCATATCTGGATACGTCGTTGGGTGACTGGGACAGACGTGTTCGACTTCAACCTGGATGTCAAAGTGGAGTGGTGGCGTGCCATTCCACTGTCACCCATGGGCACATGGGTTGTGGGCACACTCGGGTTCGCTCTCGCCGCCTGCGCGATTATCACAGTCCGCTACCTTCCTGAGGTCGCTGCTGTGACGCACAAGCCGTCTCATTCGGGCAGCCCAGCGAGCACCGCTCGTCGCAGCCTTTCGGTTGAGCCCGAAACTGATGCGACACAGCCATCGGCCGCCCTCACGGTGGCGACCCACCAGTGAGGCGGGGCCGTCACCGCTACACTGATCGGGGACACCACGACGGGAGGATGCTATGACTGCGGCTGAAGAGCGAATGGCTGCGCTCGCACAAGAACCACTGCGCAACATGGCTCCTGTCACCACCGTCTGGAGCGGAATGGCGGCCAGTGTCGCCGATATCGTCGCCCACCGTCACCTACTCAAACTACTGACCAAACGAGAGATTCGAGCCAAGTACAAAGACTCCGCCCTCGGACTGGTGTGGAGCATGATCCGGCCAATCATCATGCTGCTCATCTACTGGCTAGTCCTAGGACAATTCCTGGGCGCCGCCAAAGGCATCACTGGATTCGCCGTCTACGTCTACACGGGCCTGTGCTTATGGGGTCTGTTTCAAGAGATCGTCTCCGTCGGAACAGTGTCGATACTCGCGAACAACGGCATCGTCAAAAAGGTGAAGCTCCCCCGGGAGGTCTTTCCATTGGCATCGGTTGGCTCAGCCTTGTTCAACTTCGCCATCCAGTTCATCATCCTTCTCATCTTCATCCTTGTCAGCGGTGGTTTTTCAGCGACAATCCCAGCCGTCAACTGGCTGTACTTGCCCTTATCCATTTTTGTTGTTCTGGTCTGGGGTGTGGCTTTCGCATTGATCTTGTCGGCTGCCAATGTTTACCTACGTGACATTCAATATCTGGTTGAAGTTGTGCTGATGATCGGCGTGTGGGCAACACCCATCCTGTACTCATGGAAGATGGTGGTCGAATGGACCAGCAGCCACGGCACCCTGGGCACCTTGTTTCAGCAGGTGTACCTGGCCAATCCCATCACGGTAGCGGTGCTATCTCTCCAGCAGGTCATGTGGCGATTCTCTGACACGGTCATTTATCCAGAACACTTCTTGGCACGCTTGCTCATCGCGCTTGGAGTCGGCTTGATCGCCTTGTTCATCGCAGAGTATGTTTTCGATAGACTGCAACGTAACTTTGCCCAGGAGATGTGATGAGTGTTGATGTGATCCGTGTCGAAGGTGTCACCAAGACCTTCACCATCCGTAAGCAGAAGTCTCTGAAAGACCGTCTAGTCAACTCCGGCCAGGGGAAACTTCACACTGAGACCTTCTCAGCCCTCGACCATGTCGACTTCACCGTTCAAGCTGGCGAGAGCATTGGACTGGTGGGACCCAACGGCTCTGGAAAATCAACACTGCTCAAAATCATCGGCGGAATCCTGGCTCCCGACTCAGGGCAGGTTCTTGTGCGCGGCCGGATCGCTGCCCTGCTGGAGCTTGGCGCCGGGTTCCACCCCGACTTGACCGGGCGTGAGAATGTGTTTCTAAACGCCTCTGTCCTGGGATTGACTGACCAGGAGACTCGAACGTATTTCGACGACATCGTGGATTTCTCCGGCATCAGCGACTTCATCGACACTCAAGTGAAGTTCTACTCGTCCGGCATGTACATCCGTTTGGCCTTCTCTGTGGCGGTGCATGTCGACCCCGACATCTTGCTCGTCGACGAGGTTCTGGCCGTTGGCGACGAGCCCTTCCAGATCAAGTGCATGAACAAGATCCATCAGTTCCAAGATGAGGGACGTACCATCGTTTTGGTGTCGCATTCGGCTGGACAAGTGGCAGACGTGTGTGATCGCGCCATCGTCTTGGAGAAGGGCCACTTGGTTGAAGACAGTGTTCCGTCTATCGCTTTGCAGCGCTTGCGCCGGGATTACCAAGAGATCATGGACTCCTCAACCCCTTCTGAGTCGAGCGCCGACCCGACCGTGACAATCGAACGTGTCTTTCTGACTGACTCGCTCGGTTCCCCAGCCATTTCCGACTGGCAGGTTGTCATGCCCCCTGGCTCCGAACTGCAAGTCCATTGTCTTCTCGACTTCATCCACACTGTTCCTGGCTGGCACATCCAGGTTCGGATCGAGAGCTTCACCGGCGCCCTGATGCTCAGCACAGACACGGACCACAACCTGGCTCAAACTCTGCCGGGCCTGCAGGGCCAGCATGAGATCCTGATCAAATTCCCAGATCTGCGTCTGGGGGAGGATGACTACAATGTGACCATCACGGTCTTCGACCAGAACAATCGAGCATTGACTCGGCTGGCACAAGCCGCCAATTTCGCGGTTCGCACCGATAAGCGGACAACCGGGCCGGTGTACAGCAGCCCAATCGTCGAGATCATCGGCTGACCCGCTACCCCAATGATGATCTTCCACACCCCACCCGGTCGGGTCACCCCCCTCCGGAAGCGTCCCACCCGGTCAACAGTTCCATTTCAGGGACGCCGATGATCACCATCCTCATGGCCACCTACAACGGCGCGGCATACCTGGTGGAGCAACTCGACTCCCTGCTCCATCAGACTCGTCGGCCCGATCGCATCATCATCCATGACGACCAGTCCACCGACTCCACGTTTGAGATCCTGACCGACTACCAATCACGCCACCCCGACCTGATCCAGGTGCGACGCAACGAACACAACTCGGGCGGGTCAGCGGCCAACTTCATGGCCATGATGACCCAGCGCCGCGACGACTACATCATGCTGTGTGATCAAGACGACGTCTGGCTGCCCGACAAGATCGAGCTGTCCTATGCCAAGATCACCGCCATGGAGGCCCAATGGGGCCAGTCCACCCCCGCCCTCATGCACACCGACCTCACCATCGTCGACCAGTCGCTGCGACCCACCGCCGCCTCGTTCAAGACCAGCACATTCGCCGACTATGACCGAACCACGCTGCGCGACCAGATCATCCAGAACACCGCCACCGGCTGCACCATCATGTACAACCGCGCCTTGGCCGACCTCATCACGGTGGTTCCCCGTCATATGGTGATGCACGACTGGTGGATCTCGCTGATCGCTGCTGCTTTCGGACACATGGACCACATCGACGACTGCACCATCCTCTATCGACAACACCGCCAGAACCAGGTCGGCGCGACCGACATGCGCCGACTCAGCTACAAGCTGCGTCGCCTGATCGCACCAGCGGGAGTTCGGACCGACATCGCCAAAACCTATCCACAAGCCCGTGAGTTCGCCGCGGTCTTCGCCGACCGGCTCACGAAGGCCCAAAAGGACCTTCTCGCCCAGTACTGCGCCATTCCATCCCTCGGCAAGGTGAGGCGCGTCGCTCAGGTCATCCGACTGGGCATGTGGAAGACGGGATTCTCCCGCAACGTGGCCTATCTTCTGTTCATCTGACCGACTGGCGCACTCGCCGCCGCGTCGCGCCCACCCGAATCCGGACGACTGGTAGTATCGGCGACACGTCTAGCTCGAAGGCACGCCATGGTCGATTTCACACTGCTGATGGCCGTGTATGCCAACGACAACGAGAGCTTCGTGCGAACAGCCTACGACTCTGTCACTGTCGAGCAGACACTAGCGCCGACCAAGGTCGTCATCGTCCGTGACGGTCCGGTCGTGCCTGGGGTGGCCCAGTGGCTGGACGAGACTGAGCAGGATCCGCGTGTCACAGTCATTCGATTCGACCACAACCAGGGCTTGGCGACCGCACTCAACACCGGCTTGGCCCAGATCGACACCGAGATCGTCGCGCGAGCGGACGCCGACGACATCAGCCTGCCCGACCGTTTCGCTTCTCAGCTCCCCCTGATCGAGGCCGGGTACGACATTGTGGGCGCCGCCATCGCCGAGTTCACCGACGACCCTGGCACACTCGTCGCCACCCGGCCCGTGCCCACGACCCAAACCGCCATCGAGCGCGACGCCCGCCTTGAGACCCCCTTCCACCACCCGACCGTCGTCTTCCGTCGTAGCGCGGTCTTGGCCGCTGGTGGATATCCAAATCTTCCGCGCATGGAGGATTACCCCTTGTGGGCCGCCATGCTGATGAACGGCGCCCGCGTCGCCAACATCGACCGTGTCCTGGTGCGATACCGGGTCGGAGCAGGCGCCTTCGACCGGCGCGGTGGTCGGGCGCTAGCCAAGGCCGAAGCCGACGTGCAGCGACGCTTCTTGGCCATGGGCTTCACCACCCGTTGCCAGTATCTTCGCAACCGGCTCTTGCGCGGGCCGCTCTACCGCTACATGCCGACCAGGTTGCGACGATTCCTCTATCACGCCTGGGAAGCACGCAAGGCGCGACGACCGCGACCAACTGATCATGACTGACAGCAACCGCGACATCCTCATCGCGATGTCGGTCCACAATGGACGACGCCACCTCGACGACCAGATCGCCAGCCTCGCCGACCAGTCCGGGGCCGGACGCGTCCACCTCCTGGTACGCGACGACGGCTCGACCGACGACACTGCGGCGACACTGCGCAGTCTCGACATCGCGCCCCTAACTATGGAGGTTGTCCACGGCCCCAATCTCGGGGCGAGGGACTCATTCATCGCTGTCTTGAACCAGGCGCCGACGACGTATCGCGTCATCATGCTCTGCGACCAAGACGACGTCTGGTTGCCGGGCAAGGTGGAGATCGCCGCCCGCGCGATCACGAGCGCGCCGCCTGGGGTGCCCCTGCTCTACGCCGGACGCTCCATTGTCACCGACTCAACCTTGCACCCCATCGGCTTGACCGCCGAAGCGCCCCATCCGCTCGATCTCCACCATGTCCTATTCAAGAACATCGCCCCCGGCCACACCATGGCCTTCAACCAACCACTGCTGGCGGCCTTCCGCCAAAGCATCGGCCCCGCCGCGCTGATGCATGACTGGTGGCTGTCTCTGCTAGCCGTCTGTTTGGGAAGGATCGTCTTCGATCCAGAGCCCCACACACTCTATCGCCAGCACGGCGCCAACGAGATCGGGTACGCGGCCTCGCCGGGCCAACGCCTCGCCGCCAACCTGAAACGTCTCGTCCATGAAGACCGCTGTCTGGTGACCCGACAGGCCCACAAGTTGCGCACCAGCCTGGACGGCCGGCTCACACCGAGCGACCGCGCCCTACTCGACACGTTCCTCGACCAAGGCCGCCTGCGTGACCGCTTGAGATACCTGCGCCACCACCCCATGCCGTCCTCACAAGGCCCTGCGATTGTCTCGTCCCTGCTCTATGCTGCGGGGCGCTACCAGTGTGACCCAAGCGGCGCCGACCGCAGACGGTGATCCCGCAGGCCCAGCTCCTAGACGGGTCGGGTAGAATTCAGTCCATGATCATCACTGACACTGCCCTCATCGTGCCCGCGTACAATGAGAGCAGTGTCATTGGCGCGACGTTGGAGCAGGCGCGCACAATCTTCCCCCTCATCGTCGTCGTCGACGACGGCAGCCGTGACGATACTTTCGACCAAGCCCGATCCGCTGGCGCGCTGGCGCTTCGACACTCCGTCAATCTCGGTCAGGGAGCCGCCCTCCAAACTGGGATCGACTACGCCCGACGCCTGCCCGTCGATTTCTTCGTCTCCTTCGACGCCGACGGCCAGCATCGCACCGAAGATGTTCTGGCCATGCGGCAGTCCATGCTGGACACGCCGGTCGACATTGTGGTGGGGTCACGTTTTCTCGGAAGCACCACCAACATGCCAGCTTTGAGACGGGTCCTTCTCAAAGGCGCCATCCTCTTCTCCAACCTCACCTCCGGACTCAAACTGACTGACGCCCACAACGGTCTTCGCTTGTTCAACCGTCACGTCGCTGAGACCATCGACCTGCGCGAGACCGGATACCGCCACGCCTCGGAGTTCACCGAGAAGATCGCCTCCAACCACTACACATACAGAGAAGTGCCCGTGACCATCAACTACACCGCCTACTCCATGCAGAAGGGCCAGTCCGCCCTCAACGCCATCAACATCGTCGCTGACACGATCACTGCGAAGGCTGTGCGATGATGGTCATCCAGGTCATCCTCATCGTCCTTGTCGTCGTCATCATGGCTCTTTTTCTACGCCCCAGCAGTCGAATAAGGGCTTTGACAACAATCACCGCCATCATCTTCGCCGGTTTCGCCATCGCCGCAGTCCTCTTCCCGGAGGCCGTCACATGGGTGGCCAATCTCATCGGCATCGGTCGTGGCACCGACCTGCTGCTCTACTGCCTGACCGTCATTGTGATTTTCACCCTGATCAAGGACTCTATCGCCCGTAGAAGAGACCAACAGCGTTTCGCCCGACTGGTCAGACAAGTCGCCCTTCTTCAAGCGCCAGCCGTTCCATCAGTAGAGGAGACCGACTGAGGGTGTGCCCGCCGTCACACGGTCTCTTCCGGCAGGTTCTGGCCGTGACGCAAAGACCGTAGGGTGAACACCGCCAAAAGCACCGTCTCAAGAACGAACAAGGCCAGATACAGGAGGACAGCACCGGACATACCCCACTGTCGCACCCAGAAGACTCCAGTCAGCCCTACAAGCGCCGTCACGGCCAGAGCGATAGAGTACCGGACCTGGTGGCGGATGATGACGAGAAGGGCCGCGAAGAAGGCTGCCACCGCCAGGAAACCGCTGGCCAGGAGCAGCAGCATCAGGTCACGTCTCATACCGGCCAAAGACCCCTGGGCGAACAACTGCAGAATTGGTATGCCCAGAAAGAAACCACCGATCAGGCCGATTCCCGTGACGATCCCGATGATCGCCAACACTCGAATCACCAATCGGTTGAAGAGTCGAGTCTGGCCAGTGACGTGGTACCTCGACAGACGAACCACGAGTGGACCATAGATCATGCCGCTGATCAAAGAGACCAGAAAAGTCGGCGCCGACAGCAAGTTGAAGTAGCCCTGGGCGCCAGAATCGAGCACCGCCTCGATTGCGTACTTGGGCGCGTTCGCGATCCACATGGTGAGGAATGAGGCCAGGAACATCGGCGAGCATAGCCAGAGCAGTCGGCCAACGGGACGCAACCCGCCTCCATCACGCATCGGCGACAGACGACCAGGCACTGAAGACCGGACCAGAAGTCCAAGCACCACGATCGACACCACGAAACCAGCAGCCAGCGACCAAACGAGCTGACGGGTGACCACAACGCAAACAAGGATGATAGCACTCGTCAGCCCCACTCGAATGGTCGACAACTTGGCCCCGATGTCGAGACGATCAGACTGTTGAAACCCACCGATGACCACATCCTCAAGTGAGTCAAGCGCCCTCAACCCGATCATGACCCCGATGACGCCGATCTTCGCCAACGAGTAGGCTCCGACAAGCCCTTCGAACAGGAGGAATCCAGCGCCGACGACCATCATGGCGCCAACCGTCACGAACCGAGATCTGACATAGGTTCCGAAGGAGAAGGAGTACCGAGCATCCGAGGCCTGGAAGGTGCGCATGCCGAAGGTGCCGATCGCCCACAACAGATAGGCTTGAGCGGCGGCGATTGAGAACAACCCGGCGGTGTCAGCGCCCAGAGTTGGAAAAACCACCAACAATATGAGAATTGTCTGGGCCGCGAACAGGAGGCTCGAAGCCGTGTTCCAGACGTAACTACTACGCGAAACATTGCGACTTCTGGTCAAGAAGGTTGTCAGGGCCGACACTACCGATCTCGCTTCGGGTCAAGGGCGGCTCGAAGCACCCCTGCCGTGATCTCAGCCGACCGTTCCCAGGTGAATCCCTGAGCATGCCTCAAACCTGCCTGTCGATAGGCTGCCCGTTTGTCTGGCGAAGTCAGCAAGGACATGATCGAATCGGCCAAGGCCTTCGGGTCGGTCGCGTCGACATAGGCGGCCGCGTCACCGCCGACCTCTCGCAGGACCGGGATATCATTGGCTAGCACCGGGCATCCCCGGGCCATGGCGTCGACCAAGGGTAAACCGAAGCCCTCGGCCAAGGACGGGCAGACGTACAGCGACGCGGCGGCGTAGAGGGCGTCAACCTGGTCGTCGGTGACCCAGCCGGGCAGAAAAACATCATCGGTCAGGTGAAGTTGATCGACCAAGGGCTCGACGTGTGTCTTCACCCGACCTGGAAGGACGAGCAGGGGTCTGTCACCGACCAGCATCTGGGCCATAGCTCGGACCACACTCAGCATATTCTTGTGGAGGTAGTCATTACCCACGCTCAAGACGATGGGCCGCCCCTCATGGAGGCCCAAGGCGCCCAGTTCCTTCCACACGTCGCCCTGGAAGACTCCACTGCTGACTCCTAGCGGCACCGGGACGATCCGTTGGCTGGGGACTGACAGCAGCGGGGCCAGTCGGCGTTTCGCGTCTTCACTGTCGGTCAAGACGCGACTGGCGTGCCGACCTGTCAACCGCATGGCCAGCCGCACTCCGACACTGGTCGGATACTCGAAAGGAATGGCGTCGTGGGTGGTAACCACGGATCGTGGTCGCCCAAAAATCGGTCCAAAATTGGCGAGGCTCCACACCAGGTCAGCCCTGACCCGCCGACCAGCGGCGTTGACGCTGATGAACTCGTCGAAGGCCAAGCGTACTGGCGTCTGCGGTCGCCCGGACACGGTCAGGACACGACCCGGAAACCACTCTTCGACCAGCGCACCGCTGCGTTCGGTCGTCAGTGCCACGAAGGTGACCTCAGGCATGGCCTTGGCGCATCGCGGAAGAATCTCTCGGGCATAAGTCCCCACACCCCCGGAGCGATCACTGAAGAAAAGCAGGTCACACAAGATAACCGAGGTGCCTCCATCTGCTGTTTTCACGACATCTCCTTCTCCAGGTGAGCGAGGATAGCGAAGGCTGTTCGCGAGACCGTCCGCGTCTTGACCGCGTCATCATACCAAGCTCGGGTCGAACGTCTCAGGCCCTCTCCCCCGCCGATGACAGCACAGATCGACTGAGCCAGGCTCTGGCTCGACGGGTCCGGCGCGATGAAACCGTTGACACCTGGCTCCACCAGTTCCACCGCCGCGTTGTAGTCGTCCTGAATCAAAACAGAAGGCGTGCCGCAGGCGGCAGCCTCGACGATGACCAATCCGTAGCCTTCACGTCGCGACGGGTTCACCAGACAGGCCGCATTGGCGACCAGCCGGTCAAGCTCTTCCTGACTGACGAATCCCGGCATGTCCACGGCCTCCTCCAGTGCCAGGTCGACCACCGCCGCCTTCACCGACTCGGTCTCCGGGCCCTCGCCCACGATCACTGCTCGCAGATTGGGAACGACCTTTCTGGCTTCCGCCAGGGCGGGAGGAATGAGCTCGACCCGCTTGTCTTGGATGTGACGCCCGACAAAGACGAGATAAGGCTGACTCGCGTCACGATCAACGCTGACAGCACCGCTGCTCTCCGCGCTGATCAGGCCAGGGCTGACGAGGATGGGTCGACGCATCCCCTCGCGGCGCAGCATTCGCTCAGTCAACCGCGAGTGACAAGTCGCCAGCGGAGTCAGGCGGACCCCGGCACGCTGAAGCACAAACCCGATTGTGCCCACCAGCGGCCCTGAGTATTCGACCCAGCGGCTTCGCGGCCAAATCTCCAGATGGTCGTACACCTGCAGCGTTTTCGTCCGGGCCAGGGCCGCACGTGCGGCAAAGATATTGAAAACGGGTGTCGCCGACACCAGCACGGCGTCATACGAGTGCCGATGCGACGCGAGATACCTGAACACGGCCCAGGCGAAATGAAGCGCCATGATCGGTCGGCGCACTCCCCGGTCATCGTAAAGCTCCAGTCGCCCGGTCACCGGGACCACTCGAACCCCCGGAACGTCGGCGGTCTCATCCGGGCCCCACTGCCTGGCCGTCAGATAAGTGACATCATGGCCGTGCTCGGCGAAACGCTGGGACAGCTCGGTGTAGAGCTTCTCACCGCCACCCTTCGTCCACGGGAACAGACAATCATAAATAACGGCTATTCTCATTCAGCATCATCCAGGTGTCGTCGCCACCAGTCAAGGGTCTGAGCCAGTGTGGTGGCGAGGTCATAGGTGGGGACCCACCCCGTCAGAGCCTGGAGCTTTGTGATGTCGGCCTGAGTCACTGGAATGTCGCTGGGCCGGTACTTGGCCGGATCAACCTCGACCCGAAGCGGCACGGTGCTGAGCTGGACCAAGGTGTCCAATATCTCCTGAATGGACACCGCCACGCCTGAGCCGACGTTGTAGGTTTGGCCCGCTTCTCCGACCTCGCTCAGCTGGACGTAAGCACGCACAATGTCGCGCACGTCGCAGAAATCCCGCTGTGAGCTCAGATCGCCGACACGAAGAACACTCTCCCGTCGCCCGGCTTCGATCTCAGCGATCTGACGACAGAAATCCGCCACCACAAACTGAGGGGCCTGCCCCGGACCCATGTGGTTGAAGGCCCGAACTGAGACGACTTCGAGATCGTAGGCTCGGGCATAGACCGATCCCATGAGGTTCTGTGTCACTTTGGAGACTGCGTAGATATTGCCAGGCCGGGGCAGATCCTCCTCGGTCAGACAAGGCCGCGACGCGCCAGTGAACCCATACTCTTCGCTTGATCCGATCAAGACGACCCGCGACTGCGGCGACTCTTGCCGGACAGCCTCAAGCACATTCAGAGCCCCACCGGCGTTCACCTTGACGACCTGTGCTGGCATTTTCCACGACAAGGCCACCGAACTCATGGCTGCCAGGTGAAACACCCGATCCGGACACAGGCGCCCGAGCAAGGCCGTGACCGCCTCAGAATCAGTCACATCGAGTTCATGAATCGTGGCGGCGCAAGGAGCGAGAGACTCATGCGGCAGTCTCGTCGCATGGACATCGGCGTCACCGCCTCGAACCAACTCGTCAATCAGATAGTGTCCGACAAAACCAGCAGCGCCGGTGACAAGCGATCTCATCAGATCTCACGAACGCTCGGCCTGGAGACGGACGAGATCCATGTCACGACGGACCATGCGCGACACCAACTCGGGGAAGGTGATCTCGCGGCGCCAGCCAAGCACCGACTCCGCCTTCGCTGGATTCCCCAACAGGATCTCAACCTCCGCCGGGCGGAAGAAACTTGGATTGACTCGAACCAACACCTTCCCGTTCTGAGCGTCGCGACCGACCTCGTCGACACCGCTCCCGCTCCACTCGAGCGTGGTTCCGACCTGGGCGAAAGCCGTCTCCACAAACTCCCGGACAGTGCGCGTCTCATGAGTGGCGATGACATAATCGTCGGCCTCGTCCTGCTGAAGCATCAGCCACATCGCACGGACATAGTCTTGAGCATGGCCCCAATCCCTCTTGGCGTCCATGTTGCCCAACTCGAGCACGTCCTGGAGTCCTTGCGTCATTAGCGCGACAGCCCGGGTGATCTTGCGTGTCACGAACTCGGCGCCACGCCGCTCCGACTCATGGTTGAACAAGATTCCAGAGCAGGCGAACAACCCGTAGGACTCCCGGTAGTTCTTCGTGATCCAATGCCCATACAGCTTGGCCACGCCATAGGGACTGCGCGGATAGAACGGCGTCTTCTCCGTCTGAGGAGTCTCCTGGACCAGACCGAACATCTCCGAGGTCGAGGCCTGGTAACACCTCGCGGAAGGCTTGACGATCCGAATCGCTTCGAGAATGTTCGTCACCCCGATGCCATCGATGTCCGCCGTGGCCAGCGGCTGTTCCCAACTGGTCGTGACAAAGGACTGGGCCGCCAAGTTGTAGACCTCGTCTGCCTGGGAGATGCGCATGGCGGCGATCAGTGAAATCGGATCAGTCATGTCGCCGTAGATGAACCGGATCCGATCCTTGATGTGTTCGACATTCCCGTAGTCAACGACGCTCTTACGACGCCATAGCCCATAAACCTCGTACCCCTTCGACAAGAGCAACTCCGCCAAATAGGAGCCATCCTGACCGGTGATTCCGGTGATCAATGCTCTCTTCACGACAACTCCTTAGAATCTGACACCGCGCCGCCAATCGACAGTCCATCACTCAGCCTAGCGCACTCGAATCTACCGACCTGATCTGAACACCCAAGACAGCCCTGTGACAACCAGCGACACTGATCAGACGAAGCGGGTCGCCACACTAGCGCGCGTTCTGCTCGACAGCCACCCGCAGGTACTCTCCATAGCCGGACTTCCCCAGCTTGGCCGCCTGAGCCAAGAGCTCCTCGGTGGAGAGATAGCCCATGCGCCAACCGATCTCCTCCGGTGATCCGACCAGCAGACCCTGACGTTTCTGAACCGTGCGCACGAAGTCACTGGCCTCCGCCAGCGAGTCGAAAGTGCCGGTGTCGAGCCAAGCGGTGCCACGAGGCAGTAGACAGACATGAAGGTCGCCCTGATCGAGATAGACCCGGTTGAGGTCGGTGATTTCCAACTCGCCACGAGCACTCGGCTTCAAACTGGCGGCGTAGTCACAGACGCGCTCGTCATAGAAATACAGACCCGGCACCGCCCAGTTGGACTTCGGATGGGCTGGTTTCTCTTCGATCGAGAGGGCTGTGCCGTCGGCGTCCACATCGACCACGCCGTAGGCGGTCGGATCCGACACCCAATAGCCGAAAACAGAGGCCCCTGTCACATCGGTCATGTCGCGCAGGCGGGTCCCCAGACCCGGCCCGGAGAACAAGTTGTCGCCCAAGATGAGGGCCGACTTGTCATCGCCGACATGGTCGCGCCCGAGAATGAAGGCTTGTGCCAGCCCGTCCGGCGAGGGCTGCACGGCATAACTCAGGGAAACACCGAATTGCGAGCCATCGCCCAACAGACGCTGGAAAGCTGGTGAGTCGACCGGCGTCGAAATCACCAGAATGTCCCGGATGCCCGCCAGCATCAAGGTCGACAAGGGGTAGTAAATCATCGGCTTGTCATAGACAGGCAGCATCTGTTTGCTGGAACCGATCGTCAGCGGATGCAAGCGAGTTCCGGCCCCACCTGCGAGGATGATTCCCTTCACGATCTTTCCTATCGTCGAATGTCATGGTTCAATACAGAGGATACTGTTTTATCGCCCTCTATCGCGTGTATTAGCATACTGTTGGATAACGTAGTTTCCACTCATCATCGTGATGACCTATCGACCAAAACACAGGGGCGCGTCATATGAACATCGACACCACCGCCATCCCAGGACTCCTCGTCGTCCACCTCGACGTGTTCGCCGACAGTCGCGGCTGGTTCAAGGAGAACTGGCAACGGGCGAAGATGATCGCGGCAGGGCTGCCCGACTTCGCCCCAGTACAGAACAACATGAGCTTCAACGACAAGGCGGGGACGACTCGTGGCATCCACGCCGAGCCCTGGGACAAATTCGTCTCCGCTGCCCAGGGGCGTTTCTTCGGCGCTTGGGTGGATCTGCGTGAGGGTCCATCGTTCGGCACCGTCTTCACCATCGAGGTCGACGAGTCGGTGGCCGTCTTCGTGCCTCGCGGGGTCGGCAACGCCTACCAGACCCTGACCGACAATGTGACCTACTCCTACCTGGTCAACGACCACTGGAGCGAAGCGGCCATCCCGCATTACGCCTATGTCAACCTGGGCGATCCGACCCTGGCCATCGATTGGCCCATCCCACTGGATCAGGCTGAGAT
>JAITVA010000103.1 GCA_031286045.1 Propionibacteriaceae bacterium | reverse complement strand
AGCCTGAGGGCATGCCGTCGGGTTCCTTCGGGCCGACCACGGCTGGACGCATGGACTCCTATGTCGACCAGTTCCAAGAGGCTGGCGGCTCCATGATCATGGTGGCCAAGGGCAATCGGTCGCAACAGGTGACCGACGCCTGCAAGAAGCATGGCGGATTCTATCTCGGTTCAATCGGCGGTCCCGCCGCCGAGTTGGCCAAGGAGTGCATCAAGCGGGTGGACGTCTTGGAGTACCCCGAACTCGGCATGGAAGCCATCTGGAAGATCGAGGTCGAGAACTTCCCCGCCTTCATCGTCGTTGACGACAAGGGATCGGACTTCTTCGCCACCATCCAGCCGATCACGTACTCCATCGGCAAGCGCCCCGGATTATGAGGGATGCCTTGAGCGTGGCGCCCGAGGGCAGCTGTTGACGACGCCTGCTCATGTGATCGATGTGAGAGCCGTCTCAACCCTGATTGGTTGAGACGGCTCTCACGTTTGTCCTAGCCTTTGACCATTTTCCCGACTATTGGCTCACCACCCCCATCCCATGCTGACACATTTCTATGTGGACGCATATGGTGTGATACCTATATATGTGCTCCGTTATGTCGATTTCTCCATGACATACATCACGATGAGGACTTATTGCATGGTGAACAAGCAGCTAGTGTGATGATGAGTCGTTGGAGGTGCGGCGCGTCGATGCCGCCGCCATTCCCGACGCCACGCCGACCGGAGGATTGGGAGTCATGGACAAGCGTACAAAGTTTTCAGCGGTGGCCGTTGCGAGTGCATTAGCGTTGTCATCAGTCGCGGCGCTGACTGGCCTGAGTCCGACAGCACAAGCCGCTGACGAGCACACAGCGACCATCGTTGTCAGCGTAGGTGGGGTCCGTCAGAACTCCACCACAGTCGCCGGGTTGCAAGGAGTGAATCTGCAGTTGAACGCCGTCTCACGCAACACCATCGGGGCTCCCTTGGCCGATCCTTGGGCCACGTGCGAGTCCCAATCCAACGGAGACTGCACTTTCACTATCCCTGACACTCAATTCGGCGGCGCCAACTACGACCGGCGGTTCTTCGTCACAGAAAAGACGCCCTCCCCCACAGGGTGGTATCCCGACTCGACCATTGAGACCTCGTCCGACTACCCCAACAAGACCTACGCCGTCCAAACCGGACCACGCCTGCGCGAAGGCCAGACCTACTCATCCGCCGACTTCCCGGCCACCACGACCGGTGGACGCTCCTCATCTGGAACCTGGGCGGAATCCATGGACGACCCAGCCTTGCCGGCCTCGTGCGGACTCAATGTCGCCCTGATCATGGATATGTCCTACTCCGTTCAACAAGCTGGGGCCCAGCAGACGCTCAAGGACTCCGCCAGCGGCCTGACCAACGCTCTGGTTGGCACCAACTCACAGGTAGCATTGTTCACCTTTGGTCGTAATGCCCCCGCCATGGGCTATGTCAACGCCAACCGCCCTCTGACTCCAGTGTCGACACAGGCGGGCGCGGACAAAGTCAACGCCTGGATCGACGGCATGATCATCCCAGGCGGTCCAGGCAGCGGTGGCATCGCCCCTGACCCGGAATCGACCAACTGGGATCGCGGCCTCTACCAGGTCGCGGAACAGCAGAACGAGCAGGCAGCCAACGGAAAGCTCTTCGACGTCGCCCTCATCATCACCGACGGCGGCCCGACCCGCTACAGCCCCGCAGCCCTAGGCAACGGCGTCACCACCCGCTTCGCCGAAGTCGAACAAGCAGTCTTCTCCGCTAACGCGATCAAGGCTCAAGGCACCCGCGTCATCGCCATCGGCGTCGGCTCCGACGTGGCCGGTTACGCCCCCAACTTGAGGGCCATCTCTGGCCCGGTCGAAAACCAGGACTACTACACTGTCGGATGGGACCAAGCCGCCGCGACTTTGAAGTCTTTGGCCTTGTCAGGTTGCATCGTCACCCCGCCTGAGCCGTCCAAACCGGCCAACTCCTCGCTCACCTTGATCAAGCAAGTCCTCCCGTCCACCTGGAGCAGTGGCGATCCCCTGACTGATGCCGCCGTTCAGCCAGGCTGGGACATGACCGCGTCAACCGAAGTGGGCAAGGCCACGATCGGCGCCACTCCTGACGCCACAACCGTCACCGCCAATGGGACGACCGCCGCAGGCACCGGCGCCACGGGCTTCTCCGTCGGCTACCCGGTGGGCTCCGACCCGACCGTGGGGGCGACCATCAGCATCGATGAGAAGGTCAAGAACCAGACGACCGATCCCGCCCTGACGGGGTATAGTCCGGCCGACATCGACGGTCAGGGCGGTTCCGCGGTCTGTACCTGGCTCAACGCCCCGGCTGGAACAAGCCCAGTGTTGACCACCACGCCGACAGGCAGTGGCACGTCCACGATCAGCCTCAAGCCCGGCCAGATCGCGTCCTGTTCGATCTACAACGTCCAGCCTCCGGCCACCCAGCCGGCGACGGTTCGCGTGGACAAGGTGTGGAAGATCGGAACGGCCACCTCTGTCGGAAACCCATCGTCCTTCGTCACCTACCTCGACGGCTCACAGCCGACTGGCTTCTCGTCCAGCTACTCCGTCACCGATTTGACCGATCCTGGCAAGCCCGTGAGCTACTCCGGCCTGTCGTGGGGGACGACCTACACCGGATGGCAATCGGGCCGAATAGGAACAATGACCGAATCGATGTCTTTGCCAGCAGGGTGCTCCTGGGACGCCAGCGATTGGAGTCAGCCATCAGTGGAGCTCGCCAAGACCGGACCGACCCCAGGTCAACCCATCACCGTGCCTGTTGACCTTGGCGACCAGAGCAGCCGCAATGTCGTCGGCCATAACACCGGCACCGCAGCGATGACGCCTGCCCAGGCCCAGACGCTGGAAGCGGGAGACAACACCTGGACCGCCACCAACACCATCATCTGTGTCACCCGACTGCTCTTAGGCAAGCAGGTGATGGACAAGAAGGGCACCGCCAACCCAGCCAGCCCATGGGACTGGAACCTCACCGCCACAAACACCACCAACCCTGACACCGCCCCCTGGCCCATCAATCCGATCCCGCAGTGCGCCGACGGTCAGGACCCGAGCACAGACCTCTGCCTCCCGGTTGACTCAGACCTCATGTTCCAAATGCCCGTCAACGTCAAAGTTGGCAATACCTATGTATTATCTGAGGCTCTCAACGCGAACGCCTCACCCCAGAGCAAGTCCTATGTCCAAGAAATCGTCCCCGCCGCCGTCGCCTCCACGGGTACTGAAGGATCCACACCGGCCAGCGGCATTGTCCCAGGGGCGACTGGATCCTGGTCCTGCGGCGAAGTCAGTCTCAACCCGGCGGGGCTCAACTCGGTGTACACAGCTGAGTCACAGGTCGGACAGATCACCATTCCCTACGATGCCGCAGCCATGACCGGCTGCGTCGCCCTCAATGGAACTGCCGAAGTCAACGCCACCAAAACCATCGTCGGAGGTCCGAGCGGAGGACAAGCGGCCACCGCGGCTGATTGGACATACTCTTTGACTCCAACCAGCGCCACTGCGACGCCCGTCGACGGCACGTTCGGCAATCCCACCGGCGTGGGGCCGACCTACCCCATGACCCCCATGCAGACCTACACCGTGGCGGAGAGCTTAGCCCCCGGCGCCTCCGATATCGCCAAGGACTACACGCTGACGGACATTCGTTGCACCTGGACCGCGCCCCAGTGGAGCGCCGCCGCCCCCGAACCCAGTTGGGGACCCTCGGTCCACTACGACAACCAGTCGATCATGCATCCCCCGGCCGGGATGACCGCGAACCAACTGACGGTGTACCCCGGAACGACCGCGTCCTGCGAATTCGTCAACACCTACCAAGAGCACACGACCCTGACTCTGGTGAAGGAGCCTGTCGGAGGATCAGCCACGCCCACCGACTGGACGCTGACCGCCGCTCCGGTTACGCCGCTGATCGGGCAAGACATCACCGGACCATCGGGTTCCGCCTCTGTCACTGACGCCACCGCCGATCCCGGAACCTACCTCCTGAGCGAAGAGCCCGCCTCCACACTGACGCCCGACAAGGGTGTGTACGACCTGACCGGCTGGGCATGCGTCGACACATCCGGGACCCCCGATCCCACTGGGAAGTACCCGACCATCCCGGTCACGCACGACGACTCGGCTGGCACTGACTCGGTCACACTACCCCAGGATGCCAAGGCTCGTTGCACAGCCACCAACACAGTGAAAAGCACGCTCACCTTGGGCAAGGATGTCATCGGGGCGGCCCCCGCCACTGACTGGACGCTGACGGCCACCAATACCACCAACAGCACTGACACCTTCAGTGGAGTCGACGACAGCGCCGCCGTCACCAAGCACCCGGTCGCGCTTGCCACCTACGCCCTGACCGAGGCTCCAACCTCGCCGGGCACACCCAGCGGTTACCGCTTGACCGGCTGGGCCTGCACTGACCAAACCGGCGCCAGCGTCGCAGTGGCCGACTCCAACCCTGACGACGAGTTGCCAGCCAACCAGGTCACGATCCCTGCGACATCCGACCTGACCTGCGTCGCGACCAACGTGGCCGAGTCCACGCTGACGCTGAAGAAGAGTGTGGTCGGCGGGCCCAGTGTCGAGCAGGACTGGACGTTGACAGCGACTACGCCGAGCACCACCAGCCCAGACGATCCAACTGAGCCGCCTTCCCCGGCGGCGCCGACACCAACCCTGTCCGGCAAGACCGGAGACGACGCCGTCACTGACGCCATCGTCACACCGGGCGTCTACGTCCTTGGAGAGACCGGACCAAGCATCGATCCGACGCAAGGCAGCTACGCTGCGACGTGGACCTGCGTGGTCGACGGAACCAACCTCTTGGTCGGCAACGCGATCAGCCTGGACCCTGGCGACAATGCGACCTGCACCGTCACCAACACCTGGACCCCCACCACCCACCTGACTCTGATCAAGAAGGTCGACAACTCCGCCGGAAGTGCCGGCACTTTGACCGAGACAGCCTGGACACTGACAGCCAACGGCCCTTCCGCGCCCATTAGCGGTGTCGGCAAAACCGGGGCCCCTGCGGCCACTGGAATCGTCACACCAGGAACCTGGACACTGACCGAAACCCTCACCGGTGGCTCAGCCCCCGACCCCAGCCTTGGCGCATACACCGCTAGCTGGGCCTGCACCAACGCCAAGGGGGAGAATGTCGCCATTCAGCCTGGCCCCAGTGTGTCCCTCGTCACCGGCGATGACATCACCTGCACCGTGACCAACGCCTGGGCCCCTGCACCGGCTGCCACCTTGACTCTCGTCAAGAAGGTCGACAACACCGCTGGTAGTGGTGGTGGGTTGACCGAAGCCGCCTGGACACTGACCGCCACCGGTCCTTCCACACCCATCACCGGTGTCGGCAAAACCGGTGCACCCGCAGCCACAGGCACCGTCACACCAGGAACCTGGACACTGACCGAAACCCTCACACCCGGCAGCCAAACCCCCGACCCCACAGTCGGCAGCTACACCGCTCAGTGGGCCTGCGTCGACGCCAC
>JAITVA010000077.1 GCA_031286045.1 Propionibacteriaceae bacterium | reverse complement strand
GGACCAGGCCTGGTCGATGTGTCCCTGACTGATGGAGTTCTTGTGGCTTTGACCAATGCTGATGTGGCCAAGCTCGCGGATCTGGCACGCATCGAACTGGCTGACGAACAGTTGACGGTATTGGCCGGTCAACTCGGCGTCATCCTTGATGCCGTGGCAGCCGTGAGCGAAGTTGCCGACGCCGACGTGCCGCCGACGTCCCACGCCTTGGACCTGAAAAATGTCTTTCGGGCCGATGAGGTCAAACCCTCGTTGCCGCCCGAGGTGGTCTTGGCCATGGCTCCGGCCGTCGACCAGGAACGGTTCCGTGTGCCACGGATATTGGGGGAGGAAGCATGAACCCGTTGATTCACACCCCAGCTGTCGAGCTTGGACGCATGATCGCGACCGGCGAGACCTGCAGCGAGGAAGTGGTCCAGGCCCACCTGGATCGCATAGGTGCAGTCGACTCCGACATCAACGCCTTTCTGTACGTCGACACCGAGCGAGCCCTGGCCCAGGCGCGAGCCGTCGACGCGCGCGTCGCCGCGGGGGAGAGACTCGGTCCCTTGGCCGGTGTGCCAATCGGTGTCAAGGACGCCTTCACCTACATGGGCGCGCCCACCACCTGCGGTTCGGCCATGCTGCGCGACTGGCGTCCGCCTTACACCTCCACGGTGGTCCAACACCTGCTCGACGCTGGCTTGGTGATCCTAGGCAAGACCAACATGGATGAGTTCGCCATGGGTTCGTCGACTGAGAACTCGGCCTTCGGCCCGACCCACAATCCCTGGGACCTGACCCGGATCCCCGGTGGCTCGGGCGGCGGCTCGTCGGCCGCACTGGCCGCCTTTGAAGCGCCCCTGGCCATCGGCTCGGACACCGGCGGCTCGATCCGTCAGCCCGCTTCGGTCACCGGAACCGTCGGGGTCAAGCCCACCTATGGTGGCTGTTCTCGTTACGGCTTGGTCGCCACCGCCTCCTCGCTCGATCAGGCCGGTCCCTGTGCGCGGTCTGTCATGGACGCTGCGCTCTTGCACCAAGTCATGGCTGGCTACGACCCCAAGGACTCGACATCGATCGATCAGCCCGTGCCCGGCGTCGTGGAGGCAGCTGGTCGTCGTGACGTCAAAGGTATGCGAATCGGCGTGGTCACCGACCTCGGTGGTGAAGGCTACGCGCCTGGTGTGACACAGCGGTTCAACGAGACGGTCGAGTTGCTGGCTGGCGCCGATGCTGAGATCGTTGAGGTCTCCTGCCCCTACTTTCGCTACGCCCTGCCAGCCTATTACCTGATCATGCCGTCCGAGGTGTCGAGCAACTTGGCCCGTTTCGACGCCATGCGCTACGGCCTGCGGGTCGGTGACGATGGCAGTCATTCCGCTGAGCAGGTCATGAAGCTCAGCCGTGGAGCCAATTTCGGCCCGGAGGTCATCCGTCGCGTCATTCTCGGCACCTATGCCCTGTCAAGTGGGTATTACGACGCCTACTACGGCTCGGCTCAAAAGGTCCGCACCCTCATCATCCGTGACTTCAGCCGTGCCTTCGAACAGGCCGACGTCCTGGTGTCCCCGGCCACACCGACAACGGCCTTCAAGCTGGGGGAGCGGGTCGACGATCCCATGGCCATGTACCAAGCCGATCTGGCGACGATCCCGACCAATCTGGCAGGTAACACGGCGGCCTCCTTCCCGGTCGGTCTGGCCCCTGAGGACGGCCTGCCGGTCGGCTTCCAGGTGATGGCCCCGCCCATGCGTGAAGATCGCGTCTACCAGGTGGGATCCGCCGTGGAGGCGCTGTGGGAGGACACATGGGGAGCGCCTCTGTGGACCCAGCTAGTGACAAGGGAGGACGCACGATGAGCGACGACGAGTTGATGGATTACGACGAGGTCATGGACCGGTTCGATCCGGTCATCGGTCTTGAGGTCCACGTCGAGCTGAACACGGCCTCGAAGATGTTCTGTTCCTGTTCGACCGGGTTCGGTGGCGAGCCCAACTCCCAGACTTGCCCGGTCTGTCTCGGTCTGCCGGGTTCCTTGCCTGTCGTCAATGGCAAGGCTGTCGAGTCGGCCATTCGCATCGGTTTGGCCTTGAACTGTTCGATCGCCACTTGGTGCCGGTTCGCCCGCAAGAACTACTTCTATCCCGACATGACGAAGAACTTCCAGATCTCGCAGTATGACGAGCCGCTGTGTTTCGACGGTCAGGTCGAGGTTGAGACCGACGATGGCATGTTCACCGTCCCGATCGAACGCGCCCACATGGAGGAAGACGCCGGCAAGTCCCTGCATGTCGGCGGCGCGACCGGTCGTATCCAGGGCGCGGATCATTCGCTGATGGACTACAACCGTGCCGGTGTGCCTTTGATCGAGATCGTGACGCGCCCTGTCATCGGCGCAGGCTCCAAGGCCCCGCAGGTGGCGCGGGCTTACGTCACCTTCCTGCGCGACATGGTGTGCGCCCTCGGCGTCTCAGATGTGCGTATGGAGCAGGGGTCCTTGCGCTGTGACGCCAACATCTCGCTGATGCCGAAGGGCTCGACCGTGCTGGGCACCCGCACCGAGACGAAGAACGTCAACTCGCTGCGCTCGGTTGAGAAGGCGCTGACTTATGAGATCCGTCGTCAAGGGGCGATTCTGGCCGCCGGTGGAAGGATCAAGCAGGAGACACGCCATTGGCACGAGGATGGCGAGTACACCTCGGCCGGGCGTTCCAAGGAACAAGCCGAGGACTACCGTTACTTCCCCGAGCCCGATCTGGTGCCAGTCGCCCCTGCGCCCGCATGGGTCGAAGATCTCAGGGCCACCATTCCGCAGCCGCCGGCGGTGGTGCGCGCGGCACTGCGCCAGAAGTGGGGCTTCTCTGCCGCTGAGATGCGTGACGTGGTGGCCGCCGAGGCCCTGGACCTTCTGATCGCGACCGTCGAGGCAGGCGCCAGTCCACAAGCGGCCCGCAAATGGTGGATGACCGAACTTCTGCGTCGAGCCAATGCCGCGGACACCAGCCTGGACCAATTGCCGATCACGGCTAGTCAAGTGGCCGAGATCCAAGCCCTAGTCGACGAGTCGGTCATCAACGACAAGGTCGCCCGCCACGTCTTCGAAGCGGTGCTGGCCGGCCAAGGTGAGCCGCGTGCCATCGTCGAGCAACAAGGACTCGCCGTGGTGATGGACGTCGATGCGCTTCAAGCTGCGGTCGATCAGGCCATCGCGGCCGATCCCGACGCCGCCGCCAAGATTCGCGACGGCAAGGTCCAAGCGGTCGGCGCCCTGATCGGGGCGGTCATGCGCCTCATGAAGGGTCAAGCGGACGCCGCGACAGTGCGCCGGCTCATCCTCGACACCTTGGGATAAGGCACGGCACAGTGGTCTGAAACACCTTTCTTCCGCGCCGCAGCACCCAACAGGGCCGAAAAGGGAGTAGTTTGTACTCATCTCTCAAACAGGGGCGAGGAGGAGGCTGTGGCAGACGGCACGGAGGGCAAGATCCTGGTCATCGATGACGACGCCTCGTTGGCGGAGATGTTACAGATCGTGTTGCGGCAGGAAGGCTTTCAGACTGCTTGGTGTGCTCGTGGCGATCAGGCGATGGATGCCTTCCACAGCGAAAAGCCAGATTTGGTGCTGTTGGATTTGATGTTGCCTGGGCGCGGCGGCGTGGCCATCTGTCAGGACATCCGGGCGGAGTCGGGTGTGCCAATCGTGATGTTGACGGCCAAGTCCGACACCAACGACGTGGTGCGTGGCTTGGAGGCCGGGGCGGATGACTATGTGCCCAAGCCCTTCGCTCCCAAGGAGTTGGTCGCCCGTGTGCGTACCAGACTGCGGCGGTCGACCCCGACCAAAGACGTCGAGACCCTGAAGATCGGCGATCTGACCATCGCGGTCGAGGCCCATCAGGTGCGCAAGGGCGGTGAACTCATCTCGGTCACGCCCCTGGAGTTCGACCTCCTGCTCGCCTTGGCTCGTCATCCCAAGCACGTTCTCACCCGCGAACAGTTGCTCAAGCAGGTGTGGGGTTATCAGAATCCGGCCGACACACGACTCGTCAATGTCCACATCCAGCGGTTGCGCTCCAAGATCGAACGCGACCCTGACAACCCCGAGATCGTGGTGACGGTCCGTGGCGTCGGGTACAGAGCCAGTGAGTGACATTGACGTCGCCCGCATCCGGCATGGCTTGGGCGCGCCCTTGCGCCTGTGGAAGTCGTCGCTGGCTCTGCGGGTGGTGACCTCGGCCCTGCTGGGGTCCTTCCTCGTGCTCATGGTCGCCGGGGTGTTCCTGCTCTACTCCGTGACTCAAGGCATCATTTCCAATGCCCGTGAGTCGGCCATGGCCGACGCCAGCGAAGCCTTGTCCGAGATTGAGCAGCAAATGCGCGCCCTGGGGTATGACTACGCCAGTTCCGACGCTATCGACTCCATCGTCCGCGCCGCCATCACCCGTGGCGATTCCTCTGGCCGCTACGAGTTGTACGTCATCACCGGCACCGGACGGTTCTCATCCAACGGCTTCGACCAGTCAGCGGTGCCGATTCAGCTACGGCAATCGGTCGCTGACGACCAGCAATCACAACAAGTGATGTACTCACAGTCGACCCAGGTTCAGTTGGCCTCCGGCTTGGTGGTGCCCGGGCTGGCGGTGGCCTCGACCACATCGGGCGGCGGGCTGGATCGGTTCCTGGTGTATTTCGTCTTCGACTTCCAGCAGGAGTCACGCACCTTGACCGTGGTGCAGACGGCTGTCGGCTTGTCGGGACTGGTGGTGATGATCGGCATCGGCTTGGTGGCCTACCTGATCTCACGCCAGACATTGAGACCGGTGCGACTCGCCCGCCAGGCCGCAGAGAAACTGGCCAGTGGGGAGTTGACGCAGTTGATGCCTGTGCGCGGCACCGACGACCTGGACCAGTTGGCGATGTCGATGAACC
>JAITVA010000050.1 GCA_031286045.1 Propionibacteriaceae bacterium | reverse complement strand
CTTCAAGCGGTCATAGTCATACTTTGCCCTAGTTGTGTCGCCAAAAACACTGGAACCAGCGACACAACTAGGGCAAAGTATGCATCCGGGGCTACGAAAGGGCATTCTTTGCCTAGTTGCCGCCAGTTGCCATCATGGGTCGGGCTGTTGACGGTATCGAATCGCGTCACTCGGGACGGCGGGCCACGTCACTCGGGCGTCAGGTCGCGTCACTCGGGACGCCGAGCCGCCCCTCGCCCATCCCCAGCAGGGTCAAAGCCACGGCAGCAACATGGACAACCCTTCCAAAAACCTCAACATAGCGTCACAACGTTGGCGCTCGAGGAGCGCATTGTGAGATCGCCCACACGGAGTGGAGTGATGGCGTATCAATAGAAGAATGAAAACAGGCAGCCTGGAGCGAGACTTCACTAAGCAATACGAATTGAGTCGCCGTCAAGAGATCATCAAGGCAGTACAATTCACCGTGTTCGCGGTGAGTGCCGGACTGATACAAATCCTCGTGTTCACTGTGCTTTCAGAAGTGCTCAAGGTGACCTATTGGACGTCGTACCTGATCGCCCTGATCGCATCAGTGGCATGGAGTTTCACCGCCAACCGACGATTCACCTTCAAGTCGGTCAGCAACATTCCAGTCGCCATGGCCAAAGTCGGGGCCTACTACGCGGTTTTCGCACCCTTATCCACCTGGTGGGGTGCCCGACTGGCCGAACAGGGCTGGGGAATCGGAGTCACCGGCCAGCACTACATCATCCTCATCGGGACAATGGTCGTCAACCTGGTCACTGAGTTCCTTGTTTACCGTTTCTTCGTCTATCGCCGCTCCATCAACACCTCTGTGGCGGGGGCGAGGGAACAGCAGCGAGTTCAGGCGCAGAGCATCTCAGGTCAAACTCCCGCATGGTCGGCAACAATAAAATGACCTCGCTGGCAGTACACTCGAAACTCTGCCGACAGCACGACAAGACTTCGAAGGGGCGTCCCCATGCCATCTTCAAACAACCCTCCCGCTTGACGGTCCGACACTGGTAGCGACCCGCCCGGCTAAGCCAAGCGGCGACTGCCATTCGTGCGGTGCTCGCCTGGGAAAAGTCGCCATGAAGAACCACCTGATCAAGGTCCACGACACTGCTCACCGTTGTCGCCGCCTTCGAGTGCCCGAAACAATCCTGAAAGGCATGAAACCGCCCGTCTGGCACCGACTCAAGGTGGCCAGCGATCTTGATTTGCCCCAACTCCACATCATTCTCCAGGCGGCCATGGGATGGGAACTGGAACACTTGCATTCCTTTGAAGCATGGAATCCGGCGGCCCGTCAGTACATTCATCAAAGTCTCTTGTCGCGCTACAACGTTGACATGGAAGGAGAAGAGGGCGTCGCCGAGTACGACGTCCAGATCGGCCACGTGCTCCATTCTGTCGGTGACAAGCTGATGTACTGGTACGACTTCGGCGATGATTGGCGGCCCGAGATCGTCCTCGAAAAGCTTGAGCCATGGGTGGCCGACTCCCCCTTGGCGATGTGCGTCGGCGGGCGCAAAACCTGTCCACCCGAAGACTGTGGCGGGCCTTGAGGGTTTGAGGAAGTGAAAGCCCTGCATGCGAACGATCCAGAAGACGACGACTCCGACCAAGCATCATTGCGGGAATGGCTTGCCGAGATGGGGTAGGACAACCAGGGCCGCACGCGGCCTCTCCTCCTCGGCGATAGTCCTGAACCGACGAGCGGGATAACCCTCCGTTGATAAGATACCAGTGCGGGGGTTGGGGGGAGATCCATCTCGTCGACCGGTTCCCGCATTCACTGGGAGGGGAAGCAAATGTATCAGGTGCCAGATCAGACCGGGCGTCGCGTGATCGTCACCGGAGCCAACAGTGGCACGGGCAAGGAAGCAGCCAAACGTCTGGCCGCGGCGGGTGCCAGCGTCATCATGGCAGTTCGCTCGCTTGACAAGGGAGAAAACGCCCGAACCGAGATCGAGGCCAGTGTGGCGGGAGCCCGTTTGGAGGTACGTCGAATCGATTTGGCCGATCTGGGCAGCGTACGAGAGTTCGCCGCCAAGATCCTGACCGATGGAAAGCCGATCCACACACTTGTCAACAATGCTGGCGTGATGACTCCACCGAAGCGTCTGGAGACAACCGACGGTTTCGAGCTCCAGTTCGGCAGCAACTTCTTGGGCCCGTTTCTGCTGACCAGCCTCCTGATTCCCGCCTTGGTGGAATCGGGCGCGGGCCGAATCGCCACGATGTCCAGCGGGGTCGCCACCTGGGGCAGCATTCATTTCGCCGACTTACAGTGGCGCCTCCACTACAACCCCTGGGCCGCCTACGCACAATCGAAGTTGGCAGACATGTTGATGGGGATGCACATCGCGAGGATCGCAACCGCGAAGAAGTGGCCGCTGACATCGACAATCGCCCATCCGGGATACACCCGGACCAACCTTCAGACCGCCGGAGCCAACCTGACGCGACGCCCCGAAGAAGCCCGACCCCCGGCGGCCCACACCCTGATACCATCACAGGCGGTGGAGCAGGGCGCCGAACCCCTGTTGTTCGCCGCCGCTGATCCGCGCGCCGAACAGGGAGCCTACTACGGGCCGCGAGGTGGGCTGACCGGTCCAACCAAGCGAGTGGCGTTGCCGGGGAGCGCCCGCCGCGGCCCGGATCAGGCGGCGTCCTTGTGGGCAGTGGCCCGACAGTTGACTGGCTCGCCTGCCATCATCCGGTGAGGGTATGGGGCAGTGGTGATCAGCCTCTGGTGATTGGGACGGGTTGGAGATGTGAGAAGACACTGAGGAGGGTCCTCCCAGTCGTCTCACCCAGAACGGGGTGCCATGCTGCGGGTGAGCGGCCCACCCGGCTCGGCTACGAACTTCGCGAAGGCCGCGTAGTAGCTGTCCTGGAAGTGACGGAAGGTGTCCCGCAGGTACCCCGGCTCGGACTCGTACTCGGTCAACCCTCGATAGTAAAACTGCTTCTCTTTATCGAGAATGATGAACGGCAAGATGTCGTTGGCTAAGCACTGCCCGAACATGATGATGCGGCCAACACGACCGTTCCCGTCTTGGAAGGGATGAATCGACTCGAATCGATAGTGGAAATCGGTGATGTCCTCGAAAGTCATCGCCGCGGGATAGGCATCCACAAGAGCCTTGATCGCCGCCTCAACATCCTCCGGGGCAGTTGTCTCCCGCAGACCCACGACGTTGGCCAGCCGTTTCCAGCCGCCGACGGCAAACCATTCCTTGTCGGCGTCCGACGTGCCCGTCTTGAGAATCTCGTGGTAACGGAGAATCCGCTGAACCGTTAGGGGCGTCCCCAACGCGTCAAGCATGGCGTCAAACATCCGAAAGTGGTTCATTGTCTCAATGACGTCATCCACCCTCACATCCCCCGAGACCGAGTGAGTCTCATAGATGAAGCGAGTCTGTTCTGGACTTAGCTCGCTACCCTCGATGTGGTTCGAGTTATAGGCCATCACCACCTGAGTCAGATGGTAGAGCCCCCCCTTGAGCTTCATCGCCCTCTGCTCCAGCAAGGCGTCCCGAAAACTCTGGGCGTCAATGGCGTACTCATCTTGTTCAGTCATCCTGCCTCCTTTCGCATCACTCCAGACCGCACCGCATCCGAACGCTCCAACTCTTTACGCATCCAGCAAGGCACTGGCAGCTCATCCCTGAGATCGGGACGAGAACCCAATGTTGCCCATCTAGACCTCCTGCACAGCAGACGAGGAGAATGCAATATCTGATTATCTCCACGAGGATACGCTGGCTCAACGAGGGCACCAAACGGCATACCAATGACATTATGGTACTGAATGAGGAACAACTCCTCCCCTATAACGCCACAATCAGTAAGTGCTTCAACCTTTTTCGCTTCGCCACTCATCAAGTTGGGCAGAGCACACACAAAAGCCACCTCTGTGGTTTTCCGCCCGGTCTCGATACGAAGATGATACAAGGCCCCGTTCACGAAGGTCTCAGATCCGATATTTCGAACATTCTGCGCTGACTGATCAAGCTCGACAAACGGAACTCTGTTAGCGCCAACCAGAAATCTCTGCTTTACACGATTCCAGAACGCGAGCGATATTAACGCGGCCAGCAAAGCAACAATCGCGGCCGACGTAACACTTGACGCAACGGCGGACCAGAAGGCTGACGTTTCTAGCGTGGGCATCACAACTCCTTGGACATCAAAAGCTTGTCACAGTGATACTCGTACTGCTGACGACGAGCGGCGATCTCGGCGGGGAGTCCAGATGAGATGTCGTTGAATCCGCGTATGTTCCGTAGTAGGTGTATATCTGCCCGTAGTGAATACACCCCACGCCTGACTCGGTGAAGTCCTTCTTCTGGAGCCCATTACCGCGCACCAGAGTGCCCACATCCCCCAACGCCTTATACTCCACCCCATCAGGGCAGTACTGCTGAATCCGCTCATCAATTCGACTCATTTACCCTCCTCAGCGTCCAGATCCGCCAAGGCTAGGAAACGGTCGAAGTCACTGACAAACAGGCGATCCTGCGCGATGCGGTACTTCTCAAACTCGGTCTCGGCGTGGAGCTTGGCCTGCTCGTGCGACACTCGACCAGGGCCGACCAGGATCTGCGTTCCACTGAACTCTAGGAAACCATCAAGCCGGGTCGCCCAATCCTCCATGGACATCGGAATCTTCCGCGTCGCCTGAAGTTCGGCGAAGTCAAGGTAGAGGGAAACCAGTCTCTCCAGGAAGTTCAGTTCGTCCTCGGTCAGATAGTTCTTGGCGACGGAGACATCCGACTTGACGATCTTGCCATTCGGCGCACCAGTCCACGAGGTCAACCCCATATGGGTCTGCTCGGCGTCGGCTCGCTCGATAATCACCTCTGCCGCCGTATGTCGATGCGCCACCCAATGCAGCTTTTTCTGAACCAGTGCGAAAAAGTCCCGAGTCGTCGCGGCGTGAGGATCATAGTCGAAGGCGGTTGAGTACAGATCCGTGACCTGCTGATAGAACATCCGCTCAGACGCTCGAATCTCACGAATCAACTCGAGTTGACGCTTGAAGTACTGATCAGTGAACAGGTGCCCAGACTTCAGCCGCTCGACATCCATGGCCCAGCCCTGAGTGGTGTAATCCTTGACGACCTGGTTCGCCCAGCGCCGAAACTGCACCGCCCGCTCATTGTTCACCTTGAAACCGACAGCGATGATCGCCTGGAGGGAGTAATGCCTAGTTGAGTAGGACTTTCCGTCGCTCGCAGTTGTAAAGAAATTCTTTACAACTGCCGATTCATCCAGCTCGTAGTCCCCGAATACCCGCTTCAAATGCTGACCTATCGCCTGCACAGTCACCCCGTACAAGGTCGCCATGAGCTTCTGAGTCAGCCAGATATTCTCATCCTCATACCGCAACTCAACCGCAGTCTCATCGCCCCCCGACGCTGAGATGAACGTCAGGTACTCCGCGGCGGAGGATCGAACGATATCCGTAGCTCTAGACGGCTTCTTGCGCGTGCTCACGATGCGTCACCCCGCTCTAGATCCACCACGATACCGTCAACCGAACCCCGCAATTCGGTGGCGATCTTCCAGATCGTGCGATGCAACTCAGCCCGCCGCGCCTGGCTGGCCAGAGTGCTATTGGCTTGTGCCACTGTTGTATTCCTCACTGGACGGTTGATCCTCACTTCGTCATCGCAAGACTATCGGGGAGCACTGACAAAAGGTCCCAGGCGTGCTCAAGACGCGCAAAACCGCCTACTGAGATGGATAGGATGAGATCCATGAAAGAGTTCCCGTTCTTGCGCGGAATTGTCACCATTGATCGGCTGCCAAACAGCACCCAGATGGCAGTCTGGGTTTCATCTAGGATCAGAAACGCGTCTGCGGACGCAGAGATGAACGCAACAGGAAAAGCGACCGGTACATCTGTGAGCAATGTTAACGCAGTGGTCATTGAGATGGCGGACCCCAGCATTTCGGAGAAGATACACTCCCTCATACTTCACTCCATAGTCGTTCTGACTACGGGAAGCACTCCCGATGGCCTGGGAATCGATGGTGAGGCCTTGTCCCCAGACGATTTTGAGGCCCTCGCCGACGAGACCGAGGAACAACAAGGGCGGATCCTTCACGCACTTGAGGTCTACGCAAAGACAAACCCCAAGACAGGCGCCGTCCTCAAGAAGCCGAAACCCATCACCCGCCCGACATGGTCACCTCGTCCCCTCATCGAGTATTTCCGGCCTCGCGAAGACACTCCAGCACAACGCGCTCTGTCTACCGCAAACTACATCTGCGCAATGTGGGAGTACTGGCTATCGACAGACGAGGAACGTCGCACGAGAGTAGAGTCTCCGCGGCGCATGACGCCCGAATTGTCCAGCCCCATCGTTCCTGACTTTCCTCCACAGTTCAGAGCATTCCTCCAACAGCGCAAACAACTGTGAGTCGCAATGGGACCCTCAATCGACATCACCGAAGAATTCTCACAGGCGCTTGATCACCTCAACTCAGGGCATCATCTGTTTCTTACCGGTAAGGCGGGCACGGGTAAGTCCACCCTTATCCGCCACTACATCGACATCACTGATCGAAACGTCATCGTCACAGCACCAACGGGCATCGCGGCACTGAACGTCAATGGTTACACACTCCATCGACTCTTTAGTCTGTCTCCCACCACAACACTTGAGGACGTGCAAACCCCTGAATATTACCCTGGACGATTTTCACGAGCCATCAAGACTATGGAGACGCTGATCATTGATGAAGCGTCAATGATCAGAGCAGACCTATTTGACGTCATTGAGTCTGCCTTACGACGTTTTGGGCGCCGTCCTGGCGAACCTTTCGGCGGAGTGCAATTGGTGCTTGTCGGCGATCTAGCCCAGCTTCCTCCTGTGGTCACGCAGGCCGAATCTGAGTATTTCACTACCCGATACGAGACTTCCTTTTTCTTCTCCGCTGACACCTTCAGTCGGGATGCTTTTCCTACGGTTGAGTTGACCAAAGTGTTCAGACAGGCTGGGGACCCTCGCATGACTGCAATCCTCAACGCCATTCGCGAGGGAGTCCTCCCGCAGCAGACCGTCAGCGAGCTATCCACACGCGTCGTTCCTGACTTCGAACCTTGCGAGGATGATTTCTGGCTAACACTGGGAGCAACAAATAGTATCGTCTCCTCACGAAACCGCCGTCAGCTGGACCGTCTTCCTAGCGAGGAGCATCTGAGTCGAGCCATCACTCACGGCGATCTCTCTCTTTTCGATTTCTCTTCCGCTGAAGAGGAGTTGCGCTACAAGATCGGCGCTCAGGTGATGATGCTGACGAATGACTCTGCGGATCGATGGGTCAACGGAACGCTCGGTCGCATCACGGGCATCAGCGAAACCGAGGAAGATCCGCGAGTCAGTGTGGAACTGAGAGGTGGCGCGACCGTGGACGTTGGCCGCCACACCTGGGAGGTAACAAGGCCTATCACGGTAGGTACATCCCTCAAACACGAGGTTGTCGGAACCTTCACCCAGTTACCCTTCAAATTGGCGTGGGCAATTACGATCCACAAAAGCCAAGGCCAGACTCTCGACCATCTGATCGTCGATCTCGCGGGTGGCGCATTCGCATCAGGCCAGGTCTATGTCGCACTCAGCCGATGCACGTCGTTGGAAGGGCTCATTCTCAAGCAGCCCGTACGCCCGAAAGACCTGAAGATTGATCGCCGCGTGCTGCGTTTTGTGCGTGAAACCACCCAGCATTCCGACGAGGCGAAGTTTTGCGCTATCGCGACTCTCTCGGTGGGGAATGTCGGACGGATGTGGCGTCCTCGACCTGTTGAACTCGCACTGGCTTTTGACGACGGAAGCGCCATGAGCGTCCTCATCAACCCTGAAAGCGATCTTTTCGACGCCAAAGACTCCTTTGACATCACGGTTCCCGACATTCTTCTGGCACCATCTCTTTCCGAGTCGTGGTCAATCCTGGGTCCCATGCTCACGGGATGGACACCAGTTGGGATTGACGTTGACCTCCTGCTTGAGCATATCGACTTTGAACTCAAGCGAAACGGAGTCGCCATCGCATTGCCAGTCGGCGTATCCATTCCGCGCGAGTCATTGCTAGATATCGACAGCGATGCACTATCCAGACGTACCGCACTGTCGAGAGCAGAAGCAATACTCGCCGCTTTTCGACAGACTCCTCCCGCCGATCTGAATTCGAGCCCATTCACCGATGCCAGCACCCCTCCTGATGGGGCAGGTTTCTTCCTGACTCGAGACCCTGACACGCAGATGCCCCATCTGCCGAATATGCCCGCCTTGGACGGCCTGACTCAGGTGAGCCGCGAGCTCAGCGCGGTCATCCTTCGTCACGAGAGCGCCGCACAAATAATGCGGGAATCGGACGGCAACCAAGAGTTCCGCAAGCTTGTCGGCCAAGGATTCACCGACAAGGTGACCACCCACCTCCCATTGCCCTCAGCACTCGCAGCCCGGTTACCGGAGGTCGATGCACTCCTCGGCACATCTCTCACCAGCGCAAACTCCAATTCGACTTCGCAGATCGCCCCTATCGAGGATGTTCTCCTCCCAGGCACGACTTACTACATTTCTGGAACGCCCCACACTCCTCAAGGCGAAGCCATTGAGAAGAGCGCTGTGGCGGGGCAGGCTTCGGCGCGAGGGCTGGTGTACACCGACAGGTTCGGAAAAAAGCTATGTCAAGTCTTGATCGTGGCGGAAGAAGGAAGCCAATCTCGAAAGTCCAAGCAGGCGAAAGAATGGGGCAAGCCCGTGTTCAGTATCGACGAGTTTTGGCGATGGCTCGAGAACTCATGACACGAGCAATCCGATCCATCCAGATCTCCACCACCAATCTCAGGAGACCGCATATGCTTGTGGGGTGACTCAACTTGACCCACAGAAGGGTATCAGTCGTCTAGATGAGTTATTCCAAGGGGTGGTCGGTGTGGGAGCGTGGGAGTGGGGTGAGGGTGTCGCAGAATCAGTATTGCTAAACCCGTTTGAACCTGGAGGTTCGTGATGGATACTGATTTG
>JAITVA010000045.1 GCA_031286045.1 Propionibacteriaceae bacterium | reverse complement strand
AAGGTCACCGTCACCTGCTGACCCAAACCAACAGTCCCACCCAAGACCAGGTTGCCACTCGCATCCCAGGAATAGGTCACACCAGGATCCGACACCACCACACTGCCCTGATCGATGACCGCGTCATCAGACACATCACCAGTCACATCAGTCGAACTCACCGTAGCAGGAGCCGTCCCCTTACTATTGTCCAAAGTCAAGGTGTAGGTCACCACATCACCAGGCGCCACATGGACACCACTGGCAGGACTGACCGATTTCAGCGGGGTCAACCGAGGCGTGCCGGGTGTGATCGGGTTCTCGGTGCAGGGCACGCCGGAAAGACAGTTCTTCGCATTCAAACCAGCGCTGAGCTGGCCGTATGGCTTGACGGTCGCCTTGTAGCTCACCGTCACCTGCTGACCCAGACCAACCGACCCCTTCACCACCAGGTTGCCGTCTGTGCCCCAGCTCGCCGTCAGGCCTGAGCCGGTGATGCTCAGACTGGCCTGATCGATCGTGGCGTCATCGGTCAGGTCCGACACATCATCGGTGGCGTCCACCGGAGCGGGCGCTGTGCCACGAGAGTTGTCGAATGTCAGGGTATAAGTGACGACATCGCCGGGATTGACCGGGGTGCCACTGGCCGGATCGACCGCCTTGACCGTCCTCAACTGGGGGGTGCCGGGCGTGATCGGGTTCTCGGTGCAAGGCGCCGCGTCGAAGCAGTTCTTGACGTTCATACCAGCACTGAGCTGACCATAGTCCTTGACCGTGGCCTTGAAGGTCACCGTCACCTGCTGACCCAAACCAACAGTCCCACCCAAGACCAGGTTGCCACTCGCATCCCAGGAATAGGTCACACCAGGATCCGACACCACCACACTGCCCTGATCGATAGTCGCATCATCAGACACATCACCAGTCACATCAGTCGAACTCACCGTCGCAGGAGCCGTCCCCTTCGAATTGTCCAAAGTCAAGGTGTAGGTCACCACATCACCAGGATTCACCGGCGTGCCACTGGCGGGAGCGACCGATTTCAGGGGCGTCAACCGAGGCGTGCCAGGCGTGATCGGGTTCTCGGTGCAAGGCACGCCGGGAAGACAATTCACCACCTTCATGTCACCATGCGACCCATACTCCTTGACCGTGGCCTGATAGGTCACCGTCACCTGCTGACCCAAACCAACCGACCCACTCAACACCAGGGCCTTGCCATCGCCGCTCCAGGTCGCCGTCACCCCAGGCGACCCGGCCCCACCACCGGTCACAACCACACTGGACTGATCAATCGTCGCATCATCCAGCACCCCGGAAACATCATCAGTCAGACTCACCGGCGCCGAGGCCGTGCCCTTCGAATTATCCAAACGCAGCGTGTACGTCACCACATCACCGGGATTGACCTGTGTTCCAGCGGCAGGATCGACTGACTTGCCCACCACCAAGGCCGGGATCCCCGGCGGGATCGGGTTCTCGGTGCAGGGCACGCCGGGAAGACAGTTCACCACCTTCTCGTCACCATGGGAGCCATAGGGCGCGACGGTCGCCTGATAAGTCACAATCACCTTCTGACCAGCCGGCACGCTGCCCGTCAAGGCAAGACCCTTGCCATCAGCGGTCCAGGTGCCAGTGACTGACGGAAGCGATACATTGAGGCTTCCCAGGTTCACAGTGGCGTCGTCGACCACTCCGGTGACGTCATCAGTCAGGTCGATCGGAGCCGCCGCCGTGCCAGTTGTGTTGTCAAGAGTCACGGTGTAGGTCAGCGTGTCGCCAGGCAAGACGGAGGTGCCGGGCGTCGGTGTGACGGACTTGCTGGTCACCAGACGGGGAACGCGGTTCTCCACCGGATTCTTGGTGCAGGACGGGCCCAAGCAGTTGTTGACCGAGTTGTCTCCCCTGGCCCCATCGTCTTTCACCTTGACCCAGTAGGTGATGGTGACAACCTCGCCGGCCGCCACCGAGCCAGTCAGGGCCAGACCCTTGCCGTCAGCCGTCCAGGCCGCCGTCACGCCATTGCCCGCCACTGAAAGGCTGTCAGCCTGGATCGTGGCGTCGTCGATGGTGTCGCTCAGATCGTCGGTCAAGTTGATGGCGGCAGGCGCTGTTCCCGCTGAGTTGTCCAGCTTCAGGGTGTAGGCCACGGCGTCGCCCGACAAGACGGTGGTACCGTCGGCTGGGTTGACCGTCTTCAGGGTCTGCAAGCGAGGATTACGGTCGACCACGGTGGTGCCAGTCAGAGAAGACTCAAAGAAGCTTGTGGTGGCATTGTCGAGTGAGGTCGCGAAGGAGTTGAAGGCCGTCTTGCCGACCACACTGGGATCATTCGGCACAGCCGCTGACACCGTGAAATCGACGGTCTGACCTTGAGCCAAGATCTTGCCGTCGTTGAGCTGAATACGGAAGGCCGTCACCGCCGCCCAGTCGGAGGGCGTGGTCGTCCAGGTGACTTGGGCGTTCACCTGCGAGGCGTTGCGCCCAGCGGTCGAATCGGTGGTGTACGTCACGGTGAAGTCGCCTGCCCGATCCGCCGGAACCTGGACGGGCCCGGTCAGCCTGATGGGGAATTGGGAGTCGCGCGGCGGCAGAACCCCCGACGAGTTGGGCGACAAGGTGGTGTCACCGACCGTCGGCAGGGCGTCGATCGAGGTCATTCGAGTGACGTCCTGGATCGAGTTGTTGGTGTACCTCATCAAATACTCGACGTTGCGCTTGGTGATGTCGGTCGTGGCGATCTGCGGCGCCGCCAGGAAGTCGGTGTCATAGCTGCCCTTGACCCGTTTGCTGGTCAGGAGCGCGCGCGGCGGGGTGTAGACCACGTTGGCCGGATCGCCCGCCACCTGGTCCTGCTTCGACCCATTGTTGTTTAGGTCGTACTTGTCGGTGACTTGCGGATTCGGCACCATGCCGTCACCGCCCTCCCACAAGACGTAGGCCCAGTTCTCGTTGGTGCCCTGGGTGACCTCGGCGGTCACCGTGGTCTCGAAGGTGGCGTCCATCACCATAACGACCGTGCTTGTCAGATCCTTGATCGGCGGGGTCGTCCAGATCAGGGCTTGGCGCCCCGACCCGTGATAGTTGTCGACGACAGCCGGCTCGCCCAAAGTCGCCGTGGTCGACGAAGAAGTGTTGATCCAACCCTTGGTCGAGCCTGGGTTGTAGGTGATGCCCGGTGGCAACAGATCGATCAAGGTCACGGAGTCCATCGCCGTCAATCCGGGCACGACATGGTAGATGAAGGGTCTGACTTCCCACTTCACCGTGTTGCCGACGACGACCTGAGCGCCCTCCAACGTGCCGGGGTTGCCCCCGTTGATGGCAGAGACATCCTTGACGACCTGCATTTCGGGCTGATACTTCTGAACGGGAACGTAGCCAGTGAACGACGCGCCAGCGCCACTCAAAGGCGGACGCCCATCACTCCAGGTGACATCGGCGTAGGCAGTGTTGTCCATACCCTGCTTCTGGCCTCCGCCCAAGAGGGACTGACTGGGGTCACGAAACTTGGCGTTGACGTTCCAGGTCAGTATCTTCTCCGGGTCGATCATGGCGCCGTTCGCCCCGCGCACCTGGACACAGGTGATCGATGGCCCATTCGGCAAGGGGACGTTCAGGGTGGCCGTGCCCGCCGGGACGGTCACAGTGGCCACGACCGATGGGGCGCCGTTGTTCTGGCAGGTGAGGATTTCGATCGGACCACTCCAGCGACGCGAATAATCCGCCATCGACATCGGCGGACGCAAAGTCAGGGAATCGAAGTACATGCGGGCGTCCAGATCCCGACCGGTGACATCGTTGGCCGGTTTGGTGGTCGCCAGCTCGGAGTAGTCCGAGACATTGAACCCCATCGGCGCGTCCGTCGCCTTGTTGGTCAACTCGACAACCCAACTGGCGCCATTCTCACGGGCCGTCTGCGCGTCGAAAAGCGAGTCGATGCCATACTTCTGCAAGACGGCGGTCGGCGCCCAGGCCCCAGCCAACTCGAATTGCGAACTGTGCGTGGCGGTGTAGGGTTTCTCACCCGGAGCCGGATTGACCGGCGTGCCGGTGAAGGTGACCGTGTTGGTCAACGGTTGACCGGTGGTAGCCCCAGGGAACTTGAGGTAGAGATGCGTCTCCTCCAACAAGCGGGCCATGTCGGTGCGTTTCACCGTGCCAGGAATGGTTCGCTCAACGGCCTTGCCATCGGCGCTCAGTGTCCAGCCGGGGTTTTTCGCCGGGTCGAAGGTCGCTCCTGGCGGAAGGTCGTTACGCAAGACCACAGAGGCGAAGTCACGCCCGCCCGGATCAGTCGACCAACCCGAGCTGTAGTTGAAGGGAACGTAGGTCAGCTCATTCGGGTCTGTGCTCAAAGTCTTGCCATTGTCGTTCGACTTGCCACCATAGGTCAGCGCGACCGGCGGATCGGTGCGCCCCGACATGTCCGGCGTGGAGCCCTTGACCGTGGGATTGCCTGTGATTGTGGTGAAGGTCAATGGAGTGTCGTTGTTGGCCTTGATCGTGGTGTCGCCCCGGTCGGACACGACCGCCGTCACCGGTATCTTCCCCTGGTCGGCGCAGAGCCCGTCCGAGAGGTTGGCGACCAAGGGCACCGAGTAGGACTGGCCGCCGGTGATGTCAGCCAAGGCCCAGGTGATCTCGTAATTCCCATTGACAAGACTCACTTGAGGAGTGACATTGCCCACCGAAGAAGGGTTGATGTTGGTGACACAGCCAGCCGGGATCGTCACCTTCACCACCGGCTCAGTCAAACGCTCATCGACTGCCGCGTTCGTGGTGATAGTCCAGGTGAAGTTGAGTTCCTTGCCTGACAGCTGGGTGGTGTCCCCCTGCGGTGTCAGGGTGAAGCTTGTCACCACATCCGCCGGGGCGGCGCTGGCGACAGGCATGCTTGTCAGACTGGCCAAGCCGAGAGTCGCCGCCAACACAGTCGCCAAGCCCACGACCAAGCCACGGCGAATCGAACCAACCTGGGACACGATGACCTCCAGACAGCGAACCCGAGAAGGCGGCGTTTGATCGCCGATTTCCGGGGACGACACATTTATCTGCTGCCATCCTATACCTTCGTTATATTTAAATATCAATCATGGGGTCAGCGGGTAGTGAACTGCTCCACGGCCGCCGGCCCCATCGACACAGCCGCCGTCGAGTAGATGTCCCCAAGCCCAGCCAGGAACAGATCATAATCAGCGTCACTGATCCACGTCTCCCGACACAGAGACACCAATTGTGGTGCCATCTACCAAGGCGCCATAATGACGATATCTCACTCGCCAGGCCAGATGACTTGGACACGTTCGGCCATGCTGGCGCGAACCAAGTAACCCGCGCCAGGCGGAAGGGTCTGGCCATAGCTGGACCGCTGCATCGCAGCGACACCGAACAGATCTGAGTCTTGGGGCGTTTGAGGCGACAGCATGATCCCCGAGCGCGCCTTCTTCAAGTGGACCGCCGGCCCACTATAGAAACGTCCGATCTCATCGATCGCGCCGGCTCCAACCAGAACCGAACCAGTGTCACGGATGGCGATGATATGGTCAGCCAGCACAGTACCCAACCATTCGTCTTGACCGATCAGCTCCACGTCGTCCACCAAGACCATCGACGGTCGCGAGTCGGCTCGCAGCTGCTTCAAGAGCCCGGTGAAGTGTTCTCTGTCCGCGTCCAGTCCGACACTAGCGACGACAGTGCCACCACCATCGAGAGACCGCAACGGGCTGATGCGCGGCGTCACAATGACAAGACGCCAACCCCTGTCAGCGGCGAAGGTTCCCATGGTGCACAACGTGGTCGAACGCCCCGAACGACGTGGCCCGGCGACCAAAATCGCAGGCCCATGATCGATCGCGTCGAGCGAGCGGACACTGAGTGTGTCGCCACCGACCGCGACGGGAATCAAGGTGGGTGTCCACTCCACGGGGGCCACTTGGGACATCTGTGACATCGCGAACCGGGTGGGAAGAACGTCCACCCTGCCAGGCCGCCGGTTCTGGGGGACGTCAGCCCAGGCCAGCCGGGCGTCTCGGCACGTCTGCTGGACTGATGCGACCTGAGCGGCGCCTGAAGGATCCTCGGCGACCAGCGCGATCTGAGTCTCGACCAGACCAAGCGCGCGAAAGCCCCGGCCTGACGGGAAGGACTCCGGAACATCCTTCGCCCGCATCCCTACGGCGCCGAAGTCCGCCGGATCGATCATACGCAACATCAGCTTGTCGGCGAACAGGGAGGCGATACGACCCGACAAAAGGGTACGATCGCCCGTCATGATGACCCGCACACCGACGGAAGCGCCTTCCTGAAGGATCTGCTGCCAGGAGGCGACGAGTCGACCGCCATCGTAATTGTCATATGCCTGGAAGAACCCCTCCCAGCCATCGAACAGCACGACCACATAGGGCAAGCCCCCACCCGGCGAACTCGCCTCACGTTGCTCGGTCACATCGGCGAAGCCACTGGCGGCGAGCTGCTGTTGCCTGCTTGAGATCAGACGCTGCAGAAGTCTCGTCAGCCGATCGAGCCGCTCCGACTGGTCTCGGGTCACAACCGCCCCAACGTGAGGCAAATCGTGGAAGGGAAGTAAGGCGTTGTTCCCGCAGTCAACACAGTACACATGGACGTCGTCGGGGCTGAGCCAGCGACCAATACTGGCCCCGACAACTCGCAGCGCAGACGAGCGGCCAGAACGCGGCGCCCCGATGATGGCCAGATGTGACCCATTGACAAGATCCACTGCGGACACATCACGACGCTGCTGACTAGGCATGTCGGTCATGCCCAAAGGCAACAGCAGATGGTCGGCGCCTGGGCAGGCCTGAGGGAACTGCGCAATGATCTCGTCAACAGTGATGGCCTCATCCAAGGCGGGCAGCCAGGGCGATGGCGGATCGGGGATCCCCATGGCGACTGCGGTCTGTCTCACTGCGGTCACCAGGTTGGCCAAGTCAGTCGGGGTCGTGGCGGTGGTCTCACCCGCCTCATTGACCGGTGGCGCTGAGCACAGATCATTGAAGCCGTAGGCCCAGGCCTGCGCAGTGGTCTCCACCACGGCGCCGGGCGGTCGCCCACCGACACGCGCGGCCTGAAAGGCGATCAGACTGGAGTGACCCAACCTGGCATAGGCCCTCCCCGGCAACGACTTGGGAATATGCGCCGAGTCAGGCGCGTCGATGACGTCGGAGGAGTCTTCGACGTCGGTGACACGCAAGGCGACACGCAGGTTGGTGTTGGACTTGATCTCGGCACTGACGACACCGGCGGGGCGCTGGGTGGCCAGAATCAAGTGGGTGCCCAGCGAGCGCCCACGCCTGGTGATGTCGATGAGCCCGGCGACGAAGTCCGGCAGCTCTTGGACCATGGCGGCGAACTCGTCAATGATGATGAGCAATCGCGCCATCGGCTCATCGGTGTCAGTCTTCGACTCGAGGTAGTCCTCGATATCCTTCGCTCCGGCCCTGGCCAACTGGTGCTCGCGACGATGCAACTCAGCCGAGAGAGACTCCAAAGCACGGTTGGTGAGATGCCCGTCGAGGTCGGAGACCATGCCGACAGTGTGAGGCAAGTGGGCACAATCCTTGAAGGCGGCGCCGCCCTTGTAGTCGATCAGAACGAAATTCATCTCATCAGGACGATTGCCGACCGCCAACGATGCCACCACCGTTTGAAGCAACTCTGATTTACCAGAACCTGTGGTGCCAGCCACCAGCCCATGCGGCCCATCTTTGCTGATGTCGATGGTGAAAGGACCGTCGATGGCTTCGCCGATCATGGCTTTCGTCGTCCGCCCGCCTGCGGCCCAGATGCGCCCGATGGCGTCAGGATTGGGTGGATCCAGCCCGATCACCTCCAGCAGACGTGAGCTGGCGGGAAGAGTCGCGTCCTGACCGTCCGCGCCGGTGTCAATGAGCGGCGACAACTCGCGGGCCGCCCGATCGCACCACTGCGACGACACGCCCTCGCCCAAGACATGGGAAACAACCGAATCACCACGACGCTGGAGTCGTGCGTAGGCCGATCCATCGTCGTCGAAGACCAGGGTCGCAGCGCACTCCTCAGGCAGGGTACGTTCTTGAGCGTCGGTGCAGATGACGAACACCCCCACCTGTGGACCGTCAGACAAGACCGTGCCAAGTCCGGCCACGTACCGAATCTCGTGATACTCGCGCACAAACAATACATGAGAAGTGAACGCGATCCCTCGACCGCCGCTGCGATGACGGAGCACCTCCTGCCGGGAGTCGACCATGGCAGCCAAGGCCGTCAGATGATCGCCGATCGACTTGTCTGTGGTGAACACATACGCGATCGGGCCATCTTCACCGGGCTCCGGCCGCATGTGTGGCAACCACTGCAACCAGTCCCAGTCGAGGCCGGCGCCCAGGCCCACAAATGAACAGGTCATGTCACGGGTCGGGTGGTAGGCGGCCAGTTGGGTGATGGCCCAGCGCAAGGCGCCGTCGGCCAGACGACTGGGCCCGGCCAGGCCGACGATGGGATGCGAGAACAGAGTCACCCCCACCGGCACACTGGCAAGTTTGTGGTCCGCCCCCTCGGTGGCACCCGTGACCTTGATGGTGGAATCAATGTCCGCTGTGCCCAATCGAATGGCCAGTGAGTCAGGATCACCACGGCGTCGCTCCCACAGGCGAGGCCCTGGGAGCAGACAGGTCAACAAGGTGTCGGCCGCATCGGGCCAGTCGGTTCGAAGCTGGGCCTTCTCTTGCTTGACGCCATCCGTCAAGACCTGTTGAGCCTTGGCCAAGCCCTCGTGGTAATCCGCCACCTTCTTCTTGTGATCGGCGCGACCGCCCTGCTTGTCAGAGATGAAGTTGAAGATCAGCATGATCGGACTGAGCAGCATGAACAAGGCGTACATGACGTTCTTCATGACGATGACCATGACCACCCCCATGATCAGGGGCGCCAGCATCGCCAAGACTGGAAAGCGGCGCTTGCTCGGCTCGTCAGGCGCGCGTGGCACCTCCACCTGAGGCAGGGTCTGGTCAGCCCTGATCCGCGGGGGCCGCAAAAAGTTCAGCCACCCTGGCTGGCCGAACTCCACAGCCGCGCTGGCGTCACGAGCTGGTCGCACCTCCAGGAGCGCCTCACCCACGCTGATCGTCGCGCCAGGTTCGATCGTCGCGGTCTCGTCGGCGTCGAGGCGACGACCATCAAGGAATGTCCCATTGCTTGAGCCCAGATCGGTCAGGGTGACAGCCTGCTCCGTCACCGTCACGCTGGCATGACGACGAGACAAGAGCCGATCCTCAGGCCAAGAGACAGTTGTGCTGCGGCCGATGTCGTGAACACCCAAGGGCAGGGAGAACACCATGCCCGAGTTCGGCCCGCCGACAACATGAAGCTGCAACCCTTCCTTGGGGATCGTAGGCAGGCTGGGAGTGACACCGTTGACACCAAGACGCATTCCATGGCGTAGCCCCAAGGAGGCGACGGTTCCATCAGCCGATGGCACAGCCACACCTGGCTTGGGGACGACCGCCAATGACGAACACGGTGCGCCTAAGACAGGCGCCAAGGCGTCGGCGAGGGCCGAGGCGGCGGCTGACTCGTCAGCCTCGACGATGACATCAGAGGCGACACCGCTCGATTCGACCGTGACATTGACATGCACGACATCCCCCTAGCTCGGCAACATACGAATAGAAAAACTGGTAGTCGCCGTCAAGGTTGCCCCAACGCGAATACCGACAGAACAATTGTCCGAGGCGAACCGGGCCACCATACGATGCCCGATCACCTGGACTGCGTCGCAACCCGTCAGCGTCACCGCTTCGACCCCTCGGCCGCCAGTCAACTCCAGCAAGAGGTCGGTCTCTTGGAAATCTAGCGTGGCGTCGGTCAGCAGAGGGGTCGAATCAATCGAGCCCTCTCTAGCCTGGGCTGGATCATCGGCCCCCCCAGCCGCGACCGGCCAGATTGGTTCGACGGAATACACCACGTTCGCGGTGCCCGACTCGACCACAACACTGTCGACTCGAAGCTGAATGCCCTGAACACGCTGGAGAGCGAAGCTCTGACCAGTGACGGAATCGAGAGCGGCCTGGGTCACGGCCCTGACATCGTCAACCCAAGCTTGAAGATCGGCCACCGTGACCGCCGACACAATGAACTCAATGTCGGCGGTCTGACCAGGATCCACCGCGATCATCGTGCGGTAACCGCAGTCGGCTGTCACGCCATCGGTGGACTGAGTGACTTTGACCACGGGCTGCGCCCAAGAATCGGTGGTGAACGTGGGACACTGCCCGTCCTGAGCCGGGAGCGCCACCAGCACCGCGCCAGTCAAACCCGACTCCGGGTCGGCGTTCAGTCCGACCGTCAAAGCGACTGTGTTGGGTTCGGAACCCCCAACCGCGTCAAGGTCGATCCGCAACCCCGAGGGCAACTGAGTGCCCACGACATGGCCTGCCGTGTATGAGATCGGCGGGGTCTGCGGTGGCGTCTGCGCCCAGCGAACCACGAAGAACCCGATGACAGCACCAACCACGAGCACTGCGAGGATGATGGCGGGCGCCAACCACCGGGGTCGCCGCCGCTGGGCCAATGCGGGAACCTGCGACGCCAGCACTGGATCGGTCGCCCGCTCGTGCTCGCCGACGAGAAAGGTTTGCCCGGTCGAGTCGATCGTGGGCTGCGCCACAAGTGGCTGGACGACGCCACTGACTGGTGTCGGCGTGAGGGCCTTCCCATCAGCGTTTGGCATGAAAGTTTGACCGACGTCGCCAGACACGGCTCGCACGTGGAGATCGTGCCCGAGACTGCTTCGCGAGCGAAAGTCGCCCCACGAGTCCGGCGCCCCTTGAAGGGGTAGAGCGGGACTGGCGAGAACGTCATCCGGCAGCGCCTGGAGCATACTGAGCACCGACGCCGCATTCAAGCGCGTCCGGGGATCTTTGGCCAGCATCATCTCCAACAGTCGCCACAGGTCGGCAGGGATCGGTATCGGCGGGATGGCAGCATAAACGTGACGCATGCCCACCGCCATCGCGCTGCCGCCACCCTCGAAGGGAGTGCGCCCAGCCAAGAGGGCATACAGCACCGTACCCACCGCGTAGATATCCGAAGCCTGGCTGAATTGTCCGGACTCGAACATTTCTGGTGGCATGTAGGCTGGAGTGCCCAGCAGCCCAGTCGCTTGGACGATGCTTTCTTGAGCTATCCGAGCGATACCGAAATCACTGAGTCGGGCGGACGCTTCACTGGGGACCACGTCGCTGGCCAGTAGCACATTGTCGGGCTTGATGTCGCGATGGAGGACGCCGTGCTCATGGGCGAAAACGACCGCCTTCAAGATGCCCATGGTCACACTGACGGCGATCCCAGCTGGCGCAGTGCGGTGAAGGTCCAGGTAGCCGCGCAAGGACCCTGCTTCGATGAGTTCCATGACGATGGCGACATCGTCTCCTTCGACGACCATGTCCAGGACGGTGACGATGTTGGGATGACGCAGCATCATGAGCAGCGAACGCTCCTGAACGAAACGCGCGACGACACCAGGATCAGACACGAAGTGGCGGTGCAAGAGTTTCGCTGCGACCATGCGCTCGCTTTGCTGATCCCACGCTCGCCACACTTCACCCATGCCGCCGTGACCGATCCGCTCGACCAGTTGGTAGCGACTCCCCAGCGCACGCCACTCAGGTCCAACCATCAAAAACCCACCCCACCAAAGAACGGAGAACCAGAGCCGCCAGGTCACCGGTGCGCTTGTGTCGAACACCCTCGACACTCACGGCAGTGGCTAGGCGACAGTGTGCCATTGCGACCTGTGGGGGCAGACCCGCTTAGGGCCCGCCCCCACAAGTGCGTGGTGTCGCGCGTCAGATACGCTCGGCAGCGCCTGTCGCGGCAGCAATGTTGTTGTGCTGGTTCTTGACGTCAACACTTCCGTCGGTCAGAGCCTGCTGAATCTTGGTCAGCGTGGCCTTGAACTCAGACCAGGACGTACGGAAGTTATCCGCGTTCGGACCGGTCCACACGGCCGAGTTCATGGCCGAGTCGACGCTGTTGCGCAGCGCCTCAGTCTGCGACGCCGCGTCGGTGAACTTCTTGAACAAGTCTGACAGGGTTTGAAGATCTCCACCCACTGATGCCATTTCCCGCTCCTTCTCAAGGATTTCTGTAGTAGTGGTGCAATAATAACGAAGACATTATTATTACCGCGTGATTCACATTATGATCGCGACTCGGTCCTGTCAAGTCACGGTGAAGCCCAGTCGCATGTGGACTACTTGACAGCCTCCTGGCGTGAGCGTATGGTCCCAAACAATTGTGACTACTGACAGACATGAGGGGGAAATCATGGGTCATCCTGTGGTGCAGAGGGTCCCAAACCCGGCGATCGACGACGTGGGGGCACTTGCCCGCGCCTTCGAACATGGCAGATATCGCGCCACAGGCGTTTTGCGACCCATCACCGAGCACCTTGACGCGGCGTGGCAAGGTGAGACACCGGAGCGTATGGCCTTCGCCACCAGCTTGAGCGACTACGCCAACCGTCTGGTCAGCAGTTACGACGCGACCCTGGACAGTCTGCTCGACGCTTATCGGGTGGAGTGGGCCCACCCCACAATCGAGCGCACCGTCTGGGTCCCTGGTCCGTAGCTCCCTCTCGCCGCCCATCACAAACGCACAAACAATCAGGGGGATAAACATATGGGCCAAGTCATGATCAACATCGACGAGCTCCAAACACTGATCAACAACATCAGCACAACATGCACCCAACTCATGGACCTGAGCATTGCGATGAGGGGTGCGGTGTCGAAGGCCCGCGAGGTGGCCGAGTACTCCTTCGCGAGTGACGCCTCCACCATGGTGATCGAGGAGACCGTCACCTGGCTCCAAAGCCAACGCCAACCCCTCCAAAGCCGACTCGACCTCGCCACATCCGTCGCATCCAGCCAATTCGCGTTCGGCGCGGCCCTACCCCCAGGAACATGCGTCGTCATCGATGAAGCCATTGTGAAGGACATGACCGACATCATCGATGCCGCGAAGAAAGGGAAACTTACCGACCAGCAGTGGCAAGATTTGGTTGAGGCCGCCGCTGACCCCGGCACCGCTGGATGGGTCGGCGCCACCCTATACAACAATGTCACACCCGAGCAGGCCGCAGTCCTGATCCAGGCCATGTCGAGCAAGTACGACATCGACATCCTGGCGAGCAACTGGGAAATCTACCAAACCCAGGGTGGGGACCTCAATTACACCGAC
>JAITVA010000044.1 GCA_031286045.1 Propionibacteriaceae bacterium | reverse complement strand
CAAATCAGTATCCATCACGAACCTCCAGGTTCAAACGGGTTTAGCAATACTGATTCTGCGACACCCTCACCCCACTCCCACGCTCCCACACCGACCACCCCTTGGAATAACTCATCTAGCTGCCAGATGGACGGATAAGATATCTATGGAAAACGGTCACTCTGGTCGCATTTCTCCTATGAGAAACGCAGCGAGCTACCCGCAAAACCCATGGGAAGCGACAAAGCTGGACCCTGTTACCGGTCGTGAGGTGGACACATGGAGCGGCATGTCAACGAGCATCTTCCGCTTTACGCCGCGCGGGACGTCGAAAACTACTTGGCTCGCCAGTCGGTCGGTTGACGGCTCGGTCAGAATGATGAGCTGACAAGCAGTTCCACGTGAGCGCCGACTGCTTCATAGGTTGAGCGGGCGCGCGCGTCGCGCGTCACAAGGGTGAGACGGTGGTCACGGGCGGCCAAGGCGACCAAACCGTCGTACACCGCGCCTCCGACAATCCCGTATCGAGCGAGTTCACGATGAACATCCTTGGCCGTCGCAGTCGAGAGCGTGACGTTGTCGACGAAGTTGGCATCCATCAATGTCACCGCATCAGCCGAACTCAGTCGCGCGTCACCAGGCAGGCGGGTGAGCACCGAGTAGGTCTCAGCGAGAGCATGCCCACACACGCACAATGTCTTCCCAGACGCCCACCGTGACACCAGCGGGTGCGCTTCATGGGAGGCGATCAGCAGCGGGACCGCGACGCTGGTGTCGAGCGCCCACCGAGTTTCGGCCATCAGCGGCGACCAGCTTCGATCAGGGCAAATACCTGCTCATCAGAAACGGGGGTTTCACTGAGCGCCACCAACCGCCCGTCCGTGTCTCGACCCAAGCGGGCCGCGCGGCCACCGGGAGTGATTCGCACGCCATCACCGTATGCGGAAATATCCACTTTTGAGCCGAGCGCCAGGCCCAAGGCATCCCTGAGAGCTTTGGGAAGGAGTATTCGTCCCGTTGAGTCAATGGTCGCTTCCATGGGATTACTCTACCAGTGAATTCCCACTCTATGAGGATAGGGAGTGCGCGGGGCTGGGTCTCAAAGGCGTGGGACGTCGTGGGGCGCCTGGGTCGTCGACCGCTCGACTGACACGTCGATCACGGGCACTCGACAGCCAGGCGCCTCCGGCATGTCGGACTGGATCGTCATGCGCGTGTGGGTCACGCGTGACGAGGACGCCCCTCAAACCTACGTAGTTCCTTCCCGATTGACCGAGGGGTAGGCAGATTACTTGCTCATTCGTCAGGCCCGCTCGGGTGAACCTCACCGTGCCACATACTGATCTTTCTTTGACATGACTGCAATCCGCTTGTTGTGGTTTTAATGTCAAAGTGTCATGGACTGTGCCTGATCAGACACCCGCCAGCCAAAGAAGGAGGATCTCATGCACGAAGACCAACGCGACATCAATCCCGGCGGCACCAACATGCCCACCCATCAAGACAAGGAACCCTGGTTCGGCCGGGGTGGCGGCATCGGGGGGTCCAACAAGTGGGGGCCCCGCACCTGGCAAGGTTGGCTCATCACTATCGCGATCATTGTGGTTGTGGTGGCGGCGGTGACACTCCTGACCAAGTTCTTCGGGGGCGCGTGATGGGTGGCCCGCGATGACAAGACATGATGGCGCGCGGCCGACAGGGGAGGTACCCTCGGCGACGGGGGCGGACGCACCCGCCGCGGCAGGCCCGACGGCAGCGGCCACTGAGCCAAGCCCCGATACGACTGCGGCAGGCATGACTGCGACGACAAGCGCCGACAGGATGATGAGACCAGGGATGACCCCGGCGACCACCAGCCAGCCAGCCACACCGACCACCAACCATCCGGCCATGATGGAGCTTCACAATGTCGATTGCGGCTACGGCAAGACAACCATACTCCATGATGTGTCTTTTCGACTTCATTCAGGCTTTCACATCCTGATTGGGCCCAACGGCTCAGGAAAGACGACCCTGTTTCGAGCAGTGGCAGGTATCCTTGTGCCGTCGCGCGGCAGGGTGGAACTGGCAGCCGGGCATACGGTTGGCTACTCCATGCACCGGGCCGCTTTCTCACCGAAGATGACCCTGCAAGACAATCTGCATTACTGGTCGATCTTTTTCGGCACGGATGGGACCGGTCGCGTCGAGGAGGTGCTGGAGCAGGTCGATCTGACCGATCGGGCCCATCAGCGAGTCCGCGAACTGAGCCGTGGCTTGGTACAACGTCTGGCCGTGGCACGCGCCCTCCTGTCCGATTCCGACATCCTCCTGCTGGACGAGCCCCTGTCCGGCGTCGACCCCTCCGCCGTCGACACCCTGCTCACCCTCTTCCAAAGCCTCGGTGACCAGGGACGATGCGTCGTCGTGTCAACTCATGAATTGGCCGAACTCAACCGCATGGAGGGTCAAGTCCTCGTCCTTCAGAAGGGGCGGGTCATCGGTCAAGGCAGCGTCGACCAGTTGCTGCGCGAATCATCCGGTGGCGAACCGATCAGGTGGCGTGTTCGCGGCGGCGACGGGGTACGACAGGCCTTGCGCGACATGGGTTTGACCCTGGTCGGTGGGAACGAGACCGACAACACCGCTGAGTTCCTGGTCGCCGATGAGGAACAGGCCGCCCAGGTCAATGGAAACCTGACAAGGCGAGGTGTCACAGTGTACGGCTCCAGCGCAGTCGTCGACGACCTTACGCGCCTCTACCGGTCCCTCGAAAGCAGACAGGACGGCGACCAACCGCCTCAACCAGGACGGGCCCCTGATGCGACACCGCCTCTCGCCGAGGCTGTCGGGCAGCCATCACCCAAGGAGTCATCATGACCACCGCCAACTCCCCCACCCCCTCGGCCACCTTCGCCGCCTCGGTCGGCACTCCCAACCCGACCACCTCTCCCTCCTCGGCCGGTACCCCCGTCCCAACCACCTCTCCCTCCTCGGCCGGTCAGTCCACGACCCGCCCCGCCTCGGCCGGTACCCCCGTCCCAACCACCTCTCCCTCCTCGGCCGGTACCCCCGCCTCACCCGGTCCACCCGCCTCACCCGGTCCACCCGCCTCACCCCCCTCACCCGTCTCGACCAGGCCCCCCGCCCGTCAGTCCGCGACCCGACCCGCCCATGCCCTCCCGGTACGACCTCGAAGCACAGCCACCACCCTGGCACGCGCGCTTCTGTGGCGACTGACCAAGGAAGGTATGGCCACCGTCTTCATCCTGCCCATCGCAGTGGGGCTCATCACAGAAATCACCACAACCATTCCGTTCTTCCTCATGGGCGGGGGCGACGGGACACCGACCGGGCCGGGCTTCCACGGCGACCCCATGAGCGCGGCGGGGATGGGCGCCAGTTCCAGCTCCATGGCGATCATGATGGCCCTCATATCCGCGCCACTGTCGATCACGTTCACTGTCGGCCTGGGTGGCGCCATGGCGGTCAGCGGCATCATGGCCTCAGAACTGAACGCCGGCAGTCCCGAACTGTGGCTGAGCCGAATCACGCCCGCCGCCATCCTCCAGGCGCTCACCCGCGTCATCTTCCTCGTCATCGGAGTCATCTGGCTGATAGGCATCCTCATCGTGGCTGTGACACTGTCGGTCCTGATCCTCGTGACAGGCCACTCCCTGACCATGACGGCAGGATTCGTAGCCTTCAACCTTGTCGTACCCCTCTTGCTGGCCCTGAGCGGGTCAGTCCTCGCCATCGGAGTCGGGCTGTGGAAACCCCGACTGGCCCAAGTCTCCAACGGTCTCGTCCACGGTCAAGGCGCAGTGCTGATCATCATCGCCCTCCTACCCAGCCTCATCCTGGGAACCGTGAGCATGGCAGGCCTCTCCAGCGGACTCAGCATCCTTGTCGTCAGCATCATCGGAGTCGGCCTCTCCGTCATCCTGGCCGTGATCGCGGCCATCGTCGGTGCCACCCGGATCTCCCGTGAGGCCCTGGTCAGTTCTTTGTGAGCACGGGTAGAAAATACTCGGATAACTGCCGCATGAAAGCAGTCAGCCTGGGCCAACTCCGGCGGAGCCCCACGAGTCCACGCGTCGATGTCGAGGCGGGCGAAACCTACCGCGTCACCCGTCACACCCACGAGCTCGCCTGACTTGTGTCACCGACGAACCCCCTGCGGAGGTTGGGCGATGGTGGACAAAAGGCCATTTTGTGCCACGCTCAGCTATCGAATTGATGATTGGCGCTGTGCTGTCGTCGGGATGACGAGGACGCGCGGCCCGACGACGCCCCAGGCGGAGGCTGCTCGGGAGGCTCGGATGGATGGTGGATGTTTCCCATCCCCAACTCGGGCATTTTCGGCTGCCAGACAGCATCTGGGATGGAAAACATCCTCGAACGAGGCCACTTTGAGGAGCTTTCCCATCCCACATACGCGATTGACTACTCTTCTTACCATAGTTGGGGATGGTAAAGACCCCTCACTCAGCCAGTTCCCTTTCTCCTCAAAGCCGCGCGGGGGCCAGGGATCGACTCCCAAGAAGGCCGGGCTGTAGGTGCGTTTCCCCCAAAGCCGCGCAGGTGGCCAGACTCGCGCCTGACCACCCACACGACTGTCTGACCTCAGCTCAGTGTCATCCAGGAGGAGTCACTGCCGGGGACTGCGGTCGTCCACCACTTGGCTTTGTAGGTGTGACCGTTGTATTTCACAATGGTACCACCGACATAAGACTTGCCAGGAAGGTAGTCGACACTGCCATCCGAGTTGGGAACCACGACCTGCTCCCAGACCGCGGAACGATCCGGGACGTTGTACTGGGTCCACCACTTCGCACGGTACTTTTTCCCGTCGTAGGTCACGGTATCGCCCTTGACGTACACCTTGGCTGGCTGCCACTGGTCATCCGGCGGGAGGGTCGGCGTGGCCGTGGGGCTCGGCGTCGGAGTGACCGTCGGACTCGGGGTGGGAGTCGGCGTGACCGTCGGGGTCGGCGTAGGCGTCGGCGTAGGTGTCGGAGTCGGCGTGACCGTGGGAGTCGGAGTCGGCGTAGGCGTCGGCGTCGGCGTGACCGTCGGAGTCGGCGTAGGCGTAGGCGTAGGCGTAGGCGTAGGCGTCGGCGTCGGAACGGGCTTTGCCTTCACAGTGATTGTGGCAGTCGCGGTGGCCGTCTTTCCCGCCGAGTTCGTCACCGAGTACACCAATGTGTACACCCCAGCCTTCGACGTGTCGACTGTGCCCGTGACAGTGATCTTCGATGTGATATCACCATCGACCTTGTCACGTGCGGCCACTCCGGCGAGCGGGTCGAACGAGTCGCCGACCTCGATGGTGCGCTCCCATTGCCCCATCAATGTGGGGGGCAGGGTGTCCTGGGTAGGCGTGGACGTCGGAGTGGGCGTCGGCGTCGGGGTGACCGTCGGAGTAGGCGTCGGGGTAGGCGTCGGGGTAGGCGTAGGCGTCACCGTGGGGCTCGGTGTCGGCGTCGGCGCGTCCGGCCCGCTGATGAGGGTCTGACGACCCATTTCAGGCCCAGACGGCTTGAGCTTCTGCACCATGTACATGTCCGTGATGGCCCCGTTCATGGCGTCCGGACCCTTCAGCGAGACGGTCATGGAGGCGCCCGGCGCGATCATGTTGGCGCCGGAGTAGGCCGACGACAGATCCCACACGGTGTACCCATCCTTGGCGTAGACGCCACCGGGGCCCCAGCTCGCACGCTGGTAATCCCCCTTGATGTAGAACAAGGGCAGCTTAATGGTGGCCTGGTTCTTCTGGACCGCGCCGACCACACCACTCTCGGTGACACGCTCATTGTTGGTGATGGTGATGTCCCAACCCCAGCGGTCCTTCTCCGCAACCCATGAAGTACTGTTGTAGGTCTGAGTGACCTTCACCGACACGTTGAGCTTGGTGAAAACCGCAGTGTGAGCAGGCAAAGCAGCCGAACCAAACAGCGACTGCTTCATGGCCTTGGTCATGGTGTCGCGCTTGGTCGAGTTGGAGGGACGGTCCTGGCCGGCCATCCAGCCGATCAAACCACCCAGTCCGTGGCTACGAACATAGGCGCCTTTCTCGCCAACAGAACGCTCGTTGTCATAGGTGAAGAAGGCCCCGCCGCTCGGATCCCAGGAGTAAGGCGCTTTGGCCTCATCATCCCAGTACTCGCGGATGTTCGGGTAGTACTGCTTCATCAGAGCGAAGTTGCGCTGCGTGAACAAACCCATCATGCGTCCCTGATCGCCGTTGTCGAGCGGGAGATCGTTGCGAGCGCCGTAGGACGGGGTGCCGTCAGCGTCGCGAGTGACCTGGGCGGCTTGACCGAACAGGCCCGGATTGCGAGGATCCGGTCCGGCGGAGACCTTCTCCCAGCCACGTGAGTACATGGCCACGCCGACCACCAGCTTGTTGGCTTGTGCGCCCTTGCTGAGGTAGTACTTGACCGACTCGTCAATCGACAAGGTGTTGTCACGCTCGGTCTCGTACTGGTTGGGGTACAGCCCGGTCTGATGACCCGAAGTCGAGTCGAAGGCGCCGCGCATGTCATAGGTCATGAGGTTGGCGAAATCGAGGTACTGGAACAGTCCCGCGACGTCGATGCCAGCGTCGACCTTCTTCTTCGGAGCCGGCAGGGCAGCACTCAGTTCGTAGTATTTCCCGTCGTCAACCCCTGCTTTGTTGAGGGCCGCCCGCAGTTCGCCCATGAAGATGACGAAGTTGCGGGTGTCCTCGGGTGTCGAGTACGGGGTGCCCTCGTCGCGCTTGTTGTCGACCAAGTCGGGTTGGCGCACGAAGTTGGGGTACTCCCAGTCGATGTCAAGGAAATCGAAGTTGGTGTACCGCGTGAATTTGATCAGTTGGTCGATCAGATGGGCCCGCTTGGCCGGATCGGCCGCGACCCGCGCGAAGTTGGCCGACTTGGACCAACCACCCACCGAGGTGCCGATCTTCAGATTCGGATTCTCGGCCCGCAGCTCCTGGAACGCCGCCAACACACCAGCGGTCGGACCGCCGTAGCCCGAACCGGTGTCCACCGAGAGGGCAGAGTCCGGATCGGTGAACCACAAGGTGCCGTTCGCATCGAAGGGCAGGAAGGCGAAGTTGAGGTGAGTCAGCTGGTCAGCCGGGATGTCCTTGGGGAAAAAGTTACCCTGACCTCCCCAAATGGACCAGTCACCGTAGTACATCACGTTCCGCAGACCCGAACTGGCCTGCTGGATGGCCGCAGCGGGTGCTTCCGCCTCACCGGCATTGGTTGCCTGCGCCACCGACGACATGCCTGGCAAGACCAGACACACGCCGACGACGCCAATCAGGGCGCGAGCAATCACACGCCCCATTTTGCGCACAAACACGCTATTTCCTTTCAGTAGTGATGAGGAAACAGTGTTGAACCACCCGATCGCTACGGCGCAATCGGTCTTGCATGAGGCTGGCGCCGGCGGGCGCCATCCGGTCCGACGTGCTGTTCACCGCCGACCCCGACGGTCCAATCACCGCCCAGTCCGGCAGTCCCATGACCGCCGACGCTGACGATCTGATCGCCGTCTGCCCTGGCCGAGTCCGCCTCGTGCCAGCCTCACACAACACCTCGTACTCCTTCGTTCCCGTGAAGCGTCGACACCCGGTCGCCCGAGAGCCGACACCCCAGTGTCCACCACCAAATCCCCGTTGGCTCCTCATCATTTTCCAATGTAAATTACCTTATGAGAAGCCGTTTTCTAATTCCAAGTATCCACGGCCTTCCGAACCATTCAAGGGGTCGGCCATGGGTTTTTTGGGGACCATCAGAGGGAGCTCCTAGGGGGTGCGGTGGCATGAGATTGTGTCACCGGTGGGGGTAGATCTGCGGCGGTGGGCAGACAGGCCAGGGGCAGCGCCACCCGCCATGGCAACTGGCGGCAACTAGGCAAAGAATGCCCTTCCGTACCCCCAGATGCATACTTTGGCCTAGTTGTGTCGGCGTTTCCAGTGTTTTCGGTGACATAACTAGGCCAAAGTATGACTATGACCGCTTGAAGACTCACTCTTTGCACAGCTGT
>JAITVA010000114.1 GCA_031286045.1 Propionibacteriaceae bacterium | reverse complement strand
TGGAACGAGTTCAAGGACCTCCAGAAAAGCAAGGTCATGGAGACGCCCGCGCCGGGGCCTGGCCCAGGTGGAGTCAAGGTCGATCTCGACGCCATGATCGTCACTATCGAGGAGCCTGTCGATGATCGTGCTGGAGCCGACGCGGTGAGCGCTCACGATCCGGATGGGCAGGATGATCCAGACGGCGAGGGTGAGGCCCAAGAGGCCGGTGGCCAGGATGGCGCCGCCGACACAACTGACGCTCAGGAGACGGTCCACCCGGACGGTTCGGCTAAGGTGGACGACGCGGGCGACACCCCAGGAGCGGACCTTTCAGGCGGCCAGACTGGCCAGAATGTTGACCAAGGCGGCAACGAAGACGGTGCCGAAGAGGTAGGCCAACAGTGAATGACCCAAGGCGATGCGACGCATGGCCGCAGTGGTGAGGTCCGGGTCGGAGACGGCGAAACTCATGCCGATGGTGAAGGCCAGATAGGCGAAGTCGAGGTAGGTCGGCTGAGTCGAGCCATGGAAATCGATGCCACCGCCGTGGCCGTAGTATTCGCGGGCGTAACGCAGGGCATGCAGGGTGTGGACAGTGACCCACGACGCCATGATGACGACCAGGGCGATGGCTGCTGCTGTCAGCCTCGACCCCGGCGGACGACTGCTGATCAAGATGACGATGCCCGCCAGGGAGGCGAGGGCGGCGCAGACCAGCAAGATGTGAATGCTCCAGGCTCCGGGCGCTTCACGGGTGGCATGTGTCACTGTTTGGCTGGCGGTCATCCGGCCCACGGACGCCCAGGTGATGAGGCAGTAGAGCAGTGCGGTGGTCGTCCATCCCAGCAGGGGCGAGTAGGCGGAGTCGAAGAGAAACCCCACAGCGGTGGCCACACCGACGCCACAGACCACGGCCACGACCAAGCGCCACCGCGTGTCGTGGTGCCAGCGCCGATGTGATGGGGCGGTCATGGCAGGAATACTAGCCGATTGATGTCGAGGTGGAGGCGGACACTGGTGCTGGGCGCCCGAAGGGCGAACCATCCGAGCACCCAGCACCCTGATCCGAAGCACCTGGGGAAACGATGATCGCCCACCCCAGCGCCCATCTGACGACACAGCATTAGTCATCGGTTCCCTAGTGGCGCGAGCTCTTAGCTGTCGAAAGTGAACTGGTTCGCCCAGTCGAAGTCACCGGATTGCTCGAAGCTGCCAGGCCAATGGGCGCACCACTGCGGAGTGTGGGGGGTCTCGACCCGGTCCGCGCTCGGCGTGTAGGGCTTGATGTCGAGCACGGGGCTGCCCTCGTCGGCGTCGAGCCAGGTCACGGTGATGGTCGCGCTGTCATGATCGATTCCGATCACTTCGGCGCAAGTCACGGCGATGGGGTTGGGACGCATCGGCGATCGTGTCGCGAAGGTCCCAAGTGTGTCGGGCGCGCCCCGGTAGGGGCTGTTCTCGCTGAGGACTGCTCGGTCGTGCGCATTGTCGCAGTGCGAGAACCACCAGATGACCATGAGATGGCTGAAGCCATCCAGTCCCCGCAGAGCTGGGGCGAGTCCGGGGTCGATGGCGATGGTGGTGGTTTCTGCGACCTTGCGCACCTCACCGATGGGTCGCACGATGAGAGTGGTTGTCATGTTTTCTCCTGTCAGTTGATTGATGGGAGCGGCGCCGCATACCCAGTCTGACAGTTAGTTTTGATACTATCCACCTGCTTATACAAGTGTTTGTCGTGTGGGGTGAATCCCCGCTTGGGCGCCCGGCTTTGAGGATGGACAAGGTGTCGCATGACACTGGTCGCAGTGACACAGATCACTGGCCGCCATGGTCGCGCTGCGAGGTCTGGCTGCGCCGGATCATGCCCCGTCGTGGCGCCGACCTGGATCAGGCATGGGCATGAGCATGGGTGTTGGTCGGTGAGTCGATCAGCGGGGTCAAGGCGGCGATCAGGTCGGTCGCGTCATTCTGGTCAAGATGGGACACATTGGGTGCGATCGGGCCCATAGTGGAGTAGACCGCGACGGAGGCCAGGCGGTGACGGGTCTGCCAGGGGCCGACCTCGGCGCTGAGCCCTTGGATGCGGTCGTAGGCGATGATGACCACCCAGCGGGTGAACCAGCCGCCTCGGATGATCAGGGCATGGTCGGTGAGAACGTATCCCTGGCGTCTCCACGTGAACGGGTCGAACAATCGTGCCCGCCGCGGGGTGGTCGTGAAAGGATCGTCGGCGTCGTGCCCCGCGGTGTGCATGGCTTGATCGACCAGGGCCCAGGAGACGGGTGTCACAGCCCAGGGCGCGACTTGGCCGATGGCAATGGTCGCGGTGGGCGGATCGGCCACAGGGATGAGCAGGGTGCGGGTCAGTTTCTGATTGTCCATCCCGTAGCCGGCGACATTGCAGGTGACTCGCCACCAATCGGGGTGACGCCACCAACGGCGTTGACGCAGCATGACGGCCTGGACGCGGTTGGCTGGGATGGTTTGACTGACTTGGGTGGTCAGGCCATGGGTCAACCGGATTCCTTCGGCGGTGGCGAAGCCGCTGAATCCCATCTCCGCGACCAGATGATTCCATAATCCGCGCCCGAATCCGGCCAGGATGGGCAGATAGGCGAAGATGGTGGTCAGGTGTTGGGTGGCGATGGTGATGGCGGTCACGGCGATGGTCGCCGCCAATGCGATCCAGGGGTCCCAGGTGCGCAGGTAGGACCAGACGGTCCAGTTCGTGGGCACTCGGAAGAGCCGGTCGCGCGCCAGAGTCGGGTCGAGGAGGGTGGAGCCTGGCGCGATTGGGGAACTGGATGCGCCGAGGGAACCGGACGCGTCGAAGGGGGTGAGCGCGTCGCTGAGCACGGTGGGATCGGGGGACGGGTCGTCAGCCGCGTTGGGCATCGGGAAGGTCGTGGTCGCCTGCCATGACGTCGCGTCGAGCGGCACCACTGGGCTGCTCGGTGACAGTCCGCCCGGGGCTCCACTCGCTCGTGTCGAGGCTGGAGCCACCAGGTTCATGACCTCGGCGATGGCCTGCTTTCCGGTGTCGACGACGCGCTGGTGGTCGGCTGGGGTGAGCGCGCTGGCACGATGGGCGAAGATGTCGGCGCGCACTTGTTCGGCCTGCGCGCTGGTGAGGTAGGCCAGGGACAGTTGCGAGTCATAACCGCCAGCGGCCTCCAGCTTGAGTTCGGCCAGGCCGAACAGGCGGGGCACCAGCGGGTGGACGACGTCGATCGCTTCCAACTGGTCCAGGCGCAGGCTGCGGTGCTGGCGAGACAGGATGCCTCGGATCAGCTCGACCGACTCCGTGCCGATGCGAAAACGGGCCCGCCGCCACCACAGCACGTTGTAGGTCGCCATCGCGGCCAGGATGATGACCGCACCGGAGACGAGCCACCACAAGCCGGTGGTGCGACCGAACTCGATCATGTCACCCAAGTGGTCGCGGGCGGAGTTGATGATGAACCCGGCTAGGACCAGCAGCCCGGCCCAGTTGCGCAACCACGGAGTCAGCGGGTGGAGGCGGTGCCAACCGGGTCCGTCCGTCTGGGCGGGACTGGGTTCACCAGTCAGCCCCGTCGGGTGTTCGCCGGACTCTGCACCCGGCGCCAGCACCGACGCGTCAGCCTGGTCCTGTGGCGGATCAGGGCGGGCCGGGGAGCTTGCGGAGTCAGCAGGCGAAGTCATGCCGCCGGTCCTGGTGACAAGACCGCTGTCGAGGCAACAGCCGCGCTGGCCTGTTCGCGGGTGGGTGGATCAGGCGCCGTGCTGGGCGAAGGCGGTGCTGGCCATGCCTGACCGGTGGGCGGCTGCGGATCGGGTGGCGACATCGACCCAGCGGTGAGGCGGTCGCGGTCGGTCAGCACCTCGCGCAGCTGGGCGGCGACCTCGGTGGGAATGCCGGCCAAGGCCACTGTCAAGGAGGGTTGGGCGGTGTTGACGTGCAGTGACGCCAGCCCGAAAGACCGTTCGATCGGTCCGACGTTGATGTCGACGTACTGGATGCGCACATAGGGCACGATGCCCATGTGGCGGAACATGATGCCATGACGCTCATACAGATCCCGGTCCTTGACGGCATAGGCCATGGCTCGAACTCGACGTGGGATCAGCCAGCCCTGCCACACGAGGATCGCAGCCGCGATGGCCGTGATGGCGATGGACCAAGGCCCCCGCCACAGCAGGCACAGGGCGACGCCGCCACCGACGACAATGACGGCCCAGATGGCCCAACCGAGCAGGCGCACAGTGATCAATTTCTCGCTGACAGGATGCCATTCCACTCCTGGTGGATCGAACAGTCCGCTGTCAGTGGGTGGGGCGGTGGGGGTGTTTGGGCTCACTTCACTATTGTCTCATGCTGGTCGCTGGCACCAGAACCCGCGGCTTCGACCGTGATCTGCGATCTTGGCGAGTCGTTGTGTGACTGGGGCGGGCGCCTGTGGCCGAACTCGACCCGGCCCAGGGAATCGATGATTGACGCTGAGTCGTCGGATGGGTGCTGGTGCTGGTGAGATTCGTCCATGGCCGATCATCGCTTCCCCAGAGGGGATCGGGTTTTGTCGTAGCCGTGTGACACACTGGTAGACGTCTGAAAGGAGGCCGGTGGATGACCGTGTGGGACAGATTGGTTGGTCAGTCGGCGGCGGTGACGACCCTGCGGCGAGCTGTGGCGGGCGACCGACACGCCATGACACACGCCTGGCTGTTCACTGGTCCGCCTGGTTCGGGTCGCTCGGTCGCGGCACGCGCCTTCGCGGCGGGCTTGCAGTGTCCGCAGGGCGGCTGTGGAGCCTGCCGGTCCTGTGCCACGACGATGGCGGGCACTCACCCGGATGTGACAGTGGTCAACACCGAACAGCTCAGTATTGGGGTCGATCAGGTCCGCGACTTGGTGCGGCGCTCCGCGATGAGCCCGACGCTGGGTCGCTGGCAGGCCTTGATCGTCGAGGATGCCGATCGGATCACGGAACGTGGCGCGGACGCGCTGCTGAAGGCTATCGAAGAGCCAGCCGAGGCGACGGTCTGGATGCTGTGCGCGCCGACGGTCGACGACGTTGTGGTGACGATTCGGTCGCGCTGTCGTCAGGTGGGTTTGGTGACCCCGTCCGCGTCGGCGGTGGCTCAGTTACTGGAGTCCGAAGGTGTCGAACCCGATCTGGCCCGCTTCTCGGCCACCGTGTCCCAAGGTCATATCGGGCGGGCGCGCGCCTTGGCGACCAAGCCGGATGTGGCCGGCCGTCGCAGCGACATTCTGGCGATCCCCTCGCAGTTGACTGGGTTGGGGGAGTGCTTGCGGCTGGCCTCATGGGCCGTGACCACGGCGCAGGACGAGGCCACGGCCGTCACTGCTCCACTTGACCGCGAGGAGCGAGCCAAGCTGGAACTGGCATTGGGAATGACCCGCGGACGACCGGCGCCGCGGGGAGCGTCGGGCCAGATCAAGGACTTGGAGGAGCAGCAAAGTCTTCGGACAAAACGGTTCGTGCGCGATCGGCTCGACTCGGTGCTCTTGGAGTTGACCGGGTATTACCGTGACGTGTTGGTGGTGCAGACCGGCGCCGCGCCCGACTTGATGAACAGCGATTGTGGCGATGATATTCGCGTGCGGGCCGCCGCCACGACGGCCGAGACGACCATCCGGCGACTCGACGCCATTGTCGAATGTAGACAGGCCCTCATGACTAATGTCGCTCCCCAGTTGGCTTTCGAGGCCATGCTGGTGGCACTGGCCTGAACTCGCCTGTCTCCTGGTGGCACGGGCCTTGAGAGGAAGCTGCCGTGCCGACGCGTCGACACCAGGGTGACCAACCTGGCCGCATCACTGATTTCTTGGCGTGTCGGACGTTGGCCAACTGATCAGGCATGACACCATGGACTTATCGGAAAATGCGCGACTGATGTGTCCTCATGGCCCAAGCATCGCCTTGAACGGTGGTGCTTGATCAGTGGCTCGTGGACCATCGGTGCCCTGGGGTCGTGGAACTGAGGGGTTGGCTCGGTGGTTCACCACATGTTCTCGCAGAGCCGTCGAACGAAGGGATCACCATGAACGACGAGTTGTCGAACCCGAACGCGAACCCATCGCGGGATCATGCTGACGATGCTGAGGCTGCGCGTCAGGTTGGCCTGCCCTCCGTCGAGTTGTCTGCGGACGCGGACGCGAGTGACACCCTCCGAACTCAAGACGCCGCTCCGGTCGTCGATCTGTCTGACAACGAAGGCGCCGAGAGCCAGGCTTTCTCATTGAAGGATTCGTCGCTTTTTCGCTCCTCCGACTCATCGGACGGCTCTGGCCCTCAGACCCCGTCGTCCGGCGGTGACGCCATGATGGCCCCGGCCAGGGTGTTAGGCACGGACAAGCCTGTCGACGCCGCCGCAACCGAGACGGCAGGGCTGGCCGAGGGCAGTGGGGGCAAAGCCACCGCGCCCACCATCATCTCAGCCGCGAGTTCAGGTTCGGCTTCTGGAGCACCCGACCTGCCCGAGGGCACGATCGATTTGACCGACACGCCCCTGGCGCCGACGCCGTCACCCCTGGCGGCGCCCGACTCGCTGTATCGTAGCCTAAGGCCCGAACCAATCCCTGGAACCGTGGAGGTGGACCAGCCGGTGAACCCGCCCAATGAAACAATCATCATGCCTGTCGAGTCGGTGCTTGACGATCACCGTGCGGCGCGAGCCAGAGCCTTGGGCGAGGTCGATCCCGGCGCTGACGTCGTGGCCGCGCCGGCGCAGTTCTTGCCACCGTCGATTTACAAACGCTGGCCGAGCTTCACCTTGTTCATCTTCCGGCTGGTCGTGGCCGCTGTTTTGGGGATTCGTGCCACTCAAGAGTGGATGAACTTTGAGGCCATCAAAGGATTGTGGGCCGGGTCGATTCTGCCCCAGGCGGAGATTGTGGCTATCGTTCAGTTCGTGGTCGAGTACCTTGTCGCCGTTCTCCTGCTCTTGGGGCTGGGCTCGCGCGTGGCTGGAGTCCTACTGTTCGTGCTCAACGCGAGTGTGCTCTGCTTCGTCGTGTGGGGCGCAGTCAACCCGTTCACCAATGGGGTGGTTGGCTTCGCCGGCGAGTACAACGTCCTCATGGCCGCGATCGGTCTACTGTTCGCCGGTATCGGTGGTGGTGGGGCGGCTGTCGACGCGGTGATCCATCGGGCCCGTTTGGAGCGCAAGAACGCCAAGATCGGTCAAGACTAGTCAGTCGGTCCTGGGGGGTGCAGAACCGATGCTCATGCATCACTTCCCCCAGGGAACGATGCATGAGTGCGTCGTGTTTTGGATGACTTGCTAGGCTGAAAGTGTGATTGACTCATATGAGCTGGATCCTCCTTTGCGCATCGGCATCCGTCGTTCGGCGATGGCCCTGCACCAGGCTGGCCTCGTGGCTGACGCCTTGGACCGGGTTGGACTGACTCAGGGTTATGTCATTGTGCCTATCGGGCATGTCTCGACCGGTGGTGACCCTTCCTCTTTCGCCGGAGGCCCGTTGCAGACGGCGGCATTGCGTCAGGGGCTCAACGATGATCAGTGTGACATCGCCGTTCACCTGGCCAAAGACATCCCTCAGGGCAGTATTGTCCGTATCGGGGCTGTCCTGCCACGGTTGGACCCGGCAGATGTGCTGTGTTCGGTCGAGCGGACGCGGTTCGAGGATCTGCCATCAGGAGCCCGCCTCGGTGTGCCCGTCGGTGTGCGCCGGGCACAGTTGTTGGGGCTGAGACCCGACCTGACGATCGTGATCATCCGTGGTCCGATCGAGGCACGGTTGGAACTGGTGGCCAGTGGCCAGCTCGACGGCATCGTGGTGGCGAGGTCGGCCTTGTTCGAGCCGAGTCAAGAGCAGTGGATCGCCCAGGAGTTCGCACCCGGTCAGGTGGTGCCAGGCCCCGGTCAGGGGATCACGGTGGTCGAAGTCTCACCCCGGACCGATCCGGCGGTCAGGCGGCTCCTAGAGGCCATCTCGGACGCTGACGCTTTGATTGAGTTGGTCGCCGAGCGGCGTCTCCAATCCGTCATGGCCGATGTCAGTCATGCGCCGCTGGGCGCCCTGGCAACGGTGACCCGGGACGGCGGCGGTCGCCGACTTGGGCTGCAGGCGGTCGTGTGCGGTCTCAATGACGTCATCCGAGCAGATCAGTCAGTCGAGTTGAGCGGTGACCGTCAGCAGCAAGCGGATCAGGCCAAGACCCTGGCGCAGTCACTGGCAGATCGGATGACTGAACAGGCCAAGCAGGTGAGCGAAACAGATCGGGCGGATCGGGCCCAGCGGCCACGGGTGATGTACGACTCGTCGACTGTGCCCGTCGAGGTCTATCGGGCTCAGATCATGGTCGACGGGGGAGAACCGGTGCCGGTGCCGATGGCGACAACTACCCTTGCCAGTGACGAGGAGTTGGCGCCGGTGGTGGCTGAGATCGGCCGCAGCCAGTGTGTCGGCTTCGCCTCGCCTCTGGTCGTACAGGTCCTCGCTGGCTACGCCCTGCGTCATTCGACGACCCTGGAGGAGATGCTCGCTGGGGTTTCGGTCGGGGCGATCGGCTCCTTGACCGCCAGCGCTTTGGCTCAGGAGTACGTCAGCTTCGAGGTGGTGCCGACGGCCTCAGTCTCGGCGGACTCACTGGCGTCGGTGTGGCATCGGGCGCCCAAGGGTGGGGCCAAGCCCGTCACTGTCATCCCTTGCTCGTCCAACTCGTCGCCGGTGCTCGGGCAGCTCCTGCGTGACCTTGGTTGGGAGGTTCATGAGCCGGTGGTGTACACCCGATCACCGGCCGAGTGCGGGCCGGCCCAGCAGGCCGCCATGGCCGACGGTTGGCCGGATGTCGTGATCTTGTCCAGTCGGACTTCGGTGGAGGGGTTCGAAGCCTTGTACGGTTTGCCGCCCAGTCAGGTGCGGGTGGTCGTGGCGGGGCGTTACGCCGCCCAGGACGCCATCGATCTGGGCTTGCGCGTCGATGTGTTAGTGCCAGGGGCGCGGGTGGGCGAGGTGGTTCACGCCGCCTTGGATGGGCTGGTCGGCGCCTGATGAGCGGCGCGACGGGCTTTGATCCATTCCCACACCATCGGCAACAGTGAGATCAGCACGATCAGAATGCAGGCCAGTTCGAAGTGCTCCTTGATGACTGGGATGTTGCCAAGGAAGTACCCGGCCGTGGTGACGATCAGAACCCAGGCGATCCCACCGATGGCGGTGTAGCTGATGAAGGTGCGGAAACTCATCTTGGAGATGCCGGCGATGAGGGTCACCAGGGTGCGGACCAGGGGCACGAAGCGTGCCAAGATGAGCGCTCGGGGGCCATACTTCTCGAAGAAGAGATGGGTCTTGTCGATGTGCTTGGGGTCGAAGATCTTGCCTGCCAGTCCAGGACGCGGCTTGAACAAGGGTGGTCCGATCAGATGGCCGACCCAGTATCCCGCGATGTTGCCCGCCACCGCCGCGATCAGCAACACGACGTAGATCACGGCGATCGTCGTTGGTGTCGATCCGTAGGTGATCGTCCCCAAGGCCGTGAACATGCCGACGGCGAAAAGCAGCGAATCTCCTGGCAAGATGGGAAATATGGCGCATTCGACAAAGATGATGAGCGCCACCCCCCACAAGGCCCAGTTTCCCAAGGAGGTGATGATCACTTCAGGATCGAGCCAGCTAGGCAGAAGCAGTGGAATGAGTGCGGCACAAGTCACGCGACTAGATTACCGTACGCGTCTTCACCGCCCCAGGCGTGCCTGGCGGGTTCAGGGTTGACTCAGGGCAATGGGACCTTGGTCCGCAAAGCGCGCCTGCCCCTCCTGAGGGCGAACCGGGTTCGCTACTGCTTGGGCTTGTTCTCCGCCTCCCAGGCGGTCAGTTGTTGCTCCAGAGCCTTCATCAACTCGAACACTTGCGACGGTGGAATGCGCACGCGTGAGACGACGGTCGATTGCTGAACGATGTCGTCAGCCTGCTCGTCGCGGACCGGTGGCTCGACGTAGGACGCGAAGTCGAGGATGAAGCTGTCTTTGGTGTGCCAAGCGCGGACGAAGTCAGCGAACACACCGGCCGACTGGCCAGTGGGAAGAGCGAGTTGGATGCGCGGCATGAAATTCTCCTTTTCGATCAAGCATAACGGCTGGGGGATCAGCAAGGAAGCGGTGGTTGGCGGTGGAGAGACTCGACCAGGGGACTGAGGTGATAATGTCAGTGGAAGTTACCGCCCTTTTCTGGGCCATCGCCGAAGGAGTCTTTTAGTATGAGCAAAACCCCCGTCAAAGTCGCAGTCACCGGCGCCGCCGGTCAGATCTGTTACAGCTTGCTGTTCCGCATCGCTAGCGGATCTTTGTTGGGTCCGGATCAACCCGTCGAGCTGCGCCTGCTTGAGATCACGCCTGCCCTGAAAGCGCTGGAAGGCGTCGTCATGGAGCTGGACGACTGTGCCTTCCCGCTGTTGGCAGGCGTCGAGACCGGCGACGACCCCCTGAAGGTGTTCGATGGTGTCAACGTCGCCATGTTGGTCGGCGCTCGCCCGCGCACCGCCGGTATGGAGCGTGGTGATCTGCTGAGTGCCAATGGAGCGATTTTCACCGCTCAAGGCAAGGCTCTCAACCAAGTCGCGGCTTCTGACGTCCACGTTTGTGTGACGGGCAACCCGGCCAACACCAACGCGCTGATTTGCATGAACAACGCGCCCGACATTCCGCGCGACCAGTTCTCCGCTTTGACTCGACTGGATCACAACCGCGCCATCTCGCAGTTGGCCAAGAAGCTCGGTGTGCCAGTGGCCCAGGTCAAGAAGATGACGATCTGGGGCAACCATTCGTCCACCCAGTTCCCCGACATCTATCACGCCGAAGTCGGTGGGAAGAACGCCGCCGACCTGGTCGGCGATCAGCAGTGGATCGAGGACAGTTTCATTCCGACGGTCGCCAAGCGTGGCGCCGCCGTCATCGAGGCCCGTGGCGCGTCGTCAGCCGCGTCGGCCGCCAACGCCACAGTCGAGCACATGCACGATTGGCTGCTCGGCACTCCGGGCGACGATTGGGTGTCGATGTCGGTCGTCTCGGACGGTTCGTACGGCGTGCCCGAAGGTTTGGTGTCCTCTTTCCCCGTCACCACGCAGGGTGGCAAACACACCATCGTTTCGGGCCTGGACCTCAATGACTTCGCCAAGGCGAAGATCGCCGCCACAGCCGCAGAGATGGTCGAGGAGCGCGACGCCGTGACCGCGCTGGGCCTGATCTGAGTCGAGACAGCACGTGGGTGTTTCGGGGGTGGTCACCATCAGGCGGCCACCCCCGAAATCTATCTTCAAATGATTTCATAAAGATATGTCGAGATGGGGACAGAAAGACAAAGGAGAATGGAAAGATCAGGACAGGCTGGCGAGTCGGCGATCACACCGTGATGGATGTCGACATCAGGCCGAAACGGCCACCGGAATAGTAGCGAGCCGCGAAGGTGTGGTTGCCCGGAGCCAGGGCTTGATTGGACAGGTAGGTCCCGTCGGCCGCGATGACACCGGTGATGGCGGAGCCGTCGATCAGAATCTGGACCGATGCGCCGGGAACTCCGCCCGACAGGGCGACCGTGGTGCGCCCCTGAGAGTTTGTGCTGATGACCGGCGTCGGCGGCGCGCTGATGCTGAACGACGAGGTTGCCGGGGTGGAATTGGTGGAGGTCGTGACGGACACTGTCTGGGGTCCCGCGCCCAGTGAGGGGTAGGGACCGTTGATCGACCAGTCGCCGCTGGCGTTGGCGGTGGCGGTCACTGTGTCGGCGCCGACCTGGGCGGTCACGGTGTCACCTGGGGCTGCGGTGCCAAAGATGATGGGCTCCAGTGTGCCGCCGCCATCGTCGATCCCGCCGATGGCGGCGGCGGGAGCCTGCGGCGCCGGCGCTTCGGTCTCGGTCGGTTCTTCCGTGGGGCTGGGGGTCGGTGTCGGCGCCTCAGTCGGGTCCGGTGTCGGAGAGCTGCTGTCGCTCGGTGTGGGCGTCGCCTCGACCGATCCTGGGCCTGTCGGCGCCGTTGGTTCAATCGACTCCGTTCCGCTGGGCGTCGGACTCGTCATGACTGGCGTCGGGCTTGTCTGCGGGTCGGGGTCGTCTGCGCGCGAGGCCAGCCAGGCGACCAGGATGATGGCGGCGATCAGCGCCGCAGCGATGATGAGAGCGATGATGAGGGCGCTGCGCCGACGGCGTCGATGCTCTTGGCTGTGGTAAGTCTGCGGACGCTGCTCAGTGGGCACATCAGCCTCGACCGGTGCGATGGTCTCGACCGAGAAGGCGACCGCCGCTGCCGTCGGCAGCGGGTCTTCGTTGATGACGACGGGGCCGTTATGGGTCAGGTACCCGGCCAGGGCTGCTCCTGCCACCGTGCTGGACGCGCCGGCCAGCAGCAAGGCGGGCACTGTGGAGCCCATCGACTTGGCGACGCGGACAACCTTGCGGCACTGATCGCACGCGTCCAGATGGGTCGTGATGACGGCGGCGCCTTCTTGTGGAAGGGTCTTGTTGAGATAGGCGTGAGCGTGTTCGCGTACCCAGCGGCAGTCGGAGTCGAGTGGCGCTTGGTCGGCGTTGACCTTCAACCAGGAGTCTTTCAGCCCACGACGGGCCCTGGCTCTGGTCTCCATGATCGATTCGGGGGTGAGACCGGTCAGGAGACAGACATCCTCGGGACTCATCTTCTCCACGTCGAGATACCACAGCACCTCTTGCCAGCGCGCGGGCAAAACGCTCAGCGCTTGGGTCATGTGGGCACTATCGGCGTCGACTGGGGCCTCTTCACCGGTCAACTGGGTGGCCGCGCGGTGGACCTGGGAGTAGAGGTAGGGGCGGAAAGCGGCTTGGGGTCCGCGCCCCGCCTGGATCTCGACCAGCATCGCTTGCCAGGCTGCGGCGTTGGCTGGGTTGGCCTGGCTCGGTGTCTCGGCTCTGGCCACCTGGATGCCAAACACGGAGTGACGTTGCCAAAGCTCTTCAAAGGCCGCGATCGAACCGGCGCGAGTGTTCGCGGTGAGTTCTTCGTCGCTGAGATCAAGCACGCCACTGCTGTCGTCGCTGAGACTACCCGGCGATTTGTTATCCGTCATGTCACCCACGCGTCCCCCCAATTGTCCATTCCCCGCTTGCATACCTGCCCCCAAACAGCCGAAGATCGCCCGATCTGTCGAATGGAAGGCAGCGCATGATTGATCACTGGATCCCTGAAGGGCAGCATAGCATGACGAGGAATCTGGTTCGGTGCCCTTCAGGGGATCTGCGAGGTGATGTGATGTAATTGGCCTATGACCAAGGCGCCGTGGGATCCCCATCGTGACGGTCCCGCCATCGTTCAAGCCAGCCTCCTATGACGGGCGTCTCCGAAGCGTCGCCCAGCTACCGCACCGGCCAAATCGCCGCCTCGGTCGGTGTTCATCCCAACACCATCCGTCTGTATGAGCGACTTGGTTTCATCAGTCCTCCGCAGCGGCGACCGAATGGTTATCGTGTCTTCACCGACCGTCATGTCGAGCAAATGCTCGTGGCTCGGGCGATATTGCGCACCGAAATTCTGCAAGCCGATCTGCGCCGCCAGGCTTTCTCGATCATCACCGCCGTCGGTGAGGGGGATCTGGACCAGGCTCAAGAGTTGACGAAGCGGTATGCCCGCACGGTGGCGGGCGAACAGCAGCGGGTCGCCGAGGCCCTGGGCATTGTCCGTCAACTGCTGGCCCACGAGCCGGTTCCAAGCGGCCAGTTCTTTCTCAAGCGTCACCAGGCCGCCGACCATCTCGGGGTCACAATCGAGACTCTGCGTAACTGGGAGCGCAACAATCTGTTCACGGTCGAGCGTGGCCCCAACGGCTACCGTGTCTACACTGACGATGTCATCCGCCGAGCCAAAATCGTTCGAACCTTGCGCTTGGCACACTTCTCTTTGTCAGCCGTCCTACGCTTGATGAATCAACTCGACCGTGACCCTGAGACGGATCTGACGACGGTCATCGATCAACCTGGCCCAGATGAGGATATCGTCTCGGTTTGTGACCGGTTGCTGACGTCCTTGGAGCAGGCGGCGAGGAACGCTGAGGAGACGCTGGTGAGGATCGAGCGATTACGAGCCTTGACCTGAGTGGCCCTCCCCACAAAACCCTCCACTTGTACACCAGGGTTCCTGCGCTTGGCTAGTCTTCTCGACGAACAAAAAAGGAGAGAAGAATGGAACCTGTCATCCACGTGCGTGGACTCAGCAAATCATTCGGTGGCGTCGTCGCTGTCAGCGATGTCAACCTATCGGTCTACCCAGGAGAGGTCTTCGGCTTGCTCGGAGCCAACGGCGCTGGAAAGACCACCACGATCGAATGCGTCCTCGGGACGACTGGGGTGAACCCCTAATCCCGGACAGTTTTGTTAGTTCGTCTGGGCGTTTTCGACCAGGCGTTGTTCGTATTCTAGTGGGGACAGGTAGCCGATGGCTGAATGGCGACGCCGGGCG
>JAITVA010000275.1 GCA_031286045.1 Propionibacteriaceae bacterium | reverse complement strand
CCCCTGGGACGGTCATGAGTCGATCGAACCGGGTCAAATCCCCACCAGGCGCAACCCGGTCGGCAGCTACCTCACCAGCTTCACCCTGGACAAGCCGTTGGCGTCAGGCGAGCGGATGACGGTGAGGTTCGAAGGCGTCGAGTCGGCCCTCGCCGTCTGGCTCAACGGGATTTACATCGGCTTCGGCGCCGACTCCTTCACCCCGAGCGAGTTCGATCTCACTGATGCCCTGGTCGAGGGAGTCAACAGCTTGGCCGTCCAGGTCTACACCTGGACCAGTGGCAGTTGGCTGGAGGATCAGGACATGTACCGATTCTCGGGCATTTTCCGCTCAGTCACCTTGCACCGCCAACCAGTCGTGCACGCCCAGGATGTGGCGCTGACCTGCGACATCGCCCACGATTGTGGCAGTGCCGACATCGATCTGCGCGTGGAGTTGACCCGGCCCGGCCTGGTCCACGCTCGGGTGGCCGGGGTCGGTGCTATGCCCTCCGTGAGCGCGAGTGGCGAGACTCCCACAGCCGCCGGAACAATCGATCATCGTTTCCAGCTTCACCTGGACCAGCCCCACCTGTGGAGTTCGGAAGACCCCTACCTCTATGACATCGTGGTCGAGGTCTTCGACGAGACCGGCGGGCTGATCGAGCACATCCCGCTGAAGTATGGCCTGCGTCGTTTCGGCATCGAAGACGGCGTGCTCAAGATCAACGGCCAGCGACTGATCTTCCGCGGCGTCAACCGCCACGATTTCGGCCTGAACGGACGGGTCATGACCCGCGCCGAAGCCGAGGCTGACATGGCCGCGATGAAGGCGGCCAACATCAACGCCCTGCGCACCTGCCATTACCCCGACAACGGATTCGTCTACGACTTGTGCGACCAGTACGGCATCTACGTCATCGACGAGATGAACCTGGAGACTCACGGCATGTGGGATCTGTTCAAGCAAGGGCGGATATCGATCGACCAACTCCTTCCCGGCGACCGCCCCGAATGGCTGCCCGCCCTGCTCGACCGGGCTGCCAACCTCTTCCAGCGTGACAAGAATCACACCAGTGTGATTATGTGGTCCTGCGGCAACGAATCCCTCGGCGGCAAGGACATTTTCGAGGTTTCCCAGTACTTCCGCCAGCAGGATCCGCGCCGACCCGTCCACTACGAGGGCACTCACCACGACCCGCGCTACCCCGACACCACCGATGTCGCCTCCGACATGTACACCCCTGCGGAGGAGGTCGAGGTCTTCCTCGCCAGTCACCGCGACAAGCCTTATTTCTTGGTCGAGTACGCCCATGCCATGGGCAACTCCTTTGGCGCCGTCGATCGCTACTTCGATCTGGCCCAGCGCGAGCCCCTGTTCCAAGGCGGCTTCATCTGGGACTTCGCCGACCAAGCGATCCAACTGACCGCCCCGGACGGTCGACCCTCTTTCGGCTACGGCGGTGACTGCGGCGAAGCACCGCATGACGCCGAGTTCTGTGGCAACGGCATCTACTTCGCCGACCATCGGCCCAGCCCCAAGGTCCAAGAGGTGCGTCACGTCTACCAATGCCTGGCGACGACCATCAGCGCGACCCAGGTCAGCATCAGCAACCACTACCTCTTCACGAATTCCTCGGCCTTCGAGTGCGTCGCCGTGTTGGCACGTGATGGGGTCGCCATCGCCCAGGAGGTGATCGACACTGACGTCGCCCCCGGCCAAACCGCCACCTACCCGCTGCCCTTCACCATGACCGGGCCCGGTGAGCACACCATCGAGGTGAGTCACCGACTGCGCGCCGACACACAGTGGGCCCCCGCCGGCCATGAGGTCGCCTTCGACCAGGCGGTTGTCCGCGCTGAGAGCCGGACAAGGGGTGCCAGCGAACTGGTCGCATCGGCCCAGCCGCCCGAGGTCATCGACGGCATCCACAACATCGGTCTTCGTGGCCCACACTTCGAAGCACTGTTCTCACGCACACACGGTGGCTTGGTGTCTTATCGCTATGCCGCCCAAACCGGCGGCGACGCCCAGACCGGCCCGTTGACGGAGGACGATGAGCTTCTCCAGGCGATCCCGACACCGAGCTTCTGGCATGCCCCGACCTCCAACGAGCGGGGCTGGAACATGCCCAACCGCGATGGAGGCTGGTATCTGGCCAGTCGCTACCCCAGCTTCACCGAAGGCCCCGACTCCCCGAGAATGACCCTGGGCCCCAACTGGGTCGAACTCGCCTATCAGACAGCCTTGCCGACCGTGCCTGCCTCATCGGCCTGTTTGACCTATCGCGTCTTCAGCAGCGGTCGCATCGAGGTCGCCCTGCGCCTGACTCCCGGCGACAACCTGCCCGATCCACCGGAGTTGGCCATGATGTTCACCGTCAGCCCCGACCTGCATCGCCTTCGTTGGTATGGCGAAGGCCCAGAGGAATGCTATCTCGATCGCCGCAGCGGCGCCCGTCTAGGACTGTGGGGAGGCGAAGTCGTCGACCAGATGACCCCCTACCTGCGCCCCCAAGAGGCTGGTTCCCACACCGGGGTGCGCTGGGCGACGGTACTGGATGACGACGGCCGTGGCCTGAGATTCGACTGGCTGGGCGACGAGACCAGTCTCGCCCACCTGCCCCGCACCGGCGGCATGGAGTTCTCCGCCCTGCCCTGGACACCCTACGAGGTGGAGAACGCCGCCCATCTGACCGATCTTCCCCCCATTCGCCACACCATCATTCGCCCTGCCCTGGCCCGCCGCGGCGTCGGCGGTGACAACTCATGGGGGGCGATGACACTGCCCCAGTACCGCCTGCCCACCACGGAGATGACCTTCCGCTTCGCCTTCGAAGGAGTCGACCCGCACTGC
>JAITVA010000268.1 GCA_031286045.1 Propionibacteriaceae bacterium | reverse complement strand
CAACCCTGGACTGCATAGACACCAAACTTCCCATACCCACCAAGTCTCAGTTCGCGGGCAAATCCCACATGAGGCACCGACCACATTTCGCGGGCACTTTAGATGAGTCTCGTCGCGGGATCACTGCCTTGGTCAGACACGGTAGGCTAGAACGTTGTGCTTGATGACACCCCTGAATCCGCCACTGGCGAAGACACCCTGATGAGCCAGCCTGCCAGCGGATCGGAGGGCATAGACGTCGAGACGCACGATGACACCTCTGAGGCGCCGAAGACTGGCTTCGCGGCCTTGGGTCTACCCCCGCGTCTGCTGAAAACCCTGGATGACCTGGGTTTTGTCGACCCGACCCCGATCCAGGTGTCGACTATCCCCCCTCTGCTGACGGGTAGGGATATTGTCGGTGTGGCGCAGACGGGCACGGGCAAGACTGCTGCTTTCGGTCTGCCCATGTTGGCGGGCATCGATCCTCACCGGCACGTCCCACAAGGATTGGTGCTGGCCCCGACCCGTGAGCTGGCTCTCCAGGTGGCCAGGGCCTTGCAGGATTTGGCTGCCGGATCGCCCCACATTCACATCACGGCGGTCTACGGCGGCGCCCCCTGGTTGGCTCAAAAGCGGGCGCTACAAGCCGGAACGCATGTCGTGGTTGGTACTCCTGGACGTATCATCGACCACCTGGACCGGGGCACACTGGACTTGTCCTCAGTACATTTCGTCGTGCTCGACGAGGGCGACGAGATGCTGCGGATGGGGTTCGCCGAGGAGGTCGACCGCATCTTGACCGGCGTGCCGGAGCAACGCCAAATCGCCTTGTTCAGCGCCACCATGCCACCGGAGATCCAACGCACCGTCGAGGCTCACCTCCACAATCCTCGCAAGATCGCTGTCAGCGCCCAGTCCTCGACTGTTGACAGTATTGATCAGCGCTACGCCATCGTGCCCCAGCGCCACAAGGTCGCTGCCCTGGCGCGAGTGCTGGCCACAACTGAAGCTGATGCGACCCTGGTCTTCGTTCAGACCAAGGCGGCCGCTGAGGAGGTCGGCGCCTCGCTGGTTCAGCGTGGCGTGGCAGCGTCGGTGATCTCGGGCGATGTCCCGCAAAACGATCGTGAGAAGGTGGTTGAGCGCCTGCGTTCCGGCCAGCTGGATGTGGTCGTCGCAACGGATGTGGCCGCGCGCGGACTCGATGTCGATCGCATCGGCTTGGTCGTCAACCTCGACATGCCGCGCGAGATCGAGTCCTACGTTCACCGCATCGGTCGTACCGGTCGGGCTGGGCGCACCGGCGTGGCTTTGTCTTTCATCACCCCGAAAGAGCGGGACCGCCTGCGCCGGGTCGAGAAGGCGACCAAGGCCGAGTTGACCGCCATGACCATTCCGACCGTGGCCGAAGTCAGCCGCCATCGGGTGGCGTCCTTGTTGGCCAAGGTCCCCAAGGATGGCGGCGCCGATGGTGCGGTGCGCCGCGCCGTTGAGGACTTCCTTGGCGGTAGGCGCGGTGCCCACGTGGGTGAGTCTGATGCTGACCTGCCGTGGTATGCCCTGGTCGCTGAGGCTGGGGACTCGGTCAACCCCGCAGAGGCGGAGGCCTTGGCTGCCGATTTTGGGGACTCGGTCGACGTCCCCGAGACGGGCGCCTCGTCGCGCTCCGTCGGCCCGAACGGTGAACCGACCGACGGGTCGGCCCAGAGCCCCATCGACTGGGAGGCGTTGGAGCGAACCTGGAACACCGGCCCTTTGTGGAGCGGTGCTGATGGCGCCGCGCCGCGGGGTGGTTCGTTTGGCGGTGCGGATGCCACAATGTCAGAGGCTGGCCCGGCCAACGACAAGGCTGGGGACTCCGCGTCGGTTGGCACCACTGACTCCGCGTCTGCCGGCACCGCCTCCGACCTGGCCCAACGTGCCATCGACCTGGCGGCGGCCCTGGTTGAGTTGGCCGTTGACGGACGCGGTTCCATGTCGCTGGACGACGATGGCATGGACGAGGAGTTGGGACGCGTGGCCCGTCGCGGCCGTGATCATGAGCGTCCCCCCAAAGGCGGGGGTTCACGTGATCGGGCCTCGCGTGAGCGCGGGTACGACCGCAAGCGGCGTGACCGCGACGGACGTGACGGTGACGGACCTGATCGGGACAGGCGCGGTCCGGCGCGTGATGGCGACCACGGCGCTTCGGCTGATCGTCGCCCGCACCGTGGCGGCAAACAACCTGAGTTCAGGCGCTACTGGATCGGTGTCGGTCGTCGTCACGGTGTCAATCCCGGCGCCATCGTCGGCGCACTGACCAATGAAGGTGGCCTCCACGGGCGCGATCTCGGCAAGATCGACATGTTCGCTGGCTTCTCCATCGTCGAGATCGCCCCCACCCTCAACGGCCAAGCCATGCGTCGTTTGTCTCGCGCTTCGGTGGCGGGCCAACCGTTGCGGATTCGCCCCGACCTCAGTGCTAAATCAAGGTGAGTGGCCGTTGAGCGGGGCTGCGTCGACATAACTGTGCAATCTTTGGCTGTTCGTGGGTCGGTAGTCATTGTGAGTCATAGTTGTGTCGCGTCAGGGGTATGAATTAGCGACATAACTGAGGCAAAGTATGAGTCGGGGAGTCGTAAGCCTCATACTTTGCTCAGTTACGACCGGCCGCTGTGACTCCCATCACAGGACACTAAGACGGACAACCCATCTGCTCGGCTGCGGACGGGCCGCTTCAGCCCTGCGGCGGGAGTCACAGATTGGTGGGTCTTTGACGCTTCTCCGCCCCTCACCGCCCATGCCGGTCGAAGTACTGTCGGACGATCTCGCGTTCATCCAGCGGGTGGTTGACGCCATTGACCTCTTCATAGGGCACATCACCCTTGCCGATGAGGAGGATGAGGTCGCCGGGTCGAGCTTGGTCGAGGATGGCCGGGATGGCTTGGTGGCGGTCTCTGATGATCTCGTATTTGTCGCCTCCGCCGAAACGCTCGATGCCAGTGGCGATGTCGGCGATGATCTGATCGGGGTCGTCGGTGCGAGGGCTGGCGTCGGCCAGAATGATGTGGTCGAATTCGCGTCCGAGCACCTCGCCGCAGTCGAAGCGCCGGTCGCGGGAGCGGTTGCCCTCCAGGCCGAACACGGTCAAGATGCGCTGAGGGTGATGCTCTCTGACGGCTTTGACAAGGGATTCCATTGACAGGTGGTTGTGGGCGAAGTCGATCACGATGGTGTACGGCTCGGGGGTCGGAACGACCTCCATACGTCCGGGGATGAGGGTGTGCGCCAATCCTTCTTGCATGGGCTGGCGGGCGATGCCCAGCCGCTCGGCCACTGCCAGGGCCGCCAGCGCGTTCGAGATGTTGAATCCGCCGGGCACCTCCAAAGTGAAGTGGGCGCAGGCCCCACCGCGAATCGTCGGGCTGAGGTGACAGGTGAACGACGACGCCACCTCGCCGACCTGGTTGCCGAGTTCGATGTCGTCGGCCCAGACGTCGCTGGCGGGGGTCATGCCATAGGTACGAATCTGGCAGTTCGCACCCGCCACGATCTGCTTGAACAAGGGTGTGTCGTGGTTGACGACACAGAAATCGGTTTGCGAGAAGATCATGTGTTTGCAGGCCAGGTACTCCTCAAAACTGGCATGCTCAGTGTCGGAGATGTGGTCGCGAGAAATGTTGGTGTACACCCCGATGTCGAAGCGGAGCTCGTGGGTGCGCCGCATCCCGAAGCCCTGGCTGGTGGCCTCCATGACCAGGATGTCCACCCCGGCCTCGACCATGTCAGCCATGATTCGATGCAGGTCGTAGGACTCCGGAGTGGTGTTGGGCAGTTTGATGTGGACGTCGTTGTAGAGCACCCCGTTGGAGCCGATCAGGCCGACCCGCCGCCCGGCGCGCTCCAGAATGGACCGCAACATGTACGACACGGTGGTCTTGCCCTTGGTTCCGGTGATGCCGATGACGGTCAGTCTCTTTGCGGGGAAGTCGAACCAGCGGGCGCTCATCAGCGCCAGGGCCTGTCGCGTGTCGGGAACTGTGACAAGGGTGATCGTGTCATCGGCGGTATGGTCGGGCGCCACCGCCGCCAGGTCGACTGACTCGTCGACGACGAACACTCGTGCGCCCCGTGCATACGCGTCGGACAAGAAGTGCGTCCCGTCGAAGTGGGGGCCACGGGCACTGGGCAATGCCACGAAGACGCCCCCTGGTGTGGCTTTGCGCGAGTCGTAGGCCAAGGCGCTGACCACGGGATCAGGCGGACCGGCCATCACCTGATACTCGAGTCCTGCTAAAAGTGCCCCCAGTTTCATTATCAGTCCAATCCCCCGCAGCTCGCCGATGTCCCATGTGACGAGTTCACTTGTTGTTCCACCTGTGTCGGCGGCGCCTCTCGGCTCAACAATTCAAGGATAACACGTCACGTTGTTATGGAAGCGATGATTATTCATCCCTTCCATGGACTCACCTTATGAGTGATTCCTCAGATGACTCTCAGGCACAATGAAGAAGGCTCGTGTACCCAAGGGTCTTGGGATTGGATCGGTCCTGGTCACCCCTCTGGGCACCGAGGATGGCGACCGCTTAGTGATTTCTGAGCCGAGTTCGGCCACAATAAAACCTATGAATCCGAAGTTGCTGTTTGTTGAGGACGACCCTGACATCGCCGAAATGGTCGAGGAGGTGCTCCAGGAATCCTATGACGTCGACTACGCTCCGACTGGTGAGTACGGTCTGAAACGCGCTTTGAGCACGCATTACGACCTCATGTTGTTCGATCGGCGGCTGCCGGGCATGGATGGCATGGCGCTCATCTCGGCGATTCGGCGCGCAGGTATCACGACGCCGGTGTTGATGTTGACGGCGCTGGGCACGGTCGATGATCGCGTGTCGGGCCTGGATGGTGGCGCCAATGATTACCTGACCAAACCGTTCGACTTCGATGAGTTGTTGGCGCGGCTTCGGGCTTTGCGGCGCGGTTTCGCGGCTGAGACGGGCAAGACCTACATCGGCGACTGGTTGTTCGTGCCGGAGACGCGGAGCTTGTACGATCCCTATGGCGGTCGGGTCTCGTTGACGACAACCGAGTCGGGCCTGTTGGCGCTTTTGGCCGAGTCGCCGGAGCATGTCTTCTCGCGTCAAGAGATCCTGTCGGCCATCTTCTCGCCAGACGACACGCCTGGCACTGTTGACACCTACGTTCACTATGTGCGGCGCAAGACCGAACCGGCCCTGATCGAGACTGTCCGTTCTCAGGGTTACCGGCTGGGAGCAGGCTCATGAGCGGCGAGGATCCTGCTTCCGGTCAGCAGGACCGACCTCTCGGCCAGAACCCCTCTCCAGACGCGACGACCGACGGTCCGCAAGGTGGAGTCGAGCAGGGGAGCGATGGCTCTTTCCCAAGCGCGACGACTGGCGGTCCGCAAGGCCGGATCGAGCAGGGGGTCGGCGGCCCCTCCGCAGGCGCCACCCCCAGCGGTTCGCGCACGACTCGTCGGGTCGCTCACGCTCGCAAGGCCGCCTCGCTGGACGACCGGAAGGTGCGCCGGGCGGCCTTGTCCGTCGGCGTGGCGGTGGCGATGACGGCGGGAGCCATCACCTTGATCGGCTGCGTCGTGCTTATCGTCTTGTCGACCACCAACGCGATCCAGTTCAGCCAGCCACCCGAGGCTGTCATGGAACATGGGCGCATCATCATCACTCAGCCCAGGCCCAAGGTCGGCTGGCTCAACGCGGACCGCTTCATCTGGGCCGTCGCCATCCTGGCCTTCGTCAGCCTGATCGTCACCCCCTTGGTCGCCTGGTGGGTGGCTCGCCGTGCGACCAAACCCTTGTCAGAGGCATTGCGCCTGCAACGACACTTCGTGGCGGACGCCAGTCATGAGTTACGCACGCCCTTGACCGCCCTGTCCTCGCGGGTGCAAATCCTGCAGCGGCGTCTGGCGGCGGGCAAGCCGATCGAGGACATCGCCGATCAGTTGCGCAACGACACCACCAACATCACTCGTATTCTGAACGACATGCTGTTCACTGTCGAGGGCACGCCGCTGGCCGAGGGCACGAGGAGCTCAGTCGTGGAGTCCGTGCGTCAGGCGACCCGATCCTTGGTGCCGCTGGCCCAGAAGAATGGTGTCACCATCACTGTCGAGGTTGAGAAGGACATGAAGGTGGCGGTGCCGGACACGTCGCTGACCAGGGCCATCATCGCTATCACGGACAACGCCATCTCTCATGCTCCCAGTGGCAGCAGCGTGGACATCGCCATCCGTCAGGTCGATCGGTCCGCACGCGTCACTGTCACCGATCACGGTACCGGCATTGTCGGCGTCAAGCCTGACCAGGTCTTCGACCGTTTCGCCCATGGCGCCGAGACTGGTCGTAAGCGTAGTTTCGGTCTGGGTCTGGCGCTGGCCTCCGAGGTCGCCCATCGTTTTGGTGGCGACATCCGAGTGGCGGACACCTCTGCCCAAGGCACCACCTTCGCCCTGAGCTTTCCCATCGCCTGACCGGCGCTGGGACGAAACTTTCCTCCGTGGCTGAATCGTTACACGATTGAGGTCGACTGGGTAGTCGCAGGCCGACTATGGTCAGGTGAAAGAAGTCAATCATGAGGGGAAATGGCCAATCCTTGCTTCTCGCCAGAGTCTCAGAGCCAGAGTCTGTGACGAAGGCTGCGAGGTGGCCAGTCTGGTCGGTGTCGCGTGACGAACACCTGTGCCTGTCATCACCCTTCGAGGTTGAGTCGCTTCTGAGTCCGATCCGCATAGCTCAAGGAGGAGAGCATGAAACAGGTGAAGAAACTCGCGGCTGGTCTCGCCATCGTGGCAGCGGCCAGTCTGACATTGACCGGTTGTGCCAGTGACAACAACAGCGGGAACGCGGGTGCTACCAGCACTGGTCCTGTCACCATGGAGTTCTGGCACAACGGTACCGGAGACAAGTCGGTGGCCTACTGGGAGGAGGCCATCGCCGCTTTTGAGGCTGAGCACGAGGGTGTCACGATCACCGTGACAGTGGTTCAGAACGAAGAACTCGACGGCAAGCTGCAGACCGCGATGCAGGCGGGCAACGCCCCCGATATCTTCCTGCAGCGCGGTGGCGGCAAGATGGCTGAGATGGTTGAGAACGGTCTGGTGATGGACATCACCGACAAGATCGATCCCGACATCAAGGCGGCCTATGGTGATGGCGCCTTTGGTTTCGACTCACTCGACGGCAAGATCTACGCCATGCCGATGTCGGCCCAGCCTGAGGGTTTGTGGTACAGCCAGGATCTGTTCGACCAGGCGGGCATCACCAAGAATCCGACCGACATGGCGAGCTTCAATGACGCGGTGTCGAAGCTGAAGGCGGCTGGCATCCAGCCGGTCGCCCTGGGCGCGCAGGACGCCTGGCCGGCCGCGCACTGGTTCTACTCCTTCGCCTTGCGTGAATGCAGCCAGGAGGTTGTCGAAGGCCTGGCCACCGACAAAGAGTTGGCCGACGATTGCTGGCTGCGGGCCTTCACCGACCTCGACACACTCAACAAGACCAATCCGTTCAACGATGGTTTCTTGACGACGGTCGCGCAGCAGGGCGCCGGGTCGGCGGCCGGTTTGGTCGCCAACCACCAGGCGGCCATGGATCTGATGGGCGCATGGGAGCCGGGAGTCATCGGTGATCTGACCCCTGACAAGGAGACCCTTCCTGATCTGAGGTGGTTCCCCTTCCCAGCGGTCGACGGTGGCGAGGGTGATCCGGACGCCATCATGGCCGGTTCCGATGGCTACTCCTGCTCCGGTGACGCCCCGGCCGTTTGTGTCGACTTCTTGAACTTCATCGCTCAGAAAGAGTGGGACGAGAAGTACGCCACGGCTTACTCGACCATTCCGGCCAACTCTGAGGCCATGGACGTAGTCGAGGATCCAGCCCTGAAGGCCGCGGGCCAGGCGTTCACCAAGGCGCCCTACTCGGTGCTGTGGTTCGACACCAGCCTAGGCCAAGACGTCGGCAACGCCGTCAACCAGCAGGTGGTCGCCTTGTTGTCTGGCAGCGCCACGCCGCAGCAGGCACTCGACGCCACGCGGGCTGTGCTCAAGGCGGGATAAGGCCCATGAGCGACACTGGTCATCACACGTCGATGCCGGGCCAGACGCTCACAGTGAGACCGACCGGGGGTGGCGGCGCGACTCTGCTGCCCCCGGTTGCCGCCAGACTGCGGCCTCACCATCGAGGCAACAGCTGGCGGACCCGACTTGAGATCACGCTCCTGTCTGGTCCAGCCATCATCGTCTTCGTCCTGTTCGTCATAGTCCCGGTCTTCGTCGCACTGTATTACTCCTTCTATTCATGGAAGGGGTACGGTCCGGCGACCAACTTCATCGGCTTCGACAACTACGCCTGGACTCTGACCAACCCAGATTTCTGGGGCGCGGTTTGGCACAACTTCGCCATCGCCGCGCTCTCCCTGATTCTGCAAGGGCCTTTGGCCGTGCTCTTGGCCCTCTTGCTCAATCAGAAGATGCGGGGACGCTCACTCATCCGAGTCCTGATCTTTGTGCCCTACGTCATCTCGGAGGCCATCGTCGGTATCGGCTGGAGGCTGATGCTGTCGGACACCGGCGCGGTCAACAAACTGCTGGGCATCTCGATCAGCTGGATCTCTGATCCGAAGATAGCCTTGTGGACCCTGATGTTCGTGATCTCGTGGAAGTACATCGGCTTCGCTGTCATCTTGATGCTGGCCGGTCTTCAAGGCGTCCCAGAGGAGTTGTCGGAGGCGGCCGCCGTCGATGGGGCGTCGTACTGGCAGATCCAACGCCACATCATGCTGCCGCTGTTGGCGCCGACCATCAAGATCTGGGCCTTCTTGTCGATCATCGGTTCCATGCAGTTGTTCGACCTGGTGTACATCATTTGGGGCCAATACATCGGCTCGATCGCCGGCACCTCGACAATGGCCTACTTCATGGCTCAGAACGGGCGGCTGTCCGGTCAACTCGGCCGTGGTTCCGCTATCGCCATTGTTGTATTTGTGATCTCTTTGATAGTGGCGCTCGTGTACCAACGCTTCGTCCTCAATCGCAGCACTGAGGGCGCCCTGACTGGGAAAGGGGAGTGACATGGCGACGAGAATCGACCCGCGTACGGGCAAGGTCACCCGCTCGACTCCCAAGAGTGGCGGTTGGGGCAGCCCCTTGGTGTACTTCATCAGCCTGTGCCTGATCGCCGTGTGCGTCGCGCCCGTGTTGTACATCATCATCGGCGGTTTCCGCGACAACTCCCAGATCACGCTGAATCCATCCGGCTGGCCGAACCCATGGGAGGTCGGCAACTACCTCGGTGTGCTTCAGATGGGCGAGTTTTGGCAGATGGCCTGGAACTCGGTGCACATCGCCTTGATCACGGTTGTCCTGATCGTCGTGCTGGGTGTCATGGTCAGCTTCGTGCTGGCGAGGTACAAGTTCTGGGGCCGCAACGCCATGTACATGCTGTTCGCCGCCGGCCTGATGTTCCCGCTGGCCGTGGCGATCACGCCCCTGTACATCATGATCACCAAGTCGCCGCTGGCCAACACGGCTTGGGGAGTCATCCTGCCTCAGGTGGCATTCGGCCTGCCGCAGACGATCATCATTCTGACTCCTTTCCTGGCGGCCATCCCCATGGAAATCGAGGAGGCCTCAACAGTCGACGGTTGCTCCAGGTTGGGATTCTTCTGGCGCATGGTCATTCCCTTGTCTCTGCCGGGCGTCATCACCGTGGCGATTCTGAACTTCGTCGGCTCCTGGAACTCCTACATGCTGCCCTTGTACATGTTCAGCTCGGCCGATCAGTACACTCTGCCTCTCGGCGTTCAGCAGTTCTCGACCGCTCATTCCCAGGACACCGCCCAAGTGCTGGCTTTCACCTCGCTGGCCATGCTGCCGGCCTTGATCTTCTTTTCGATCTTCGAGCGGCGGATCGTCGGCGGTCTGACGGGGGCTGTCAAGGGGTGACACTAGGGAGCCGATGATTAATGCTGTGTTGTCAGGTGGGCGTTGGGGGAGGCGGCGCGTCACCAGGCCGACCGGTGTCTGTCCTCCTTCCGGGATCCAGGACAGACACCGGTCTGGTTAGCCCCCCAATGCACTCCCCCGGCGCCAATGACCTACTGCCGCCTCAATCGGTCACGCTTCCGCCGCAATCTCCTGTGCGCGTAACGCCGCCTCACGCTCACGCAACTTGGCTTCTCGGGCGCCCAACTCCGTGTCACGGTCAGCAAGTGCTGCGGTCTGCCTGGCCACTTCCTCTTCGAGAGCTGCGCTCCTCTGTTCGAGAGCTGCGTTCCTCTGTTCGATGGCGGTTTCTCGACCCTCGATGGACACCTCTCGTTCATCGACGGCTGTCTCTCGTTCATCGATGGAGGTCTCCCGGGATTCGATGGCTGCCTCTCGTTCTTTCAGTGCCTCTGCTCGCTCACGCTCGTCAGTCTCTCGGGTGACACGGTCGCGTTCTTTGCGGTCTTGCTCGAGGTAATACCACTGGAGGCCCCAGTCCTGACTGAAGCGTTCGACCTTTGTGGCAGCGTCAGCGATAACGGGGTCAAGAGTGGCAGCCATGTGAAGCTCCTCTGGGTCGCGGGCTGAGATGAAGCGCAGCCACTTCCATAATAACGTGCCATCATCTATGCGGGGTAGCTTTGGCAACTCGAGCACATTCACTTCGAGAATGTCGGTGAGCCTGACGTGATGGTCTTTGTCATATAGGTGGAAACGATGATGAAAGTGCTCGTCAGAGATGTAATTCAAGCGAAAGCCAGTGACTGCGATGGTGATCGCTTGGGCCAATGTGGCGTATGACCGCCCGACGGACAGTTGGCTGGCCAGCATGCTAGAGGTGTAATAGACGAGTCGTTCGTGGAAACCTGGCTCGGGCGCGAGCTGGATCTCGATGTCGATGTCCCTTCCACTGATGGTTTTGAGACGGACATCGACAATCCCCTCGCGGTTGTCGTGATGGGAGGGATGGGTGTGGGAGTCGGCAAAACTCAAGGCGACCAAGTCCTCACCTGGGACATTGAGTACTCCTCCCAGGAAGGAACGCAGCGGCGCTGGGTCGCTTGGGTCGGCAAAGACCTTCTTGAACATCCGATCAAATCTCGGCGGGATGAACATACGCATAGGGGCTCCTGTCTTGGGCCCGCGACACCACGAGCCTCATGTGGAGGTTCCGTCGACAAGTCCTTCGTGGGTGTGTGTTCAGGAGCCAGGGCGGACGGCGTCCTCCCCGGTCAACGGGCGTCCAACCCGCCTCCCTCGTCGTCCCGGCCACCGTGAGCCCTGAACCCACACCCTGCGAAGCGCCCATCGGCGCAACCTCTAAGACAATGAGGAGAATCGGGCTCGATTTGCGCCAAAGAGGAGAATCTGTGGATAACTTATTCTGTTCAATCAGGCCTGTGGATAACGGCACTGTGGGGGAAGAACCTGCCCTGAACCGGTTATGTCATCCGGGCGGCTCGCCCCTTGCTTGCAGGTGGCCCGCAGGAATAGGATCGAACGACGGCTCGACGTCCGCGTGGGTGCGGCGAATCGGGCTCCGCTATCACAGGAGACAGGATGCCAATGATGACTCAGATTCCAACCGAGGCGAAGATCGTACTGACCGGCGGCAAGGACTTTTGGCATACTCATGCGGTCGAGGAGGCCGGGTTGCCGCAGGTGGTGCTGACCGACGGCCCTCATGGGGTGCGCCTGCAGGATGGCGAGGCGGCTGAGTTGGGGTTGCGCCAGGCCATTCCAGCGACGTGTTTTCCGCCGGCGGTGGCCTTGGCGTCGTCGTGGGATCCGGCTTTGGTTGAGCAGGTTGGCCAGGCTTTGGGGGAGGAGTGTCAGGCCTTGGGTGTTGGCATCCTGCTTGGACCAGGCATGAACATCAAGCGGTCCCCCTTGTGCGGGCGCAACTTCGAATACTTCTCGGAGGATCCGCTGCTGTCGGGCGCCATGGCCGCCGGGATGATCGAGGGCGTGCAGAGCCAGGGTGTGGGCACTTCGGTCAAGCATTTCGCAGCCAACAATCAGGAGACCGATCGTCAGCGCCGCGACTCACAGATCGACGAACGCACCTTGCGTGAGATCTATCTTCGTGGGTTTGGCAAGGCTATTCGCCAGGCGAAACCCTGGACGGTGATGTGTTCGTACAACCGGCTCAACGGGACGTACGCCAGCGAGAACCATTGGCTGCTGACTGACATTTTGCGGGGTGAGTGGGGGTACGAGGGTTTCGTCATGTCCGATTGGGGCGCTGTCCACGACCGGGTGACGTCGCTGATCGCCGGCTTGGATCTGGAGATGCCGGTCAACGATGACCATGAGCGGGCGACGACACGGGCATTGGCTGCGGGTGCGATCGACCCCGAGGTCATCGATCAGGCGTATGCGCGGATCGAAGCGGTGCTGCGTAAGGTGGTCGATGGGAGTCGTGGTGCAGACGATGGCGCGGGCTTTGATGTCATCGCGCATCATGATCTGGCGCGTCAGGTGGCTGAGCAATCGATTGTGCTGCTGACTAATGACGGTGTGTTACCACTGGAGCGAGATGTGAAAGTTGGTGTCATCGGGGAGTTCGCTCGTACGCCACGCTACCAGGGCGCCGGTTCGTCGCGGGTGAATCCAACCCGACTCGACAACGCGCTGGCGAGTATTGAGGCAATCGTCGGTCATGAGGTTCCGTTCGCGCCTGGGTTCATCACGGCGACCGGTCAGACTCTGCCACCCGACGCTCACGATCAGGCCGTGGCGTTGGCGAGTGAGGTCGAGGTCGCGGTCGTGTTCCTTGGTTTAGGGGAGGATCATGAGTCGGAGGGGTTCGACCGGACGACCATGGACCTGCCTTCCGAACAGCTGGCGCTGGTGGATGACATCTTGGCCGTGAATCGGAACGTGGTCGTCGTGTTGGCCAACGGCGCGGCGGTGCTGTTGCCCTTCGGTGATCGGGTACGTGCTGTGGTCGAGGGGTGGCTACCCGGTCAGGCCGGTGGGGCGGCCCTCGCCAAAGTGGTGTATGGCCTTGTCAACCCGTCAGGCAAGCTGGCGGAGACGATCCCGCTGCGCTTGCAGGACGTGCCGAGCCACGTCCACTTCCCCGGTGATCGCACGGGCGTGCGCTATGGCGAGGGTTTGTTTGCTGGCTATCGGGGCTACGACGCCACACAGACGCCGGTCGCATTTCCTTTCGGGCATGGCTTGTCGTACACGAGTTTCGCGTACTCCGGCCTGACGGTGACACCGGTGGCAGGCCGGTCTTCGGGGGAGAGCACGGTTGAAGCTGAGTTGGTGCCCCCGCCCACCACAGCCATGAACATCACTGTGACGGTGACAAACACCGGCCAGCGGGCCGGAGCCGAGGTGGTCCAGGTCTACGTCGGCCTGCCTGCCTCGAAGGTGGTGCGAGTCCCGCGTGAACTCAAGGGCTTCGCCAAGGTCGTGCTTGAGCCGGGCCAATCCGTCCCGGTCGAGATCACGGTCTCGGCTGAGGACCTGGCCTACTGGAGTGTCGCTGAGCAATCCTGGTTGGTTGAAGGCGGCGAGTACGTCGTCATGGTCGGGTCGTCCAGCCGTGACCTACGACTGAGTCAGACGGTCAGTCTGAGTGGCGACGAGCCCTGGCGTCCTCTGACTATGGAATCCACCTTGGGCGAAGCCATGGCCAACCCCGTTTTCGCTCAGGCTGTGGCCCAGGCGCAAGGCGGTGTCTTCGGTGAAGTCGGCGCTGATTCTGAGACGGTGCGTATGATGATCGACTCGCCCCTGTCCGTCATCGCCGGGTTCAGCAGTTTGGGCGCCCAGATCCAGGGGCTGCTCGACCAGGTGAACGCCACGGGAGGCCGACCTGGGCCCAGGTGATCCGGGAACCACGCGACCAGAGCCTGGCTGACCTGGAAACATGAGCCCCGGTCCACCTGACACCTGACTCGGACCCATGGTCTGGGTCAGCCTCAGCCAGACTTCTGTGTGCGCACCGCGTCCTTGGAGGCTTCGACGGCAGCGGTGACTTGGTCATGGCACAACTCGAAGATGAAGTCCACGATGGCCATCTGGGCGATGAGAGGCAGCGTTTGCTGATACGAGCTGACCTTGGAGTCATTGAGTCTCTATGAGCGTCATGTTGAGACTCCTGCGGTGAGCATGGCGAACCTCCTCACGGGCGAGTGGCCACACGCGCATTGGTTTGTCTGACTATGTGCACGAGATCGTCGCGTCCGGATTCCCAGGTTTCCGAGATGGTCCCCCACGAGTGGCTCAGCGTGAGCTCGACGCCTACATCGAGAACGTAGTGAATCGTGAATTCCCCCACCAGGGTTACGCTGTTCGGAAACCAGCGGCTCTTGCATCTTTGTGGCTTCTTGATCCTATCACTGCCTGGTTGCCGGTGAGGAACCACTTCGCTCGGTCAGGCCAGTGGGCCAAACATCACCTGGCGGACCCGGCTTTGGCCGACCGCCTCCTCCGCCTCAACGAGCGGCCCCTTCATGAGCGGCGATGCCCGCACGGTCAGCGACGGCCCGATGGTGGGCGCCCTGTTCGAGATTCAGTTGTCGGCCACCGTCAACGACGAGCACGCCAAGCGCCTCGCCTGGTTGAAGCGCCAAATTGGGTCCGACCTAGTCAACAGCATCATCATCACCACGGGTAGGTACGCCTATCGCCGCGCAGACGTATCGGTCGCAAAACTAACCTGCGCGGTCTCCTCGTTCGGGTGGTTGGACAGGCTGGTAGCGTCCTCAACGTGAACAAGGTCGCCCAGGAACTGGGCATGTCCTGGGATGCGGCCTCGGCCAACATTGAGCTCCCCGAATCACTGTTTCTTGTTCAACGATTCTCGGCCTGGGGTGTGGCACTGCTCCCCAGGAGCGTGGAATCACCCAAAATCCATGTTGTTGATTCTGGTATCGGTGCCTATCTTATGCGTCTGAGCGCAGCGAAAATCGGGCGACTCGATCCAGCTACTTTGACTGAGTACGGCCACCTGCTTGAGTCGTTCGTCGTGGGGGAGGCGATTCGACAGGCAACCTGGATGGATGCGCCAGTGTCGGCTGGCTACTGGCGAACTCGAGACGGCCTCGAGGTCGATCTGGTGTTGGAGCGTTATGACGGTGCTGTTGTCGCCGTTGAGGTGAAAGCCGGTGAGACGGTTAAGACGTCGCAATTGTCTCCGCTTGTCACGCTGCGTAATCGCCTCGGCTCGGCTTTTGTGGCGGGAATCGTCTTCACCACGGGCAAGGCCGGCTATGTCGCAGATGAGCGGATTCATGTCCTGCCTATTGAGAGGCTGTGGCTGTAGGTCGAGGCTAATCTTTGTTCACCTATGGCCGACACAGGCGTGGTCGAGGTGCCTCGTGTCAAATTGCCCGCGAAATTGGTTCGGTGCCTCGCATTGTTTTTGCCCGTGAAAGGGTTTAGCCGGTTCGGAGTTGGATGCCGGTGGTGGTGTCGGGTGTGG
>JAITVA010000239.1 GCA_031286045.1 Propionibacteriaceae bacterium | reverse complement strand
CTGCCCTGGTCGACCGCGACCATCTCCGGTTTCGTGGTCGACCCCGACCGCAAGAAGATGTCGAAGTCCAAAGGCAATGTGGTCGTGCCGACGGCTATCCTGGAGAAGTACGGCTCCGACGCGGTGCGCTGGCGCGCGGCCATGGCCCGCCCAGGCACCGATTCCCCCTTCGACGAGACACAGATGAAGGTGGGACGCCGCCTGGCGATGAAGATCCTCAACGCCTCAAAACTCATCCTCAACCTGCCCGACAACAACCCGGCGCACTGGCAGATCGAGTCGGTCACCGAACCGGTCGACCTGTCGATGTTGACCAGCCTCCACGGCGTCATCGGCCTGGCCACGCAGGCCCTGGACGAGTACGAGTACACCGACGCCTTGCAGGCCGCCGAGCGCTTCTTCTGGACCTTCTGTGACGACTACATCGAGCTGGTCAAGGAGCGGGCTTACGGCAGCGCTGTTCTCACCGCCTCCGAGGCCGCTGTTGAGAACATCTCCACACCAGAGCTGGACCAAGCGATCTCACCCGCCACCCAGTCGGCTCGATCAGCCCTCGGAATCGCCTTGTCGGTGCTGCTGCGCCTGTTCGCCCCCTTCTGCCCCTTCGTGACCGAGGAGGTCTGGCGCTGGTGGCACGTCGACTCCATCCACCGCACCGCTTGGCCAGTGCCCGAACCAGGCCTGCCCGAGGCCGACGAGTCGATCATGGAGGCGGTCACCTGGGCTTTGACCGCCATTCGCGGCGCCAAGTCGTCAGTCAAAGCGTCGATGAAGGCTCCGGTCGAATCCCTTGTGGTGACCGGTTCTGAGCAATTGCTGACCCAACTGCGGGCCGCTGAGTCTGATCTGCGGGCCGTCGGCCATGTCGCCGGCGCCATCGTATGGGCACAAAGCGACGACGAGCCGACTATCGAAGTGAAGCTCCTCCAGGACTGACTCCGTGCGAGAATTGACAACCCGGCCGGGGCTTTCGAAGCCTTGGGCCGGGTTGTCGTTCATTCACACCGCCGGGGGCCACCCGTGGTCACATCGCCGGCAAAATGACCGAGTGCTACAGCGTTTTGCACGTTCTCTCACCGCTGTCGCGGCAGAAGGGCCAAACCTTCAGGCGTAAACCCTGCCATCGACGGCCTTGTCGGACTACGGTAGATGCATGCGGTGGTTCACCACAGTATGAGCTTGTACCGTTTCTTTTCAGGGAAAGGGTTTCGATGAAGAAACTTGTGACAGACGTCGTCGTCATTGGCGGTGGCACGACCGGCATCGGTGTTCTGAGAGACTGCGCCATGCGAGGTCACCGCACCATTCTGCTCGACCGAGCCGACCTGGCCCAGGGCACGTCTGGGCGGTTCCATGGACTGCTCAACTCTGGTGGTCGCTATGTCGTCTCAGATCCCGAATCGGCCCGCGAATGCGCTAGTGAGAACGCCATCGTCTCACGCATCCAACCCAACGCCGTCGAGCGCACTGGTGGGCTGTTCGTCGTCACCCCCGCCGACGACCCCGCCTTCGGCGACAAGTTCCTGGCGGGTGCAGCCTTGGCCGACATGCCCGTCCAGGAGATCGACCCGGCCCAAGCCTTGGCCCGCGAGCCTCGGCTCAATCATGGAATCAAGCGTGCCTTCCTGGTCGAAGACGGGACGGTCGACGGTTGGCAGATCGCCTGGAGCGCGACCGCTTCGGCCAAACAGTACGGTGGCCAGGCCTTGCCATATCACAAGGTGACGCAGGTCCACCACAGCAATGGTCAGGTCACCGGGGTGGCGGCGACCGACCTCAAGACCGGCGAAGAGGTCATGATCGACTGCTCCTTCGTGCTCAACTGCGCCGGTCCTTGGGCCGGGCAGATCACCCGGATGGCCGGGTTGCCGCCGGTGGCGGTCGTCCCCGGTCGCGGCATCATGATCGCCATGAACCATCGGTTGGTGAACACGGTCATCAACCGATGCATCCCGCCGTCGGACGGCGACATCATCGTGCCGGCCCACACGGTCTGCATCATCGGAACGACCGACCACAAGGTCGACGATCCGGACCACCTAGTGGTGCCGCGCGAGGAGGTGCAACAGATGTTCGACTCGGGCGAGGAACTCATCCCTGGCTTTCGTCAAGCGCGCGCCCTGCATGCCTGGGCCGGGGCACGTCCCTTGATCAAAGATGATCGAGTGGCCGCGACCGACACCCGCCACATGAGCCGTGGCATGGCCGTCATCGACCACTCGCAGCGCGATGATCTCAAAGGCCTGATCACCATCGGCGGTGGCAAACTGACCACGTATCGCCTGATGGCCGAGCACATCGTCGACGCCATGGAGGAGCAACTGGGTCAATCTCATCCTTGTCGTACTGGCGACGAGGTGTGCCCCGGCAATGAACCCGGCCACAACTACCTGGTGACCCATCGGTTGAAGGACCGCGAGGCCGATCGGATGACCTCGCCGATCATCTGCGAGTGCGAGTTGATGAACCGCTCGATGCTGGTCGACCTGTTGAAGCAGAATCCGCTCGACAACTTCGACGATCTGCGCCGTCAGCTGCGTGTCGGCATGGGACCTTGTCAAGGTGGTTTCTGCTCGTCGCGCGTGGCCGGTGTCGCCTGTGAAGAGGGTGTCATCGACGCCACTCGCTCGACCGGTCTGCTCAAGCTCTTCCTGGAGCACCGCTGGATCGGACTGTGGCCCATCCTGCACGACGCGCAGGTTCGGCAAGCCGCCCTCGACGAGTGGATCCTTCACGGCACCTTGGACATCGGCCATGTGCCATCCCCGACGAGCGTCGAGCGCGATCCAGTCGACGACGCTCCGATCGACGAGACCGGCCCGACCACGATGGAAGAGTTGCCACCCGGAGCTCGAGCCCCACAGCCGGCCACCACCACTCGACGCCGAACCCGGGCCCCGAGATCCCAAGCCGCAAACACCCCCAAGGAGACGAAATGACTGACGTGATCGTCATCGGCGCCGGCCTGGCCGGACTGAGCGCCAGCATCCGCGCCGCCCAGGCTGGTCGCCGGGTCACATTGCTGACCTTCGGTTTGGGTGGGCTCCAACTCGGCCAAGGCACCATCGACGTGCTCGGCTACACCACGTCTGGCGAGACCGGGGCTGGTGGAAGCGGCCCGGGACCTGATCGCCCGGTGGCTCGGCCGTTCGATCAGTTGCCTGGCTATGTTCGGGCTCACCGAGACCATCCCTATGCCCACTTCAGCGTGGACCAGGTACGTGAGGCGGTCGATTGGTTGGCTGGTTTGACGCCCGACCTGCTGGTCCCCGGTGACGGCGCCAACCATGTGGTTCCGACAGCCTTGGGGGCGATGCGCCCGACCTACCTGGTCCAACCCTCGATGGTCTGGCCCGATCCCACGAGCGTCGCCGTCGTCGGGCCACGCCAGATCAAGGACTTCTATCCCGATCTGGCCGCCGCCAACTTGGAGAAGACGGCCCAGGTGCGGACCAAGGGGTACCACATCGACCTGCCCGCTCGACCAGGTGAAGTCGACTCATCTCCGGTCGCCTACGCCTCCAGCTTGGACGACCCCGCTTTCTTGAAGCGCTTCGCTGAGTTGGTGGCGCAAGCTATTGGCGACGAGCAAGCCGTCTGTCTGCCCGCCATCCTCGGCTTACGCCGTACCGATGCCTGGCGGCAATTGAGCGAGATCTTGGGTCGGCCGGTGGTCGAGACGCTGCTGGCGCCGCCGTCAATTCCTGGCATGCGTCTCAACGAAGCCCTCACAACCCAAGCCAAGGCGGCGGGCGTGCGTGTGGTTCTGGGCTCTCAAGTGACCGGTTTCGAGTCAGATGGCCGTGTCATCACTGCCGTCACCTTGCGGCAGGCGGGCCGTGACCAAAACTTCCCTGCCTCGCAGATCATCTACGCGCCCGGTGGTTTCGAATCGGGAGCATTGACCATGGATTCCTACGGCCACGTTCACGAGACCTTGTTCGACCTGCCGTTGGTCGGGGCCGAACAGAAGGACTTGCTCACCGGTGACTACTGGGCCGATCAGAAACTCTTCACAGTCGGGGTCGGCGTTGACGACTCTATGCGCCCAGTCAGCGCGGACAAGCAGCCGGTGTACCAGAATCTACGCGTCGCCGGGGGCCTTTTGCCCGGCGCGATCCGCTGGACCGAGAAGTCTGGCGATGCCATCGCAGTGACCAGTGCTCTAGCCGCCGTGGACGCCGTCTTCGCCACATCAGCACCACAAGGAGGGACCAACTAATGTTTGAACCTGCGTCCTACGAGTCGAACCTGCTGGCCCGTGCCAGCCTGGATCAATGCGTCAAATGCACGATCTGTGAGACTCAATGCCCGGTGCTCGCCGTCACTCCCCTGTTCTCCGGGCCGAAATTCGTCGGTCCCCAAGCGGAGCGATACCGCCACGGTCTCGTCGTCGACCATTCCCTGGATTACTGCTCATCCTGCGGCACCTGCACCCTGGTGTGTCCCCAGGGGGTCAAGATCGCCGAGTTGAACTCTGTCGCCCGTGCCGCGATGAAGAAGGGTCACACACCCTTACGCGACCAGATCATCTCGCGCACCAGCTTCATGGGCAAAGCGATGAAACCAGTCGCGCCACTGGCCAACGCCGTGCTGCACAACTCGGCCGCGCGCTGGGCCATGGAGAAAACCCTGGGCATCCACCGCAAGGCCGCCATGCCGACCGCTCACTCCCACAGTTTCTCCGATTGGTGGAAGAAACACACCCCACCGTCTGCGCCCACCCGTGGCAAGGTGGTGTACTTCCACGGCTGCGCCGGTGAGTTCTTCGAGGTCGAGACCTCGATCATGACCGTCGAGGTCCTGGAACACCTGGGCTTCGAAGTGATCACACCGACGCAGGGCTGCTGCGGTTTGCCGATGCAGTCCAATGGCTTGTTTGACGCGGCGCGGAAACACGTGCGGACCTTGGCTGACCAACTCGGGGTCGAGCCGGACGCTCCGATCGTGGCTTCGGCCTCATCGTGCGTCACCATGCTCAAGCATGAGGCCCATGACATCATGGGCGTCGACGATGAGTCCCTCATCAAGGTGGGGTCTCGCATCCGTGAGGTCTCTGAGTTTCTGCTTGATCTGGCCGATCATGATGACCTGCCGCTCGACTTCTCCCCGATCGAGATGACGGCGCCGTACCATGCGCCTTGCCAACTCAAGGGCCAAGGCATGGGGCGTCCGGCAGTCGAGTTGCTCAAGCTCATTCCTGGCCTGACTGTGGTCGACGCCGAGGCGACCTGCTGTGGCATCGCCGGGACCTACGGCGTCAAGAAGGAGAAGTACGACATCGGTCAGGCGGTCGGTCGCCCATTGTTCGACAAGGTTCGCGAGATCAACCCTGACTTCGCCATCTGTGACACTGAGACCTGCCGTTGGCAGATCGCCACGGCCACTGGAGCCACAGTGGTCCACCCCATCTGGTTTCTACACAAAGCCTACGGGCTCGGCTGAATCGATGGTCGGCTGATCGGATCTACGGGGTCCGCAAGGACGCTGGGATCGGGTCGCACGGTGTCTTTCGTCAGACATGACGAAGCGTCACCGCCCAAGACTGGTGGTCTTGGGCGGTGACGCTTCGTAGTGGGGATGTTCGTTGGGTATTCCTGGAGGCTCCTTTCGACAAGTAAGGGTGGTGAGGCTTGGGACGTAGGAAACTGATGATCTGTGTCATCACGTCCCAGGTCGGTGGGATCAGGCCAGGGGGGCCGTGGTCAAGGTGACGATGGCTTGGTGAGCGACGCCACTGGCATCTGTCCACTCGAGACTGACCTGATCACCGGGCTTGTGGCCGGTCAGAGCGGCTGTCAGGTCCGACGTGGTGGACAGTGCGGTTCCGTCCAGTTTTGTGATGGTCGATCCGGCAGTGACGCCGGCCTGGTCAGCCGGGCCATCTTCAACCACGCCCGCGACCCGGATGCCTGCCGCCTGCAGTGAGACGGTCACACCCAGCGCACCTGTGCGACCGAGGGAAACCTTGTCAGTGGCGGTGCCGTTCAGGACGGTGTTGGCCACATCCATGACCGTGTCCATCGGAATGGCGTAACCTGTGTCGTCCCGCTCGTCGGAGGAGCCCGCCACGTTCATGCCGACGACCTCGCCGGACTCATCGAAGACCGCGCCGCCGGAGTCGCCGGGGACGATGCCTGCGTTCATCTCAATCAGATCGGTCAACTGAGCTTGAGACCCGTCGTCTTCGCGGACCGTGATGTCCTGGTTGGTCGCAGTGACCGTGCCGGTGGCGGCGACCAACTCGCCCTCGCCATTGGCATTGCCGACTGCTGTGATGGACTGGCCCGGACTGACATCGTCATCGGCCGGTGTCACGGCGGTCAGGCCAGAGGCGCCGTTGAGCCTCAAGACGGCCACATCGCTGGCGGCGTCGTAACCGAGCACCTCTGCGGTGTAGGTCTGGTTGGTGCTGGGCACGGTCACAGTCACATCGGTCGAGTTGGCGACGACGTGGTGATTGGTCACGACGATGCCGCCACTGTCGATCACCATACCTGTTCCAGCCGCCTTGCCTTGACCGTAGCTGACTTCGGTGTTGATCAGCACCACGCCCTGAGACTGGGCCTCGGTGGCAGGACTCGATGTGCTGTTCGAGGTGCTTCCAGAGCTGTCATCACCTTGCTGACCAGAACCATTGCCCTGACCATTGGGCAGGGTTGGCCAGGACTGAGAACCACCAGACCACCGTTGCGGGAATCCAGGCAGGAAGAACTCGGTCCAATCGGTGGAGGCGTTGATAGTGGAGGCGGCCGAGTCAAGCGCTTGGGCTGATTGGCTGGCGGGAGCGCCCCACTCGGCGGCGTCGGCCACTGCCAAGGGGGCCGTGAAGGTCGTCACCAGCGCCGCAGCGGCGACTGTCGCGAGAAGCGTGGTCCGAAGACTCATGTGAACTCCTTGAACAAAGAGGCGACTGCGGGATCTTCCCCGCCACCTCGAAGTGAAAGTCTGACACTCACAAGTATCGACATCGACTCTCAGAATTCACTCAGAGGAATCAGGCAGACTCGCTCTGCTGGGTCAAGCCATGGTCACGGCTGGCGATCAGTTCCTGGACCCGGCCCAGAATCTGCGCGCTGACCTCGTCTTTCTGGCCGCGTCCATTGACGATGAGGTAGCGTTCGGGCCGCTCGGCCGCGAGATCGAGAAAATGGCGCCGCACGCGCGCATGGAACTCTGCCCCCGCGGCCTCGATCCGATCCAAGTCTTCTTTGCCCGCAAAGGCTTCCGCGACAGGGACATCCATGAGCACGGTCAGGTCCGGGGTCAGGCCCGACACCGCCCACCAGGCCAAGCGTCGAATCTCACCAAGATCAAGGGTCCGTCCGGCTCCCTGGTAGGCGATGACCGAGTCGACGTAACGGTCGCACACCACGATCTGCCCGGCCTCCAAAGCGGGCAGAACTACCTCGGCCACATGCTGTGCCTTGTCAGCCGCATACAGGAGAGCCTCTGTCCGTGGGGCGACCGGCGAGGTGGAGTGCAGGACGATCTGACGCAGGGTGCGCCCCAAGCCGGTGTCGCCCGGCTCAAACGTCATTCGCACCTGATGGCCTTTGGCTTCCAAGGCCGCTGCCAGACGATTCGCCTGAGTGGATTTTCCGGACCCGTCGCCACCCTCGAAAGCGATGAACAGACCGGACTCACGACCCGCCGTTTCGTGGAGCTGTCGATCTGGCTCGGTCATGAACCCTGCTTCGACGTGGCGGTTTTGCTCGTGGCGCGGGTTTTCGTGCCAGGGGTGGACCCGGTCTTCTTGCTTGTTCTAGTGACGCGCTTGGTTCCTCGCTTGGGCGCAGGCCCCTTGGCCCTCTTCTCGGCCAGGAGCTCGAAGGCACGCTCCGCCGTGATCTCTTCAACCGAATCGTCGCGCCGCAGGGTGGCATTGGTCTCGCCATCGGTGACATAAGGACCGAACCGCCCGTTCTTCAAAGTGACGGCCTTGCCGTTGGTCGGGTCGGCGCCGAACTCACGCAACGAAGACGAGGCTCGCGCTCCGCGAACCGGCGCCGCGTCCAGCAGGGCTTTGGCTTCATCCAAAGTGACGGTGAAAATCGCTCCCTCATCAGGCAGTGGGCGCGAGGTTGCGCCGCGCTTGATATAGGGGCCGTACCGTCCGTTCTGCGCCGTCACCGGCTCGCCATCGACCTGGCCCACCACCCGCGGCAGGTTCATCAGCTTCTCAGCCTGCTCCAAGGTGACGGTCTCAGGGCTCATGGACTTGAAGAGGCTGCCCGTCCGGGGCTTGGCCGACTTCGGAGCGTCGTCGGGCAGGACCTCGGTGACATAGGGTCCGTACCGTCCATCTTTGACGACCACTGGGCGCCCCGTGTCGCTGGCCACGCCTAGCTCACGGTCCTCAGCCGTCGGGGCTTGGAGCAACTCCGTCGCCTTCTCTTCTGTCAACTCATCCGGCGGAATCTGATCCGAAATGGTCACCTTCTTGCCGAAAGGATCTTCGAGATAGGGACCGTACTTGCCGACGTGGACCACGATCCCACCGTCGCCGGGGATAGCGAAAGTCGACAGTTTCCTGGGATCGATGTCGCCGAGTTCATTGACCAGACTCTTCAGCCCCTCAGCCGTGTCGGTGCCGAAGTAGAAGCGGTTGAGGATGTCCAAACGCTTGGCATCCCCCTTGGCGATCTCGTCGAGGTCCTCTTCCATGGAGGCCGTGAAGGCGTAGTCGACCAACTGGGGGAACTGTTCCTCCAGCAGGCGGGTGACCGCGAACGCCAACCAGGTTGGCACGAGAGCCGACCCCTGCTTGAACACATAGTCGCGCGAAGTGATGGTACGAATGATCGAGGCGTACGTGCTGGGTCGCCCGATCTCCAACTCCTCCAGTTTCGCCACCAGACTCGGCTCGGTGTACCTCGCCGGAGGCTTTGTCTCGTGGCCCGCCGACTTGAGATCCTTGGCTGTCAAACTGGCGCCCGACTTGAGATTCGGCACGCGTGCTTGGGAATCATCATCGGAC
>JAITVA010000226.1 GCA_031286045.1 Propionibacteriaceae bacterium | reverse complement strand
TTCACACTCGAGGCCATCCATGCCGGAACCCCAAGGGCAACAGCGTCTTACCTTACCCTCGGCCAGCCTAAACGGTCAAACGCGACAACGGGAGTCTGTGGATAAGATCAGCGTCTTTTGAATTTTATCCACAATTTGCTCCGGAGGCGACACATCTGGCCCAAAACCGCACATAGTCATGGGTATGAAGAGGATTATCACTGCAATCATGTCATTGTGTCTGCTCCTGCTCGCCGACCTGCCGACTGCCCGTGCGGACGACCCTGGCCCCGCTGCCGCCGCCACGGATCTGCCCCGCGGCGTCGCGCCCTTGCTCGGGGACGTGAGCACCGGGTTCGACCCGCCGGATCAGCCCTGGCTGGCGGGGCATCGAGGGGTCGACATCGTCGGCGATCCCGGTGGCCCGATCAAGGCTGCCTTGGCCGGCCAGGTCAGCTTCGCTGGCATGGTCGCCGGACGCCCTGTGATCAGCCTGCGACACGGCGACCTCATGACCACTTATGAGCCAGTCGTCGCCACAGTCTCCGTGGGGGACGAGGTCGGGGCCGGCCAGGTCATCGGAACCTTGGAGACGGGGCATACGTCATGTCCGGAGAAGACTTGCCTGCACTGGGGTCTACGCCGATCCGAGACCTATCTCAATCCGCTTGATCTTCTCAGCCCGGCCAAGATCCGACTCATCGCCGGAGCCGACATGGAGGCGGTTCGTCGCCACGCCATCGACCTCGAACTGAGAGCCTCCGCTGAAAGGGCCAGCGCCGCCGGGTTGGTCAATCCGGCCACAGGGGTCGTCACTTCAGAGTTCGGCATGCGGTTGCACCCCATCAGCGGGACCTGGCGTTTCCACGACGGGCTCGACATCGGCGCCGCCTGCGGCACACCGATCGTCACTGCCGCCACCGGGACTGTGACTGAGGTCGGCTACTCCGGCGGTCACGGCAATCGCCTCGTCATCGACCATGGGACGATCGCCGGAGTGGCGCTGAAGACGTCGTACAGCCATGCTCAAGGCTTCTCGGTCGCGGTCGGTGACACGATCACGGCAGGCCAAACGGTTGGTCTGATCGGCTCGACGGGAGACTCCACCGGGTGTCACCTCCACTTCCAGGTGTGGTCCGACGGTGACTTGGTCGACCCCGCCCCCTTGCTGCCATGACCGCCGAGCTCCCGCCGTGCCCTGCCCGTGCCCCACCTTGCTCCGCCCGACCCTGTCAGGCCCGAGGGTGGGCGACCTCATAAACACCCTGGAGGCGGTCCTGGGTGACGTGGGTGTAAATCTGGGTGGTCGCCACCGACCCGTGGCCGAGCACTTCCTGAACGCTGCGCAGGTCGGCGCCTCCTTCGAGAAGATGAGTGGCCATGGCATGGCGCAGTCCGTGAGGGCCCAGATCCGGGGCGCCATCAACCAGCCCGAGGCTGCGATGCACGATCCGACGCACCACCCGAGGATCCAAACGCCTGCCGAGACGTTCGCCGATGAACAGCGCATCCTCACTGTCAGCGCTGGCCAGCTCCGGACGCCGTCTCAGCCAGGCGTCGACGGCTCGCAGGGCCGGTCGCCCGATCGGGATCGCCCGCTGCTTGTCACCCTTGCCGATGACGCGGACCAATTCCCGTTCGCGGTCAATACTGCCCTGGTCCATACCGCACAGTTCGGCGACCCTGGCCCCGGTGGCGTAGAGCACCTCCACCACGGCCAGGTCACGCACGGCGACCGCAGTGCCGGTCTCGGCCGCGACCGCGGCCAGGTCGTCCATCAGTTCGCGCGCCTGGGTGACCAAGATGGTGTCTGGAAGCGCCCGGGTCAGCTTGCTCGACTGCAACCCGAGTGCCGGGTTGGTCGGGGTCAACCCCAGGTCAGTGGCCCATGCGAAAAACACTCGCACGGCGGCTGCGCGACGGGCGATGGTTGTCTTCGTCAGATCGGCATCAGACATGGAGGCCAGCCAGGCTCTGATGTCGCGCAGGCTGGCCTGGGCGAGGTCGTCGACGCCACGCTCGCCCAGAAAGGCGGCGAACTGTCCGAGATCCGATGTGTAGGCACGAACCGTGTTGGCCGAGTGCTTGGTCATCAAGGCGCCACAGAATTGGCGAATAGCCTCCACGGAAGATGTCACACCTTCAGCATGCCCCAAGTCACCCAGGTCACGCGCGCAAGACGCGCTGTCAAGTTCGGCAAACCTGGAAAAGCCTCGTAAGATCGACGTGGCACAACCGAGTCGAGGAAAGGGCACTGATGGTGGAGTTGAAGGATCTGCTGACCGGAGGACATACCCGACGCGTCACCCGGTGGGGTGAGCCCGTTCTGCACACCCCGACCCAGCCGGTCACCGCCTTCGACGACGAGTTGCACAGTCTGCTGCAGGACATGTTCACCACCATGGCGACGGCCGAAGGCGTCGGTTTGGCCTCGACACAGGTTGACGACAACCGCTCATTGTTCGTCTTCTGCTGTCCAGACGAGAACGACGAAGTCCAGGCAGGCGTCGTCATCAACCCGACGGTGATCCTGCCGGAAGGCCGCGCCCGTGAACTCGTCGCCGACGAAGAGGGCTGCCTGTCGCTGCCAGGAGCCTACTCTCCGATCGCCCGGCCGGATCATGCGATCTGCCGCGGAGTCGATCAGAACGGCGACCCGGTTGAGATCCTCGGCACCGGGCTGTTGGCGCGCTGCCTGCAACACGAGACCGACCATCTGTCGGGCATCGTCTGCGGCGACCGACTGTCGTCGCGGGCCCGCCGAAAGCTCTACGCCGACCATGACGCTGTGGCCTATCGCTATCCCGACGACTGGCCGATCTCTCCAAAGAAGGACTTCGACCCCACACGGCACGCCTGAACTCGGAATCGATCGTCGTCCGCTTCGCCTAGTCACCAACGGCACTTGGCCACCGGGCGACCCATCAGCCCCGCCAAGCCCGCCTCACCGCACAGCTTGGGCGCGCCAGCGCCCCTCAATCTCGTCGACCCGCAGAGCCATGTCGAAGGTACGACTCAACACCTCCGCTGTCATGACATCGCCGAGCGCACCCATCGCCACCACGCGCCCCTGTTTCAGGAACAAGCCGTGCGTGACGCCCAAGGGTATCTCCTCGACGTGATGGGTCACCATGACTGAGGTGGGGGACGATTGGCCCAGGGCGAGGTCGGACAGGGTCGCCAGCAAGGACTCTCGACCGGCCAGATCCAGCCCGGCGGTCGGCTCGTCCAGAATCAGCAACTCTGGGTCAGTCATCAAAGCTCGGGCGATCTGCACACGCTGGCGCTCCCCCACCGACAAGCTACCGAAGCGACGACCAGCCAGGTGCTCGACGCGGGCCTGCGCCATCAGGGTCTCCGCTCTGGCGACATCGACGTCGGCATAGCTCTCACGCCACCGTCCGAACACGGCGTAAGCCGCGGAGATGACCGCGTCACGCACCGTCTCGTCAGCGGGAATCTGTCCTTCCACCGCCGAAGACGCCAAGCCGATCCTGGGGCGCAACTCGAAGACATCGATGCGGCCAAGTCTCTCGCCCAGCAACCAGACCTCGCCTGAGGTGGGAAACATCCGCGCCGAGATCACTTGCATCAGGGTCGTCTTGCCTGCTCCATTCGGACCGATCACCACCCAGCGTTGCTGATCATCGGCCTGCCAGGAGACGTGGTCGAGCAGAAAACTGTTGCCCCGCCGGACGGTGACATCTGAAACCGTGATGACTGTGCTCATGCCCCTGTCTTCCTTTCCCACCCCGCCATCTCACTGCCCCAAGGCGTCATAGACCGCGTTGGCCAGACCCGCAAGGTCCTCAACCGTCTGTGCCCCACCCGAGACCACCGTCATGACACCATCGGCCAGCGGTGTGATGCAGGCCACCTGGGTCGGGGCAGGCGTGGAATTGGAGTCAGAGGTCCACAAGACGCCGCATCGACTGGCGCCGTACCACTGCTGCTTGGTCAGCTCAGTCACGCCAGACGCGCCACTGGCGTCGTAAGTCACTACGGCCAGATCCAGCGGCTGCGAGTCACGGGCATAGGTCGTGGGCGCCAGACCGGCGCCCGGGGAGCCGCCCAACGCAGTGTAACCCTTGATATGGCGAGGCAACGTCGTC
>JAITVA010000219.1 GCA_031286045.1 Propionibacteriaceae bacterium | reverse complement strand
CGGCTCGATGCTCAGCCCGGCCAGAGCCCGTGTCAGATCGCGTGTCAGAGTGACGAGTGCGCAGCCATCGCCAAGGAGGTGATGGGCCACGATCATGAGGTCGAATCCCGTCGGGTCGTGGAAGGCGAAGAAGCGGACGAGCGGTCCCCGCTCCCAATCGAACCGGCGCTGGAGTTCTGATTGGGCGGTGTCGAGCCATCGCTCCTGGCCGGGTTCGGACGAGCGGCCCTGCTTGATGTGGATCTCGCAGGGGGCGGCGGAGTCCAGGTCGTACCAGGCCTCGCCTTGATCGTCGACCCTGACGGTCGCGCGAATGAAGGGGTGTGCGTCTGTCAGGGCGTCGATGGCCCGACCAAACTGCTCCGGGTCGAAGGCCCCGTCGACGCTCACTTTCGTCACCACCGTCATCGACGGATCGTGCAGGAGATACCGCTCCGTGAACAGGCGTGGTCGAGCTTCGGCTGTCATATCTGCCCTATTCCCCCTGTCGTCTCAAGAGGAGTCAATGATCAACCCCATCCCGACGGCACGGCAGTCATCATTGTTCCTCAATCTGACATGAGCCTAGTGACACCTGATGCAGTTTTGCAAACGCAACGACACCCGTGACATCGACGACGACCGCTCTCAGAACCGTTGGTTCGCCCGGTCGGGTAGGGTTGGCCCCACTGGGACGCGGGGGCTCCCCAGGTCGTCGATTGCGGGGTGGTGAGGTGAGATGGATGATGTGACTGACGTGACGACTGTCCCCGCGCGCCGACGTGACAAGTGTCACCGTCTCACGTTGGCGGGGCATGATTGTGTGTTTGAGGCCTATCTTGAGCGGTTGGGGAGTGGGGACGCCGCGACGGTCGGGTCGTTTTTGGCGGAGTTGGATCAGCGGTGCTTGTTGCCGCGGTCGCAGAAGGATGAGATGCGTCGGGACTTCGAGCGGGCGCTGGTGTGGTACGACCACGCCGGGGTGGCGCTGACTGAGGCCTTGACCCGGTTGGCGATGACGAACCTGGGCGGGTTTTACGCCCGCCCGTCTCAGGCCTGGTACAGGCTGGACGACGCGGCCAAGATCTACCCATTGTCGATGCGGCATGGGCGAATGGAGGTGTTCCGGTTGGCGGCGCGGTTGACCAGTCCCGTCGTCCCCGAATTGTTGCAGATGGCGCTGACCTTCACGGTCAAACGGTTTCCGACCTTCGCCACATCGGTCAAAAAGGGGATGTTTTGGCATTATCTTGACGCCGCCAAACGCCGACACGTCATCTCGCCAGAGACTGATCTTCCTTGTCAGCCGCTTAAAATCGCCGGTTCGAGCGCCCCACCTTTTCGGGTGGCCTGGTATCGGGATCGGATCAGCGTCGAGTACTTCCATGTTTTGACCGACGGGGCCGGCGGCATGGTCTTCCTGAAGACACTGGTGGCCGAGTACCTCCGGCTGCTCACCGGCGCGGACCCGGCTTCGACCCCGGATGACGGCATCCTCGACGTCAACGCCGCCGCCAGTGCGCAGGAGGCCGCCAACGAGTTCCCACGTGCCGAGAAGACCGAGCTGACCTCGGGTTTCATTGACAAACGCGCGACTCAGATGGGTGGCCATCTGTCGCGGATCAAGCCCTGCCGGGTCCTTCATTTCCGCATCGACGCGGAGCAGTTGCGGGCGGTGGCGCGGCGCCGGAACGCCACAGTGACGGCCTACCTGTTGGCCTGCATGTTCGTGGCCGGACGGGCGGCGACCGACGAGTTGACGGGTGAGCACTCCATTCAGGTGCCGGTGGATATGCGCAAGTTCTACCCCAGCCGCACATTGCGCAACTTCTCGATGTACTGCGGGGTCAGGTTGGGCTTGGATCAGATCGGCGACCTGGACACCGTGCTGCCCGCCATCAGCGATCAACTGACGCGCAAGGCCTCGAAATCGGCGATGAGCCAGATGCTGAACTCGACCTTGCGCATCGTCACCACGACCCGATGGGTGCCACTGTTCATCAAGGCGCCGGTGGCCCGCCTGATCTACGGCTTCCTCGGTGACTCGATCTTCTCGAACACCTTGTCAAACCTCGGTGTGGTGACTTTCCCCGAACCGCTGGCCAGCCAAGTCGCGGTGCTGGATTTCGTGCTCGGAGCCCCGCAGACGAATCGGGCCAGTTGCGCCCTGGTGACCTATGGCGGCACAGCCACCCTGTCGATCACGAAGGTGACGCTCGATCCATCTTTCGAAGAGACGGTGCATGCTCTGCTGACAGCCGACGGCATCGATGTCACAGTGGAGGGGACAGCACCCCATGAAGGTTGAGATCGTTTATCCGTCGCCGACGCGGCCCCCTCGGCGCGTTCGAGTCATCGCCTGCGCCAAGTGGCCTTTCCTGGCGACGGCCTATGCTTGCCCCTTGATCAACGTGGCCACTGGCTGGCCCGCCTGGAGCCTGGTGGTCTTGTGGGGGCTGTGGGTCGTCTGGTCGTCCACCTTCTCGCCGCAGCTGATCGGGATCAATCGGATTAGCCAGTGCGTCAAGTTCGTCACCGACATCGTGGTGGCGCTGGTTCTGATCGACCTCTTGCTGGCCCCCGGTTGGGCGGCCACGGTGGTGCCGATCGTTTGTTTCAGTTCCCTGGTCGTGGTGGCGGTCCTCTTTTTCACCGACCTCGACCGTCAGCGGCTCAACATCATGCCCATGCTGGCGCTGACGGTGTTGTGCCTGATCAGCGCGGGTACGATACTGGCCGCATGGCGCAATGTCACGCGCTGGCCGCTGATAGTCTTGGCCGCATTGGCCGGAGCCTTGTTGATAGCCACCTTGGTGGTCCTGCGGCGGGACTTCTTGCGGGCGCTGCGGAAATTCTTCGATATATGAGTCACTTCCTTTCGTCTTCTCAGCGCCCGCCTTATTTGGTGACATAGGTATACTTGGTCGCAGAATCGTTGGGGGACGGTTCGACTATGTCGTCGAAGGGAACCTCGAATGTCTAAGCTCGTTGAAGCGTCTGATCCTGTTCGAAAGCGTCGTGCGCGGGTTGGTTTGATTGTGGCGCTTGTCGTGATTGTGGTTTTGGGTTTGGTTGCTGGATTCGCTATTTGGCATGGGCAGACGTCGAGGGCGGCGGAGACAAGGACGCATCAGACTCGTACTGCCAAGATTGAGCGTACTTCTTTGGTGGCTGGGTTTGTGATGTCTGGGACCTTGGCTTATGGTGCGCCGACCACGTTAGGTGGTGGTGGCGGTGTCGTGACTAAACTGCCGCAGGTTGGTCAGACGGTCGCCACTGGTCAGGTGGTGATGGAGGTCGAGGGCTCTCCGGTTTTCCTACTTCAGGGTGATATTCCCTTGTGGCGTGCCATTGGTCCGGGTTCCAGCGGTGTGGATGTGGCCATGGTGCGTGACGCTTTGATCAAGCTGGGTTTGTCGGCTGGGACGGCGGGTGCTCAAGACTACGATCAGGGGTTGTCGGATGGGATCGCCCAGTTGTATGCCAATGCGGGTTACCAACGGGTGCCGGCGACGGCGGATCAGGCTAAGGCGCAGGAGGCCGCCCAGCAGGCCTTGAGTACTGCCAAGGATGGTCTGGCCACGGCGCAAGCGGCCTTGGACGCGGCTAAGAAGAAGCAGCCGGGCAGGGCTGAGTTGCTTCAGGCTGACACGGCGGTCAACCAGGCTCAGGCGGCTTATGACGCGGTGTTGCGCGGCGAGTGTGAGTCCATGGGCGCGACCCAGTCTGGTTGTGGCCAGGTTCAGATTGTGCAGGCCAAGGGGGCGCTGGATTTGGCGATCGCTCAGCGTGACGATTTGAAGAAGCCAGCGGACACCACCAATGAGCTCTTGGCGGTCACTGAGGCGCAACGTGGGGTTGACAAGGCTCAAGCGGAGTTTGACACGACCCAGGGCAATATGGTCGCGCCTCAGTCGGTGTTGATGGCGCCGGAGGCACAGATTCGTATCGATGGGGTCAGCGCTAAGTTGGGGGTTCCTGCCGATGGCGCCATTCTGACCTGGACCCGCACCCTGCTGTATGGCAAGGTTGATTTGTCTGAGGCTCAGCGTCGTCTCTTGGCTAGTGGGGCGGCCGCGACTTTGAAGCTACCGGACGGTTCTGAGCTTCAGGGCAAGGTTGGAGAGATCACTGATTCCAAGACTGACACGACCACTGGTCAGGTCACACCGGCCAGTGCCCGGATCGATTTGGACGACCAGGCGGGGGCCGCTGCGGCGGGGTTGAACGCTGTCACTGTCACTTTTGTCCAGGACACTGCCGAGGACACGTTGGTTGTTCCGGTGACGGCGTTGATGGCTTTGGCTGAGGGTGGCTATTGTGTCGAGCGGCCTGATGGGACACTGGTCGGTGTCGAGGTTGGTTTGGTGGCTGACACGCGAGCGCAGATCTCGACCGATGAGCTGCGCGAGGGCGACGAAGTGATCATCCCATGAGTTCGACCATGACGCAGCCCGTCATCGCCGCGCCAGGTGGCTCTCGCCTCGCCCACCCGGTGACAGGCCCGACGGCGAGGCGGCGGCAGGCCCAGCCGGTCGCCGACCCGGTGATCGACACCAGGATTGTCGACCCGTCGGTCTATCCTTCGGGTGGCCCCACCAGTGACGTCACTGTGGATGAGATCACGGTGCCGATCCCTGATATGCCTGTGGCAAGCACAGACGCGGAATTGCTGCGTTTGGTGGGGGTCTCCAAGACTTATCCTGGCTCACCGCCCTTGACTGTGTTGAAGCAGGTCGACCTGTCGATCGGGGCTGGTGAGGATGTCAGTGTGGTCGGACCCTCCGGCTCGGGCAAGACCACGATGCTGTCGATCATGGGCACCCTCGATCAACCCAGTCAGGGTGAGGTTTGGATCGACGGAGTCGATGTCGCGACCCTGCCTCAGGCTGACTGTGCTCGGTTGCGGGCCGAGACCATCGGTTTCGTCTTCCAGCAGTTCTATCTCTTGCCGACGCTGACAGCGGTCGACAATGTGGCTGAAGGCATGTTGTATCGCGGCACTCGGCGGTCTCAGCGCCGTGAATTGGCCATGGCGGCTTTGGAGCGGGTCGGTTTGGCTGCGCGTGCCCGGCATCTTCCCGGTCAACTCTCTGGTGGTGAACAGCAACGGGTGGCTCTGGCTCGGGCCATCGCCGGTGGGCCGCGACTGCTGTTCGCTGACGAGCCGACTGGCGCGCTCGACCAGACGGCCGGTCACATGGTGGTCGATTACCTTCAAGCCGTCGCCGCCGAGGGAACAACCGTCATCGTCATCACGCATGATCAGGGTTTGGCTGATCGTTTCGCCCGCCGTATCGCCTTGCTCGACGGGTCGGTGGTCGGTGACGAGCAAGGGGTGATGTCATGAGCCGGTCTCATCGGGGCCACAGGTCGGGCCGGATCCATCTCAGTGTCGGCGACACCCTGGCGACAGCCACGCTTGGTCCTCGTGGGCGTCCCTTGCGGGCAGCTCTGTCCGCCTTGGGTATCGCCATCGGGATCGCGTCATTGGTGGCCATGCTGGGCATACCGGCGTCTTTCCAGGCGGAAGCCCAAGCTCAGTTCGAGGCTTGGGGCGCCAACATGATCGTGGTCAATCCGGCGACGGATCGCAACACCAATGCTGTCACGCCCTTGCCAACATCGGCCCCTGACATGGTCAGTCGAGTCTGGTCGGTCAAGGCTTCGCTGGCGGTGCGGACTGTGCCTAACACGATGGTCTACCGTAGCGACCTG
>JAITVA010000207.1 GCA_031286045.1 Propionibacteriaceae bacterium | reverse complement strand
CTGCCGCTGATACTCAAACACGACCTCACGAATCTCAGCCGACGACCAACCCGCCGAAACAGACATAACAATAATCCTTCCAGACAACAAGTGACTCACCACCAGTCTGACAAAGAGGGATGGAGCGAAGACTCGACGATTTCGGTCAATTTTGAGCGGGGCACCAACCGACCATCGGCCAGCTCGGCGGAGAAGGGGTTCGCCGGCCATCACACCCGCACGGGTTGGTCCTTCGCCACTGCCTCTTCGATGGCCAGCCCCAAGCGGGTGTCATAGATCGCTTCGGACAGGGGGTATGGCGCAGCACCTTCACCTCGCAGCCAGGCGGTCATGCGACGCAGCAACTCAGCCACACCCAACTCGTCATCGTTCCATCGCTTGTCAGGCCAGGGATTGGTCCACACCACCTGATCCCCTAAAGTGATCTGATAAGTACAGTACCCATTGAGATCGAGGTCGTGACCGGTCTGACGACGATTGAGGTAGGTCGTTGTGATGAGGTTGTGATCAGCCAGTCGTACCACTTGGTCACCGCTGATCTCGCCATGCGAACCCCGCAGGAGCAGGCGCCTGGTGCGCAGGAGGTTGCGAGTCTGATTGTCCGTGAAGTCGTAGACACCTGAACGCCCATCCCCGAAGTCGACCGAGGCGAGCACCGTCGCAGCCTGGTGGGTGGCGTCATCGTCGGTCCATCCAGCCCGTGACAAGGGGTTCACCAGGGGCCCAGCGAAACGGGCGGCTCGCACCACCGGGTACCCACCAAGCCGCACTGAACCGGCGTCAGACCGCCCATCACCCGCCCTGGGAACCGCATCACCACCCGCCACACGACAACCACGAAGAGCGTCATCCTCCATGTGGCCCGTGGGCTGGACCCCCTGATGCCCACCAGGCCGCACAAAACCGGCGTCAGACTGCCCTGCCCCAACGCCACCCGCCAGCCCCGTCCCCCCAGTCGAACCCTCAGCCGAACCCCCACATCCGAGGTAAGCCCTGATCAGAGCCATAGCGTGGTAAGTCTGGGTCGACGACACCTGGACCTGACTGATCTCGCCGATGAGCCCACGGCGGACAACCTCCAAGCGAGCCATGTTGCCCGGCATCATGGGATACTGTTCCGCCACCTGCACGAGGCCGGAGTCCACCATGTCGGACAGATCGTCCAATTCGGCCACGGCACCGGCCGGTGGAGTCTCGACCAGAACCGGCGTCCCATGACTGACGGCCGTGCGAATGACCTGACCGGTGGCCGTCCCTGGCGCGAAGCTCAACACGAAATCCGGATGAATCTGGCTCAGGCACTCGTCCAAGTCGGTGAACACCGGCACCGACACGGAGGCCGCCCGCCCGCGCCGCAACACCAAACCAACGCACTCGTGCTCAGCCATGTCAGCCATGACCCTCTTGAACGCCTGCGACCGGTAACCCAATCCGACTTGCACATATTCCACTCTCACTACTGTAGACATCCGTGCCCTGAGTCCACCACTTGGCCCACCTCTTCCAGCTCGGCCTGCTGCGAGCAAGACCTATATTTCCGTGCGCTCAAGAAAAGGGTCTGAGATTACCAGAAGGCAGCGAGATCGTGGTTGGATAGTGGCATGAGTCCGCGAAAAATTGGTGTAACCGAGCTCGCCCTGCGCGACGCCCATCAAAGCCTGCTTGCCACCCGCATGGCGACCGAAGACATGGTCGGAGCCTGCGAAGACATTGACAATGCTGGCTATTGGTCGGTCGAATGCTGGGGCGGAGCAACATATGATTCCTGCATCCGTTTCCTCAATGAGGATCCTTGGGTCAGGTTGCGCACCTTCCGCGAGTTGATGCCCAACTCACGGTTGCAGATGCTGCTGCGCGGCCAGAACCTCCTTGGCTACCGCCATTACGAGGACATGGTCGTTGAGAAATTCGTCGAGAAGTCCGCCGAGAACGGCATGGACGTCTTCCGCGTGTTCGACGCCGTCAACGACCCGCGCAACATGGCCAAGGCCATGCAGGCCGTCGTCAAGACTGGCAAGCACGCCCAGGGCACCATCTGCTACACGATCTCTCCGGTCCACACCGTTGAGGGCTACGTGAAGCTCGCCGGCCAGCTGCTTGACATGGGTGCCCAGTCCATCGCCTTGAAGGATATGGCCGCTCTGTTGAAGCCGCAGCCGGCTTACGACATCATCCGTGGCATCAAAGAGACCTACGGCGAAGACACGCAGATCAACGTCCACTGCCACTCCACGACTGGCGTGACAATGGTGACCTTGCAGAAGGCGATCGAAGCGGGGGCCGACGTGGTCGACACCGCCATCTCGTCGATGAGTCTTGGCCCAGGCCACAATCCGACCGAGTCCTTTGTCGAGATGTTGGAGGGAACCCAGTTCACCACCGACTTGGACATGGACCGTCTGATCAAGATTCGTGACCACTTCGCGAAGATCCGTCCGAAGTACGAAGACTTCGAGTCGGCCGTGTTGGTCGACACCGACATTTTCGCCTCCCAGATCCCTGGCGGCATGCTCTCCAACATGGAGTCGCAGCTCAAGGCCCAGGGCGCCGGTGACAAGGTCAAGGAAGTCATGGCGGAGGTTCCCCTGGTCAAGGCTGACGCTGGTCAGCCGCCACTGGTCACCCCGACTTCACAGATCGTCGGCACGCAGGCCGTGTTCAACGTCTTGTTCGGTCGCTACAAGAAGCTGACCGCCGAGTTCGCTGACCTGGTGCTGGGGTATTACGGTCACACCTTGGGCGAAGTCAACCCAGCGGTCGTCAAGATCGCCCAGGAGCAGACGGGCAAGGAGCCCATCACTTGCCGTCCGGCCGACCTGCTCAAGCCTGAGTGGGACGAGTTGGTCAAGCAGACCAAGGCTCTTGAGGGCAACGACGGCAGCGATGAGGACGTGCTGACCTACGCTCAGTTCCCGCCGGTCGCGACCGAGTTCTTCAAGCACCGCGCCGAGGGACCCCACTCCGTGGCCAAGTCCTTCGCCGAGTTGGAGGCTGAGAAGGAGGCCAAAGCCAAGGGCGCGACTGCCGCTGGCATCGGCACCGTCACCTACAACGTGTCGCTCGGTGGGCGCACGCACACGGTGAAGGTCGAGAGGGCCTGAGCATGGCAGCAAAGACTATGACCGATCTTGTCACCGAACTGGCTGACAAGCGGAGCCAGACCGAGGCGGGTGGTGGTCCGAAGCGTATTGAGAAGCAACACGCTCAGGGCAAGAAGACCGCTCGCGAGCGTCTGGACACCCTGCTCGACAAGGACACCTTCCAAGAGGTCGGCCTGTTCCGCAAGAACCGTACCGTCACCTTCGGCATGGACACAGCCGATCCCGCAGCCGATGGCGTTGTCACCGGCTCAGGTTTGGTGCGTGGACGTCCCGTCAATGTGGCTTCCCAGGACTTCACCGTCATGGGTGGTTCGGCTGGTGAGACCCACTCGATCAAGGTCGTGGCGATGATGGAGGCCGCTCTTCAGAACGGCAACCCCTTCGTCTTCATCAACGATTCGGGTGGCGCGCGCGTCCAGGAGGGTATCGATTCGCTGTCCGGCTACGGCCAGGTGTTTTTCGCCAACGTCAAACTGTCGGGCGTGGTGCCTCAGATCTCAGTGATCTGCGGTCCCTGCGCCGGTGGTGCGGCCTACTCCCCCGCTCTGACCGACTTCATCATCCAGACCCGCAAGGCGAACATGTTCATCACTGGACCTGGCGTCATCAAGCAGGTCACCGGTGA
>JAITVA010000154.1 GCA_031286045.1 Propionibacteriaceae bacterium | reverse complement strand
ATTGGTGGCGGCCCGCCCGACCCTGCCGGTGGTGCTGTTGGGCGAAGCCGCAGCACCCCTCACCTTCGATCGGGTGATGATCGACAATGTCGCCGCGGCCAGGCAGATCACCCATCATCTCATCGCCGCTGGGCGGACTCGCATCGGTTTTGTCGGCCATGAGAGCGCAGGGCTGTCCGAGACCTCGCGTCAACGCTTGGCCGGCTACCAAGAAGGTCTGGAGGAGGCCGGTTTGGTCGCCGATCCGAGCCTGCTCATCGCCACCGACTCGATTTCGTCGGCTGCCGCCACTGCCGCGGTCGGTGCTGTGCTCGACGCTGGACTGCGTTTCGACGCTCTGGTCTGCCGCGACGACCTTGCCGCTGTCGGAGTCCTGCGGGCTCTGCACGTGCGCGGTCGGAGCATCCCCGATGACGTCGCGGTCACCGGGTGGGACAACCTGCGCCTGAGCGGGTCCACCTTTCCCAGTTTGACCACCGTGGCCCCCGACCTGACCGCTCTTGCGGCCGAGGCCCTGCGCCTGGTGCTGGAGCGTATCGACGGATACGACAGGATCGGCCGCCATCAGATCGTTCCCCATCGCATCGTCGTGCGAGAGAGCGCGCCGACTGCCTGATTGTGGAGCGCCCCGGTTCGGGGCAGGGGGCGCCGTTCGCGCTTGACAATCGACTATGCCCCGCGCCATCCGCGCTGCCGTTTCACACGCCGGACGACAGCTGTGCTTTCGACCTGGGCAAGTCACCCCGATTGATCGGCTGGTCGGTCTCTGACTCGGTTTTACTGCGCTGTAAATTTGCGCCATACTGTCAGCTATGAATCCAACGGAAACGACCTGGCTCAGTGCTGAGACATCGCATGAGGACCTGACAACCGCCGCATCCTATCCTCGGCCCCAGCTTCGACGTCCCGACTGGGCCGACCTTTGTGGGCCCTGGCATTTCTGCTTCGATGACGCCGACCGGATCACGGTCCGGCAGGCGGCGCAGGCCCAGGGTTTTCGCCAGATCATCGTGCCCTTCCCCCCGGAATCGGCCGCTTCCGGCATTGGCGACCAAGGGTTTCACCGCGTCATGTGGTACTCCCGCAGCTTCGGGTCGGCGGATCTGGCTCGGGCTGGCCTGACGGGCGACAAGCGTCTGATTCTGCACTGCGGGGCCATTGATTATCGCTGTCAGATCTGGATCGATGGGCACTTTGTCGGGGCTCATGTGGGCGGGCATTCACCCTTCAGTCTTGATGTCACTGATGCCTTGTCGGGTGACACTATCCACAGCCTCGTCATCCGGGTTGAGGACGATCCGACTGACGTGACCCAACCGCGCGGCAAGCAGGATTGGCACGAACAACCGCATTCCATCTGGTACCCCCGCACCAGCGGAGTCTGGCAACCGATTTGGTTCGAGGCGGTTCCGGCGCTGAGGATTGAGGGAATCGGCTGGGCGACCGACCTTGAGCACGGCCTTGTCACCGCGCATCTTCGCTTGTCGGCGCGGCCTCAGTCCCCGGTCGTGGTCGATATCGCTCTGCTTGATCCCAGGGGTGGCCAGGCATCGCGTCGGGTGGGGTACCAGGCGGACGGGGGTGGATCGATCACGGCGCAGATCGTCGTGGGTGATCAGGCCAGCTCAGGGATGGGCAAGGATAGTTCGCTCGCCCACGTGACCGCGACGGCTACTGAGCAAGAGCTAGTGATTCCGATCCACCTCGACCGATTGACCAATGGACAAGAACTCGACTCGATTCTCTGGACGCCGGACAATCCCCGCCTGATTGGCGCTCAGATCAGCGTTGGCGAGGACTCGGTCAGTTCCTATCTCGGCTTGCGCACCGTTGGCGTCGACGATGGACGTTTCCTTCTCAACCGGCATCCCTGTTTCGTGCGCGCGGTTCTTGACCAGGGGTATTGGCCCGAAACCCACCTGGCCGCACCCGATGTCGAGGCCTTGCGCGCCGATGTCGAACTGCTCAAGAGTCTCGGTTTCAACACAGTCCGGCTGCATCAGAAGTACGAGGACCCGCGCTTCCTCTTCCTGGCCGACCGCCTCGGACTGATGGTTTGGGGGGAGTCCCCGGCGGCCTACGCTTTCACTCCCGACACCATTCGACGCAACAGTGACGAGTGGTTGTCCATCGTTCAGCGCGATCAGGCTCATCCCGCCCTGGTCGCCTGGGTGCCCTTCAACGAGTCCTGGGGTATCCAACAGGTCGGGGATGATCGGGCCATGCAGGAGTACCAACGTGGTGTCGTCGCCCTGACTCGCGCGCTCGACCCGACCCGCCCGGTCGTCTCCAATGATGGCTGGGAGATGATCGATTCCGACATCATCGCCATCCACGACTACAGCGGGGACCCGGCCTCGATCGAGCATCGGTACGCTGATCAGGCGGACGTGGCCACGTTGGTTCGGGGACGCGGCCCGTCCGGGCGCAGGCTCATCATTGGGGAACCGCGTCGTGGCGCCGCCGTCATGGTGACCGAGTTCGGCGGCATCACCTATTCCGACGACGCGGCCCACACCTGGGGTTACACCAGCACGCAATCATCCGATGACTTCGCTCGACGTCTCCACGCCCTGTTTGACGCCATTCATGCCAGCCCGGTGCTCGCCGGCTTCTGTTACACCCAGTTCGCCGACACCTGGCAAGAAGCCAACGGTCTCGTCCACTCCGACCGCACTCCCAAACTCGCCATCGATCAGATCCGCGAGATCATCGTCGGGGGTTGATCAGCCACCGGAACCGGCCTTGGTCGTTCGCTTGACACATCTTTGGCTCTGGTGATTGGCGGCTCTTCGCATTGTGTGGGTGTGTCGGTTTGTGTGTGGGGTCAAGGTCTTTTGACGATGGAGGCTCTTGCTTCTTTGGTGGCGGAGGCCTTGACATGTCTAGCGCTGTCTTTGGTGTTCCTGATCTGACGAGTTGTTGT
>JAITVA010000150.1 GCA_031286045.1 Propionibacteriaceae bacterium | reverse complement strand
CCTCGTTGGCCCCTGTCGTGGCCTTGAGGATGCCGGGAATGAAACCCCAGATGGCGCCTCCGACAATGGCGCCGACGATGCAGGCGAGCACATGAAGCCCGTCGGGCAGGTGCCAGGTGAAACCGATGTAGGCGCACAAGACTGCGCCGATGATGATTTGCCCTTGACCGCCGATGTTGAACAATCCGGCTCGAAAACCCATGCCAAGCGCCAAACCGGCGAAGATCAAGGGTACTGACAGGCTGATCGAACCGGCCAGCGGGGAGAACACGTCGCCGATGGTGGCGGCGCCGAAGTTGACCACCGCGCCGCGGAACAGGGCCGCATACGAGCCACCGATCGACTCACCCAAAGCGGCGAAGAAATCGGACGGACGAGCGAACAGGTAGGTCGCGGTGCGCTGGACGTCGGCGTTGGTGGCGGCGATCAGAATGGCTCCGACCACCAGGGCCACGACGATGGCGAGAATGACGATCACCGTCGTCGTGCTGGTGATCCTCTGGAAGGTGACCCGCCAACTCGGCTTGGCTTGGTCGATGCGCTGGTCACTCATGATCGCTCTCCTTTTCGACATCACTGGCGTCCACTGCGGCCAAGGGCGGCTCGTCGGCCGGCGAGACCGGCGGTGGCGCTTGGTCGCCACCATCGTCACCCGCGTCGAGGAGCACACCGACGCAGGATTGCGGCCCAGCAGTGTGTTCCCTGCCGGCGGCCTCGGCCACACTGGCCTGCGCCTCCTCAGCGTCCACGCCAGCCATCATCAGCCCCAGGACGTTGCGCTGGGTGTCCGGCGCCACGACACCGACGAAACGCCCCCGGTACATGACGGCGATGCGATCGGCCAACGCTGTGACTTCGCTCAACTCGGTCGAGACGATCAAGACGGCTGTGCCGGCGTCACGCTCCTTGACGATCTGGGCGTCGATGAATTCGATCGAGCCGACGTCGACGCCACGGGTCGGCTGCGAGGCGATGAGCAGGTTCAAGGTGCGCGACAGCTCTCGGGCCAGCACGACCTTCTGTTGGTTGCCACCAGACAGGGTGCCCAAGGCGGCGTCGGAGGAACCGGTGCGCACGTCGTAATCGCGAACCTGGGTGACTCCGTTGTCAGCGATGGCCCGAACGTTGAGCGATCCAGCCCTAGAGAAAGGTGGGTTGCCAATCTGATCGAGCACCAGGTTCTCTGCGATGGAGAACCCGGCCACCATGCCATCCTTGGAACGGTCCTCTGGCACGTAGCCGACACCGGAGTCCAGAATGGTCCGCACCGACTTGCCGGTCAGATCTCGGGTGAAGGTCTGGCCACGCTCATCGACTCCGTGCAGCGTCACCGTGCCAGAGGTGGGTTTACGCAAACCGATCAACAACTCGGTCAACTCCGTCTGGCCATTGCCCTGGACGCCCGCCACCGTCAAAATCTCACCTTTGTGAACGTCAAAACTGACGTCGTCGACCAAGGTCAAGCCTTGGGCGTCGACCAAGGTCAGGTTCTTCACCGACAATGTGACATCACCGCCAGCGTGCTGGGTCTTCTGGACGCCGAGATCGACGGCACGCCCGACCATCATCTCCGCCAACTGAGTCTGGGACGCGGTCGGTTCGGCCTGGCCGACGACCTTGCCGTTGCGGATGACCGTGATGACGTCGGCCACCTCTTGGACCTCGCGCAGCTTGTGGGTGATGAAGACGATCGAGGTGCCCGAGGCCTTGAGCTGGCGCATGATGTCCATCAACTCATCAGTCTCCTGCGGGGTCAACACAGCGGTCGGCTCATCCAGGATCAGAATCTTGGCCTTCCGTGACAAGGCCTTGATGATCTCGACGCGTTGCTGGATGCCCACCGGCAGGGTCTCCACCGTCGCATCGGGGTCGACCTCGAAATGGAAGCGATCAGAGATTTCCTTGACTGTCTGACGGGCCTGTTTGAGGTTGATCATGTCGAGACCCCTGACCGGCTCGTGGCCCAGCACGACATTCTCCGCCACCGTGAAGACCGGAATCAACATGAAGTGTTGGTGAACCATGCCTATGCCTGCCGCCATGGCATCGCCCGGACCGGAGAAACGCACCGGCTTCCCGTCGAGCAAGATCTCGCCGCCATCGGCCTCGTACAGCCCGTACAACACGTTCATCAGCGTCGACTTGCCTGCGCCGTTCTCACCCAGCAAGGCGTGGATCTGACCAGGCTCAACCACCAGGTCGATCGCGTCATTGGCCACGAAATCACCAAACTTCTTGGTGATGTGACGCAGCTCCAATCTCATGGCTTCTCCTCTTCGAAATTGCCCGTAGCCACGGTACAGCATGGACACAGACCCCAGCAAGAATACGCGGAACCGGGTTCACGACCCAACGTGAACCCGGCACCTAACGCATATTGACTAGGTAAAACGCGTCTGCTTTGATGGCGATTGGTCGCCGGCGGGCACAGTCACACCCGCCTGGTGGCGACCAAGCTTGTCATCGGCCTCGATCACTTCGGATCAGACGGCGAGGTGACCTTCAAGGACCCGTCGGTGATCTGCTGCTTGAGGTCCTCGACCTTGGCCTTGAGCTCGGCCGACAGCTTCGAATCGAAGTCGTGGTAGGGGGCGATGCCGACGCCACCGTTGGCCAGCGTGCCGACGAAGGCCTTGTTCGAGTAGTTGCCCGACGCCGTGTCTTTGATGGTGTCGAAGACGGACACGCCGATCTCCTTCACAACCGATGTCAGGAACAAATCCTTGAAGTTGGACGCCGTCTCGTAGCCATCGGCGTCGACCCAGACCAGGGCGACATCTCCGGCCGCCTTGGCGGCAGCCGCAGCACCCAGACCAACCGGCCCGGCCACCGGCATGATGACGTCGGCGCCCTGAGAAATGAAGTTGGTCGTCATGTTCTGACCATTGGACTGGTTGTCGAAGTCACCAGTGAACGACCCGTTCTGAGTCGCCTTGTCCCAGCCGAGCACCTTGACCGACTTGGAGAAGTCTTCGTTGTACTTGGCGACGCCGTCGACGAAGCCGTCCATGAAGATGGTGACAGTCGGAATCTGCCCACCGCCGAAGGTGGCGACTGTGCCGGTCTTGGAGTAGCCAGCCGCGACGTAGCCAGCCAGGAAGGCGGCGTCGGAGGTCTTGAAGATCAGCGACTTGACGTTCGGGAGCTGGATGCCGTTGTCATCGATGATGGCGTACTTGAGATCTGTGTTGGTTGTGGCGTGGCTCTTCGTGGCCTGCTCCAAGTTGAAACCAACAGTGAATGTGATGCCGCAGTTGTTGGCCTTCATGGCGTCGAGGTTCTTGTCATAGTCGGTCGAGTCCTTGGACTCGACCTGCTTGACCTTGACACCCAGCTCTGATTGAGCCTTGGCCATGCCCTCCCAACCGGACTGGTTGAAAGAGCGGTCATCGAAGCCGCCGGCGTCAGAGACCATGCACGCCGTGAAATCTGGGTACTGAGTGGCAGCCTTGCTGGTGTCACCCGTCGATGTGCCGCCAGGAGCGGCGCCGCAGCCGCTGAGGGCCAGAGCCGCAGCTGCGACCACGATGGCGGACGTTGTTATTTTCTTCACTATGAATCCAATCATCTCTCTCGCACGACATACCGTCATGCCTATGAACTGACCACGTGTTGCACGTAGTCCTACGGTATTTCTCAGTATATGGGATGATCTCAGGACCGGCTCATGCCGAAGTGGTTTCTGCGGTGGGTTGTTACCAATCTGTGACCTCCCTGACTCTGGTATTGTCCCTGGCTGGTGCAGGTTGGCGGTATCGCTAGCATGGGCTGAATTCTGGTCCACCATGGACCCACGATCACTTTGCCCACATCTTCAGCCAAAGGTCAACTGAGCGCTCTCGTCGAGTCGGCCAGCACCACCAGCGAAGAAATCGCGATCACCGTCAACGGAACCCCAGCAGCGACACTTGTCAGCGTCGACGAGTGGGAGTCTTGACCAGAGACCCTGTTTTGGCTGTCAGAACCCGGCATCAGTGATGACATTCACCAAACTCGCGCTGAACGCAGCAGTGGAAACAGCCTTGATGAGGCCGCTGCTCGACAACGTTTCGGCATCCCCGCGAAGCAGTGGCCCATGAGCCACACCGTCATCATCGATGGGCCCGCCCAGCGCGACCTCGATCGCCTGCCCCCAACGGATATTATCCGCCGTCATCGAGTTCACCTTCGGACCACTGACCGACAACCCACAATGCGTCGGCAAACCGCTCCGCTTCGATCTATTCGGCCTGTGGAGCGCCCGGCGGGGCTCCTATCGCGTCCTCCACGAGATCGATGACACCACTACAACAGTCCATGTCATTCGGGTCAGCCATCGCGCCGAGGTTTACCGGCTCTTCGCATTGTGTGGGGGTGTCGGTTTGTGTGTGGGGTCAAGGTCTTTTGACGATGGAGGCTCTTGCTTCTTTGGTGGCGGAGGCCTTGACATGTCTAGCGCTGTCTTTGGTGTTCCTGATCTGACGAGTTGTTGT
>JAITVA010000147.1 GCA_031286045.1 Propionibacteriaceae bacterium | reverse complement strand
GGGGGATCAGGCTGAGCCGGGTTCGTCGATCACGGTCAAGGATGAGACTGGTCGGGACTTGTGTGTCACGACGGCTGGTCTTGATGGGCAGTGGAGTTGCACGGTTCCAGGTGATAGGGGTTTGGGTGAGGGTGATCATACGGTCACGGTGACTCAGACTGATCCGGCTGGCAACGATTCTGGTGCCACGACGGTTCCGGTTGTGGTCGACACGACGCCTCCCAGCCTCCCGACGATCGAGTCACCGGCCCCTGGCACGCAGACCGGCGATACCACGCCAACGGTGTCCGGCAAGGGTGGAGAGCCTGGCGCGACCATCGTCGTCAAAGATGATGATGGTACGCAGTTGTGCGCCGCCACGGTTGATCGCTCTGGCGCGTGGAGTTGCACGGTCACAGATGACAAAGCACTGGGTGAGGGTGATCACACGGTCACCGTGACCCAGACCGATCCGGCGGGCAACACCTCGGATGACGCGACCACCCGGGTTGTCGTCGATGAGACCGCTCCGACCGATCCGGTGATCGAGGTGGCCAACGGCCATGAGGTCACAGGAAGCGGTGAACCCGGTTCGACGGTGACGGTCACGATCCCAGGTGTGCAGGATCCGATCACGGTGGTTGTCGATGACACGGGCCGCTGGGGTGTGTCCACTCCTGAGGGCTCGACCGATGGGACGGTGACGGCCAAGGCGACCGATCCGGCGGGCAACACCTCCAACGAGGTGAGTCGTTCCTTCACGGTTGACGCCGACGCTCCGGTGATCGAGGTGGCCAACGGTTCTCGGATCGGCGGCAAGGCTGAGGCTGGCTCGACTGTCACGGTGACTGTGCCGTTGACGGATGGCGCGGCCAGCACGGTGACCGCCACGGCTGATCGTGACGGTGTCTGGACCGTGGCGACGCCGCAAGGCGCTCGTGACGGATCCATCGTCACCGCTGTCTCGACTGATCCGGCGGGCAACCGGTCTGGCGCGACGCAGAAGATCATCGACACGGCCACGCCCGACCCGGTGATCTCGGTGGCTAACAAGGCCAGCATCGCTGGCACGGCTGAGCCGGGTGCGACGGTGACAGTGGGGGTTCCACAGGCAGACAACACTGTGAACACCCAGCAGGTCATCGCTGGCACGGATGGTTTGTGGTCGCTGGCGACACCGGCGGGCACGATGGACGGCTCGACCATCGTCGTGCAGTCCACCGATGCGGCGGGCAACCTGTCGGGTGAGGTCACTGCGGTGATCGACACGACGGCTCCCGAGGCGCCGGCGGTGACGAAACCGGCTCCTGGCCAGGACACCAACGACACCACCCCCGAGGTGGCTGGCGAGGGTGGCGAACCCGGCAACACCATCGTGGTGACCGACGAGGACGACAATGAGTTGTGCACCTCGACGGTTGGCCCTGATGGCAGCTGGTCGTGCACCGTCCCCGACGACAAGACCTTGGACGAGGGCGATCACACCATCACAGTGGTCGAGAAGGACCCGTCGGGCAACGTCTCCGACGAGAGCAAGGTTCCGGTCGTGGTTGACACGACGCCTCCGGGCAAGCCGACGGTGACGTCGCCGGCGCCTGGCGAGCAGACCAACGACACGACTCCGACGGTCACTGGCGAAGGTGGCGAGCCGGGTGGCTCCATCGTGGTGAAGGATGAGGATGGCAATGAGTTGTGCACCTCGACGGTTCAACCTGATGGCAGCTGGTCGTGCACCGTCCCAGGCGGCAAGGATCTCGGCGAGGGTGACCACACCATTTCCGTAGTGAGCCAGGATCCGGCGGGCAACACCTCCGATCCGGTCGACATTCCGGTCGTGGTCGACGTCACGGCTCCAGACACGCCGCGCGTCATCTCGCCCGTTCCCGGAGAGCAGACCGCTGACCCGACTCCGACAGTTCGCGGCGACGGTGGCACCCCTGGCGACACCATCGTGGTGACGGACGAGGGTGGCAATGAGTTGTGCACTTCGACGGTTCAGTCTGATGGAACATGGACCTGCACAGTGCCTGATCCAGGCCTGGGCGAGGGCGACCACACCATCACGGTCAACGAGAAGGATCCGGCGGGCAACACCTCCGATCCGGTTCGTGTCCCGGTCGTGGTCGATGAGGCGGCCCCGGTGGCTCCTGTCATCCAGGTGGCCAACGGTCATGAGATCACCGGCACGGCCGAGCCCGGTGCGACGGTGACGATCACTGTTCCCAATGTGGCCGCCCCGATTCAGGTGACCTCGGACGCGCAGGGGCGCTGGACGATCCCGACTCCGTCGGATGCGATCGACGGGATCGTGACGGCTGTCGCCACCGATCCTGCTGGCAATGTCTCTGATCAGGCGACTCGCCAGTTGAGTCTGGTCGCTGACGCTCCAGTGGTCGACGTGGCCAATGGCCATGAGATCGCCGGCACGGCTGAGCCCGGTGCGACGGTGACGGTCACCGTTCCCATGGCTGATGGAACCACGGCGACCGTGTCCGGCACAGCTGATGAATCCGGCGCATGGAGGGTGGTCACACCTGGCAACGCCCGTGACGGCGCCGTCATCGTCGCGGTCGCGACCGATCCAGATGGCAATGTCTCTGGCGTCACCGAGCGTGTCATCGACACGACCACGACCGATCCGGTGATCGAGGTGGCCAATGGCCATGAGATCGCTGGCACGGCTGAGCCCGGTGCGACGGTGACGATCAGGGTTCCCGTGACTGACGGCACGGTTGGCGCCCAGCAGGTGACCGCTGGACCGGATGGTCGTTGGACTGTGTCCACGCCTGCCGGGACGAAGGATGGTTCGACCATCGTCGTGACGGCGGTCGATCCGGCTGGCAACCCGACCGGTGAGGTCACACGAACGATCGACATCACCGGACCGAATCCGCCGCGTGTCGACCAAGCCGACACGATGGATGTCCACGGCACTGCAGGCTCGACTGAACCAGGCGCGCGTCTCACGCTCACCTGGCCCAATGGAACCGTGGCTGAGGCGACTGCCGACGCTGCCGGGGCCTGGACGATCGCCACTCCTGCCGGCATGGGCCTTGGCCAGATCTCAGTGACGGCGACCGATCAGGCGGGCAATGCGTCGGCCCCGACGCTGGCCGACCTGGCCGGTCCGGCCTCTGCGCCCCAGCCGACCTCTGGCATCGGACTGACCTTGACGACTGATCGGGCCGAGGTGTGGCAGGCCGGTGAGGTGGTTCCATACACCTTCACTGTCACCAATACTGGCGATGTTCCGCTGAACAACGTCACGGTGGAGGAGCAGATGCGTCTCATGGTGATGGATCCGGTCTGTGCCTCGGTGATCCCAACTCTGGAGCCGGGTGCGTCATCCTCGTGTGGGGCGACCTACATCGTTCCTCAGTCTGACATCGACCGGGGTGTCGTCGTCCACAATGCCAGTGCCAAGGCCACTGTGGCGACCCCACCTGCGACTCGGGCAGTCAGCCCCTTGGCCGCGGCTTCCGCAGCCGCCGAAGTCGCTGCTGTGGCCAGCGTGTCCACGCCGGTGGCGCGGGCGGCGTCGATCATGCTGATCAAGTCCACCCCGGCGACCTCGCTGGGCAAGGCGGGTGACGTGTTGACCTACTCCTTCGTGGTGCTCAACACTGGCAACAAGACGTTGAACAACGTCACTGTTATTGATCCGCTCCCGGGCATGGTCACCGGGCTGGCTTGCGCCAACCTCGGGACCATGGCTCCTGGGGCGAAGGCCGAGTGTGCCGGGACCTACCAGGTCAAGGCCACCGACATCGCCGCAGGGTCGCTGATCAATGTCGCGAGCGTGACCGGCCAGCCGCCGGTCACCCCGGACGATCCGTCCCCGATGGTGGTCAACTCCAATAGTCGAGTCATCTTGTCCGCCCTCCCCGCTGGCCCCGTCCCCGGCGCCCCGACCAGCACCCTTCCGGTGATCAAGACCGGTGGCGGCGTCGTGTCACCAGTCGGACCAGGGTTGGGATGGGCTGTGGTGCTGATGATCGGCGCCGGTCTGACTGGCGCGGCCGTCCGCGGAATCAGGCGCCATGGTCGATGACTAGCTGACTCCCTAGTCTGACGGCGGCTCTGACGCAACTGCCCCATCGGTTGCGAAAGGGCCGCCGTCTTGTCTATGGCAACGGTGAAGTCAGTCATCCGCGGTGGCGACGCGACTCATCCGGCTGACAGTCTCGCCGTCGGCTTCTGTCGGGCTATACGCTCTCGTGCCGCCGGGACGCTGCTATCGGTGTAGCCTCTGGATTGAGGGGTGATGACCGGAGGACCAAGGATGAGGGACCACACGCAATGGATGGCACGATTGGGGATGCTCCACCCCCTGATCCAAGCGCCCATGGCAGGAGTGTCCACCCCTGAGCTCGCGGCTCAGGTGTCAAGGGCGGGTGGGCTCGGATCGCTCGCGCTCGGACCCTGCACAGTGGAGCAGGGGGAGCGCCTCATCGCCCAGGTGCGGTCGTTGACTGACCGACCCTTCAATGTCAACCTCTTCTGCCACCAACCGACCAGGCCTTCTCCTGAGCGGGACGCCGCCTGGCTGGACCACCTTCGCCCTCAGTTCGCACGCTGGGGTGCTGACCCGCCCAGTGAACTGCATGAGATCTATCCCTCTGCCCGTGGCAACACTGCCCTGCAAGCGATGGTGCTGCGTCGCCATCCTGAGCTGGTGAGCTTCCATTTCGGACTGCCAGACAACGATTTCCTGCGAGCGCTCCATGACGCTGGCATTGTCACCATGGCCTGTGTGACCTCACCTGAGGAAGCTCGCCAAGTGGAGCGAGCCGGGGTGGACCTGGTCATCGCTCAAGGTCTGGAAGCCGGTGGACATCGCGGCTGCTTCGATCCAGCAGACGACGCTGGCCTCACCACCAGGGCCTTGGTGGCCCTCCTCGTTCGCCAGACCGACCTTCCTGTCATCGCCACTGGCGCAATCATGAACGGCGCCGACATTGCCGAGCTGCTCGCCTTGGGTGCGAGCGCTGTTCAGCTGGGGACCGCCTTCCTGCTGTGCCCCGAGTCCAGCGCCGATCCCGCATATCGGGCGGCTCTTCGCCATCAGCCGATCGCAGCCACTGCAATCACCGCTGCCATCTCGGGGCGACCGGCCCGCGGCCTGGTCAACCGCTTCCATATGCTCGGTCAGACCTATGGTCGGCCCCTGCCGGGTTACCCCCGCACCTATGAGGCAGGCAAGGCCCTTCATCGCTTGGCCGTTGCCCATGGCTGTGACGACTACGCCGCCCACTGGGCAGGTCAAGGTGTGTCCCTGATTCGAGAGATGCCCGCCGCGGCCTTGATCGAGACCTTGGCGAACGAGTGGCGAGAGGCCGTCGAGCGCGTTCGATGACAGGCTTACCAGCCCTCATGTCCCGGAGTGGGGAAGGGGCTGGAATCCTTGCGGTTGGTCTGGCAGTGGTCCTGCTGTGGGGGGAGGTTGGTCCCCACCTGCCTGAGTGCTGTGAGTCTCGGGTTCGGTCACGAGAGCTTCACCGTGGGACAGGGCTGGATATGTCGACGAATCAGTCTGTGTGGCGGTGGGATAGGTGATCGGCGTGAAAGTGTCATTCGCTGGCTCAATCTCATGGTTGGCTGAGCGTAGGGCAGAATCGTCGACGTAGGCGGTGGTCGCGTGGGGGTTGTCACCGTCGACGTACACCGGCAGAGTTGTGATGTGGTGAGCCTGGATGATCGGCGTCGGATCGATCATCCAGTCCGGGGAGTGGCTGACCAGGGCCTCTTCAGAGCCGGGGAGGTAGGTCGCACAAAGGATTCGCCAAGGATGGATGTTGTTGATGCTGACGGACATGTTTCGCTCAACTCCGAGGATGTCGCCGGTTAGTTGACGTCCCTCGTTGAGCAAGCGCGCGGCGCGGCGACGCCTGTGTGAGCCACCAACGAGCAAACTTAGTCCAATAAGGAAAAATGTTCCCCCGATACCGCCCATGACCGACGCGATGAGGATAAGACCGCGTGATGACTGGGGCTTGGCGGGGTCATCCGGATCGTAGGAAACCTCAATCGTGTCACCGATGGCGTCGCCGCTGAAAGACTCGGTCAGTCGGGCCGTCTGACGCACCCCGTCGACCCAGTACTCGACGACGGTGTTGCTCGCTCCGAAGTCGACAATGGTCGCGGTCGTTGTCTCTCGCTCAGAGTCTGGCGACCATGGATGCAGCCCGATCAGGAGACCCAAAGTGCCAAAGATCAGTCCGAACCCAGTGACGAAGGCGCCAACGAGAAACAAGGTCTTCTCACCAGCCGTCCGAACTGGCTTTCTGTCCATGTCCCTCCTTGTCCCACGGCAGGTGGTTAGCAGCTCCGACAATGTGCGCGGTGCTCAGGCCAGGCTCATCATGCCGATGGCGACGGCGGCGACGATATGGACGGTCGCGGCGACGGTCGCGCCGATCAGGAGACCCATCTCGCGGGATCGAATGTTCAAGACGACATCGATCACCTGGGCCACTGCGGCGACCAGAAGCAGGGTGACGACGGGGGCGCCTGACCACCAGAACGGCAACAATCCGGCGGCGAGGCCCAGGGGAACCGCGCGCGCGGCGTACATCCGCGTGTAGTGAACCTCTCCGGACGTCACCGACTCAGACCGGCTGAACAGTTGTGGCTTAATGACGCTGACGACGGCCATACCTGCGGTGCCGACGCCGATAATCGCGTTGATGATGATCAGTACGAGCATGTCTCTTCTCTCACCTAAGTTAGGTATCAACTATACCGATGATCCCTCGAACCAGGCTACAGTATGTCGCGATGAGCAAGAGGATAATATCAACTCTTGCTGTGTCGACTCTTCAGGTGTTGCTTGATCTTTTTCATCGCCCAGTCGTAGTGGCTTGGACCAGCGGAGATGCAGTAGCTCGCCAGATTCGTCGTACCCGTCCATGAAAAATGCTTCTTCTCGAACAGTTCTTCCTGGCTGAAGGACTCGATCAGGGCGATCAGGTCGGCGTGACTGGCCCGAACCAACGCCTGAGCTTGATCCAGGGTCGTCTCCTGCGCGTCCTCGACGAACTGTTGATTCATGAGCCCGTAGTTCTTCCAGGTGTATGGCGCGGGCAGAAAGGACCGGTCGATCCCAGCGCGATTCGACTCGACCCAGTCCAGTAGGAGCCGATGCCAGGCCTGTAGATGAACCATCACGTCGCGCATGTTCTTGTCACGGGACCAATGGGCTCCTGGCAGGGTCAAACCATCGAAGTCGAACTCCACCGAGGCCGCACCCCCAGGAATCGAGTCGATCAGTGTCCACAGTCTGACCCACTGCTGGTCCGCCGCCGTCAGCAGCTCCGCCTTGCTTGTCGCTCGGGCCATCGTCCCACCCCTTCGTCTGTCGGAAAGGCCCAGCCTACTACCCCTTGGACGGCAACTGCGGGGCGCTGAGTGGCTGGGGCATCCAGCCAGTCCCAAAGCACCCATCAGCACAGCAGTAGGCTTCACACTGTGCTGTCGCAGGATGCCCTCAAAGCGTCCGCTGTGAGTGTCCTTGTTGTTGTGCGCACCATGTCTGCCGGAGTTCCCACGAAGACGATCTCACCGCCGTTTGTCCCGGCGTCAGGACCCATGTCAATGATCCAATCCGCCTGCTTCATCACATCCAAGTTGTGCTCGATCACCACCAGGGTGTTTCCGCGCGACACAATCAGATCGAAAAGTTCGAGCAGGTTGTGGATGTCCGCCGTGTGCAATCCCGTGGTGGGCTCATCCATGACAATGATGCTGCCCGTCTTTCCGAGCTTCTTTGCCAGCTTGATGCGCTGGCGTTCACCTCCAGACAGTGTGCTGAGTGGCTGGCCCAGTGTCAGATAGGAGAGTCCGACCTGCCGCATCACTTTGAGGCGTCGTACTATCTGGGGCTTGTCCATCACTTCCAAAGCCTGCGCAGCAGTCAGCGCCAACAGCTCCACGATGTTCTTTCCCTTGTAGTCACAGGCGAGGGCCTCCTCGTTGTACCGTGTCCCGCCGCAGGCGGGGCAGGCGCCTGCGGAGTTGAAGCTGAACAAGCTGTCCGGCTTGCGGTTCGCTCGTGCCAGTAGCTTGCGTATGTCGTCAAAGAAGCCTAGATAGGAGGCGGGGGTTGACCGATTCGTGGCCGTGATAGGCCCCTGATCCACTTTGACAATGTCATTTTTGTACTGCTGTGCGAACACGTGGGAGATCAAGGTGCTCTTCCCCGATCCGGCCACCCCAGTCACAACGGTCAGCACATCCAGTGGAATATCTACATCAACGCCTTTCACATTGTTCAGACAGGCTCCTCGAATCGGCAGGCTGCGTGTCCACGGGCGTGGATGCTGCTTGATTGGGAGCGACTGGAGCATGGCCTTTCCTGTCAGAGTGTCAGCTCGCAGTAGTTCCTGATAACTGCCGGAAAAAACAATGTCTCCGCCAAACTGACCGGCCTGTGGGCCCAGATCGATCACATGGTCTGCGATGGAGATGACATCCCGGTCATGCTCGACCACAAGAACGGTGTTCCCCTTGTCGCGGAGCTGTTCAAGGAGCTTGTTCATGCGGTGAACGTCGCGGGGATGCATTCCGGCACTGGGCTCGTCGAAGACATAGGTCATCCCGGTCAGGCTGCTACCCATGTGGCGCACCAGTTTGAGTCGTTGTGCCTCGCCGCCGGACAGGGATGGGGTCTCGCGGTTCAGATGGAGGTAGGGCAGACCGATCTCTATCATGCGGTCCAGTCCCTCCACGATCGTCCTCACGAGCACATCTACGGTTGGTTCCTCGACTCGCGACAAGACTTCACGAAGCCGTGTCAATTCCAGTTCGCAGTAGTCAGCGATCGAGTGGCCGTCAATGGTGCTGCTGAGTGACGCCGCCTTCAGCCGTCGTCCATGGCAGTCGGGGCATTCCATCTCGGTCACCATGGCGTGAGACTTCTCCTGGGTGTGCTTGCTTGTGCCGCTCAGGTCGCGATAGAGAAGCGCCTTGGTGTATTTGTGATAGAGGCCAGTCACTTTGGGGTTTTCGGCCTCTCCCTTGCCGTCGCGGGAGCCATAGAGCAGAAGATTGTATTCCTCGGGGGAATAGTCCTTGACTGGCTTGTCCAGGTCGAACAGGCCTGATTCGGCATACTGCTTCCAATACCAAGAACCCGGCTTATAGAGTGAGTCCAGCAGGCAGCCATCGTTCCAGGACTTGTCCCGGTCAATCATCGCTTCGATGTCAACCTGTGTGACTCTTCCAAGGCCGGAACAGGTCTGACACATTCCGTTGGGGTCGTTGAAAGAAAAGTAAGAGGCTGGGCCGACATGGGGCCTTCCTAGTCGTGAGAACAAGAGTCGCAGACTGCTGTGCAAGCCGCTCATGGTTCCCACGGTGGACCGGGCATTGCCTCCCAGCGGGGATTGGTCGACCACCACGCAGGCCGTCAAGTTGTCGATTCGCTCCACCGCAGGTTTCGGGTGCTTCGGCAGTCGTGAGCGCACATATGCTGGATAGGTGGCGTTCATCTGCCGTTGTGATTCGGCGGCGATGGTGTCAAAGACGATGCTGGACTTGCCGGAGCCGGACAGACCAGTGAAGACAGTGATTTTCCCTTGTGGAATGCTGAATGAAAGGTGCTTGAGGTTGTTCTGAGTCAATCCATGGACGAAGATGTCCGCCATTGCTCTGCGCTTCTTTCTGCCCTCGTGGCATGATGTGGTCAGGCCTGCCGGAACTCGCCAGGCCTGACCACCAAGCAGCTTCAGGCCGCTCCGATCGGCACCTGGATCTCGGTGAGCCAATCGGCGGAGTCGGACTTGTTCCAGGCCCCGTCGATGTAGGACTCCCGTGGGTGGTCCGCGACGCGGTAGCCGTTGGCTTCCACCCAGCCCAAAACTGCGGCAAATGCTCCAGCCAAGCCCTCATAAGGACCGTGATGGGTCACACAGGCCGCTGTGATCTCGGGCAGGTCTTTGAAGACGATGCCATCGGCGTCGACGCCGCGCTCGACCACCGCCTGGCAGATTTCGACGTGGACGTCATGATCGCGGTACTCCTGGTCGGGGTAGACGTTGAAGCAGTAGTCGTCCGGGGCGCATCGGATCCCAGGGTTCGCCTTGGCGACGCGCTCACCGAGCGCAGGCATGATCTGACCCAGTGCGGCGTAGTCGGGCACGATGGTGTCATAAGCGAACACCGTGCAGGCGGGGATGGTTGTGATTGTCACGTCGTATTTCATGAGGTGATCCTCCATTTCCTGGATGTAATGGTCCAGCGATTGGAGGCGTCGGTCGGCCAGTCGCCGGTCGGCCAGCAGCTCGCGTCGACGATTCTCGATGAGCGCGGTCATGTCACGGCCCGCCACAAGGTCAGCGATCTCGGTCAGTGAGAACCCTAGATCACGCAGTCGCACGATCTGGTTCACCATCGCCAATTGGCCGACGCTGTAGTAACGGTATCCATTGGCGGAGTCGACATCCGCCGGGGTGAGCAGTCCGACCTCATCCCAATGATGAAGCGTCTTCACTGTGACCTTGCCGAGTTTCGAGAACTCGCCGATTCGAAACACTCTTCCTCCTTATCGCTGGACCGACCCTAAAACCTCCGGTAACCGGAGGGTCAAACGATGTGATGGCCCCTGTCCTCGCATAGTCCCGCCCCAAAGAGTCTGCCACGAGCCATCCACCTTCGGTGTCGGCGCACTCGCACCGGTCGGGTTTGCCTGATATGTCGTAGAGTGAGGCTATGACGAGAAGTCAGGCCAGTCTTCGTGTGATGGATCGCCTCAATCATCATCGCGACGCAGTGGCACGTCTGCTTGACAAATATCAAGCATCGGACCCGCGCTTGTTCGGATCAGTGGCACGCGGTGACGCTTCCGAAGGCAGCGACATTGATGCCATCATCACAATCGACGCCGATCAAACCAATCCGTTGATGGCAGTCGCTGGATTGTCCGACGGACTCTCAACTCTTCTCGACACGCCCGTTGATGTCGTGACTCCATCGCTTCTGCGTGACGCGGTCGCCCAATCGACCGTCCGAGATATGGTGCCCCTATGAGAAGCGATATTGATCGAATCGGCGACATTCGCGCGTCCATTGAACGCTGTCTCGAGTATCGGCTCTACCTTGACGAAGAACGTGGGCCGACTGGGCGGATGGCATACGACGCCGTTCTGAGGCGTCTCGCAGTCAGTTGATGACCATGAGGCAGAGTCAACCGTATGATCGTCCCAGCCCACAGCGGATATGCCCTTGTGTCGTACCAGTTCCGGCAGTGAGGTGTCGACTTCTCAGGCGGTGACGGTATGGACCTCATCGCCGCGTACCGTGACCGCTTGGTTGTTGCTGATCAGTCTCAGGTCGAGGGTCGTCGAATACAGCTTCTGAATGTTGGCGACCGCCCTCGCGAACGGGGCGTTGGTCGCATGGGGAACCACACTGAAGTCCACAACGCCGAGCGCGCGGAAATCACCCGCCAACACTGGAGCAGCCGAGGGGGAGTCCATCGGTGTGACGTAGGTGATGTCCTGCGACAGAATCATCGAGCCCGCCGACGCGCCAATGTAGGTCTTTCCAGCATCGATCTGGTCGACGATGACCTTGTCAGCCCCCGTGCGTCGTAGCTCCTGCAAGAGAAAGAAGGTGTTGCCGCCCGAGACGAAGATGTAGTCGGCCTCAGTGAGGCGAGAGGCGATCTCATCGCTGGACGCGGTCGACAGTTCCAGGTCCGTCACCGTCGTGCCCAACGACCCCAAGGCCTTGCGGTCGGCTCCGACATAGAACGTGACCTTCTCCGGCACGGCGGCTGTTGGAATGAAGCAGACTGTCTTGCCTTCACACGTCTGGTTTGTGAACTGGGGGAAGAGGGCGGCGACCTGCTTGAAGAACGAGGTCAGGAATAAAGTCTTCATCGTGGCTCCTTCGATGATAGCGGTTGCGCCCGGAATGGGGGAGGGGCAGATGTCTCAGCATAAGGTTATCCTGGACTACTGAAGGATCGAGCGTTGGCGGATGCCCCTCAACCAGGATCGACGGATCAAACCCCCGCCGACACGAACACCTGCCCAGTAGGGCAGGAAGACTGCCTTGGCGGCACGGGTTGTGGGCTGAACACGGGTCTCGGTGCGTAGCATCCCATCGCGGCTGAGGAAGTTCAGGGCGACCTTCACTCCGGGTTCGGCCAAGCGGCGAAATCCCACGACTGGATCATCGCCCAGGTTCATCGAATAGTGGCGGGTTGACAAGCGCAAAAGTCCAGCAGCGAGCAACTCGTCCGGTGAGCGGTGAATGACAGCGTAACCACCGTGCTCGAAGAGGGCCAGCACTCGCACATCGTCGGGCAGGCGGCGCAAGCCGAGGCTGAGGGCAGTCAACAGGCCATGGAAAAACGGAACTTCTCCCCAGGTGAGCTTGTCTGCGGCTTCCATCACGTCGCCGTGAGACGGCGGGAGGGGTATGGAGTGGACCTCGTGTTGCCACCAGGTGGGCATGGCCTGGTCAAGGACCATCGGTTGAGTGGGTAGATGAGAATGACTCATGCCTTTCACCCTATCAACGGGCAAGAGTGCGGAGACGGAGACGACTGCGCTGTTTGCCACGCGGGCCAGCTCACGGTCACCTCAGATGGGTGTGGGGGTTGAGGCGATGGCGGCGGGAGAGTGTCGGAGGTCTCCGGCAGGCTGTGACTCATCGGAACCGTGTGGTTGTGGTTGACACGATTTCGGTTCCACGCCGGATTGACATCAGATATCGAGGGACCCAATGGGGGAGGTTGTCGGGGCTGGAGAAACTGCACTGTATGCCAGTGAGGATGGGCAGATCCTGGGTTGTCCATGTCGCTGCCGTGGTCGTCGTGTGGCGGGTCAAGCGGTCGCGCGGGCGGGAGCGCAGGCGGATTGCAAGCGGGAGCGCATAAGCATCCTTCGGGTTCCGGCGCGCACGGCAGTGGCATGAACACCCCCTTTTCCCGACATCGGGGTGACACAACTGCGCAAAGAATGAGCCTCCCGGCAGCCGCAGTCATACATTGCCTTAGTTATGGCACCAAAAGCACTGCAAACAACGACACAACTAGGCCAAAGTATGCATCTGAGGATACGACAGGCCACTCTTTGCCTAGTTGCCGCCCGTTGCCATCAAGAACCGTCGACCGAGGGCAGCGATTCGCGTTTCTGAAGGGGTGTCGCGTCGTGTCACGTGGGTGCCGCATCGCCCTACCCGGGTACCGAATAGCCCTACCCGGGTACCGAATGGCCCTACCCGGGTACCGAGTCGAGTCACATGGATACCGAGCCTCCTCACCCCAGCCTCCCCACCTCCCCGATCTCCCTACCGGCCCGACCTTCCCACCGACCCGACCTTCCCACCGGGGAGCTCCTGCAACTCAGGACATAGAGAGTCTGCATGACTGGACCTACTGGTGAGCAGTCACTATCGGGGAAAAGTGGACACGCAAGTTGAGTTGGGCAGAAAGTACCTGCCTCGGGTGATCGACTCGACGCTGGTGGATGCCTTGGCCAGTGCTGGCGCGGTGGTCATCGAGGGTGCTAGGGCCAGTGGGAAGACCATGACAGCGCTCAACGTCGCCCGATCCCATGTCTTCATCGACGCCCCCGAGGTTGCCCGGCTCCTTGATGTGGCGCCTCGGTCTGTGCTTGAAGGCGCGGCTCCGCGGTTGCTTGATGAATGGCAGCTCGCCCCCGAATTATGGAATCTGGTTCGCCGGTCTGTGGACGCTTCCGCGGAACCAGGGCGATTCATTCTGACTGGTTCAGCTGCTCCGGCGGATGATCTCACCCGTCATTCCGGCGCTGGTCGGTTCATCCGGATACGGCAGTTCACGATGACCTGGTGGGAGAAGAGCGGCGACATACCATCTCGTCGACCCTTCGTTCACTGCCGCAGTTTGGAGAGCCACATCGGATCGTCTGTACAAGGACCTAGCAACTTTGGGCACCCTCTTTGTCAGTGCGGTCGTCCATGACCTGACCGTCTTTGCCGACGCGCTAGGCGGAGAAGTGCGCCACTATCGGGACTCGAACAACAAGGAGATCGACGCCGTCGTCATCCTGTCCGATGGCCGCTGGGGGGCAGTCGAAGTGAAATTGGGGGGAATGCGATTCGCTGACGCGGCCAGGTCACTCAATCGAGTCGTCGAGCAAGTCGACACGCAGAAGGTGGGTGACCCGGCATTCCGATTGGTTGTCACTGGAACCGGACCCACCCTAGCCACAGAAGATGGCACGATCACCGCGCCGCTGGCTGCCTTGGCGCCGTAGGGGATCGTCACATTCAGCCCGATGGGCGCCTCAATGCCCCGTGCCTCCTCGACCTTGACACTCGTCCCACCCCCGTGTACCTTAGTTAGTGAGTCAAGTCATTAACTAGTGAACTAAGGAGGTGAAGCATGGATGATTCGCAGCCAGTGTTCATCCAGATCATCAGGATGATTGAAGATGACATCATCGCCGGGGTGTACAAGGCGGACGATCTGATCGTCTCGACCACCCAGATCGCCAAGATCCAGTCGGTCAATCCGACGACTGCCGTCAAGGCGGTCAGCAAACTGACCGACGCTGGGGTCTTGTACAAACGGCGCGGAATCGGCATGTGCGTCGCCCCAGGCGCCAGGGAGGCGATCATCGGGCGCAGGCGCGAGTCCTTTTTGAGCCAAACCCTGCCGGACTTTCTGTCCGAGGCGCGCACTCTGGGCATCACCGGCGCCGATCTGCTCACCCTCATCCAGCAACAAGAAAGGAAGAACCATGATTAATCTTGTGGATCTGAGGAAGACCTACGGCAGGTCCGTCGGCCTGGATCACATCACCCTCGACCTGCCCGACACCGGGATTTACTGTCTGCTTGGGCGCAACGGCGCGGGCAAGACCACCCTCATGAAACTGATCGCCGGGCATATCGGCGCCAGCGGTGGCGAAGTCCGGGTCAATGGGCAGGTGGTGGTTCCAGGCCACATGCCAACCACCGTCAACTACGTCGAGGCCAATCTGAATCAGTTCAATATGTCTGTCTCGTCCCTGATCAAGGCCGCTGCCAGTGTCCAGCATGACTTCGACATGGACTTCGCTTCGACGATGATCGATCGTTTCCGACTGCCACGTGCGAAGAAGTACAAGCACCTGTCCTTCGGCATGCGCACCATGGTGACCGCCATCATCACCCTGGCCAACAACTCGCCGGTGATCCTCATGGATGAACCGACTCTGGGTTTCGACGCCATTATGCGCGAACAGTTCAATGCCTTGCTTCTGGAGTCGTATGCCGCTCACCCGCGCTTGATCGTCGTCTCGACCCACCTGATTGACGAGATCGCGAAGGTGGCTGAGCATTTGGTCATCATCGATCAGGGCAAGGTCCTTGTCCACGCTAGTGTCGCCGATCTGGATGAACGGGCCTACACCTTGTCGGGTATGGCCGACGCTGTGCGGCCCCTTCTGGTCGGGCTGAACTGCATCGGAACAACCATGGCGGGCAGCGCCATGGCGGCCCATATCTGGGATCACCGCATCACCCCTCCAATCGGGGTGAGTGTGAGTCGACTCAGCCTGCAAGACTTCTTCATCGCACTCGTCGGAGGCAACAACAATGCATAACACCATCTGGGCTGCCGCCCGGCTGAACCTCAAGAACCTCAAGCTCTCGTACCTCGTCACCGGCATTGTGCTGGCCTGCACGCTGATCCAGGATGTGGTTCTCATCATTCTGCATCAGTCCACCAGGATGAACAGTGACCAACAATCACTTGGCTGGGGCATGTACTTCTATCTGCTGCCGCTTCTGGCCGCTGTCACCGTCCCGCTGCGCAACCTTCGTCGGATGGTCAACCTCGGGGCCAAGCGGTCGACTGTGTACTGGGGAGGGCTGGTGACCTACGTCATCGCCACCGCCGCAGCTTCCCTGCTCGCACTGATCTCCTTCTACCTCTACGAGCCATTCGTGGTGCGTGCCAGTGGCGCCGTGGGTCGACTCAGCCTGATCGACACGTTCGGTTGGGCCAGCCATGGGCCGATCACCGCCTTCTTCCAGCAATTCGCCTTCCTGCTTCTTCTGACGGTCGCGATTCATACCGTCGTCCTGATGCAAGACAAGTGGTATGGCTGGGTGACTGACGGTGTGATCGTCGCCATCATCGCGGTCTTCACACCCATCGCACCGCTGCGCGGCGCACTGGTGTGGTTCTTCAGCCTCATCATCACCAGCCCGTCGGCGCTGCAGATCGGGTCCTGTCTGGTGTTGACCGCGGTCATCTACGGGCTGAGTCGGCTGGTCCTCGACGCCAAACCTATGTGATGGTTTCGGGGTGGTCAAGGGACGGTTTTTCTGGTTGATCAGCCAGAGGGGCCGTCCTTTCGTCTGCTCGCTCGGCCCAGCCGACGAGTGGCGCCCCGGCGTCGACGCCACAGGGCCAGCAGGGTCACGCCGAAGATGACGAAGAAGACGATGAAGCTGATTCCACCGACCAGTTTGGCCCAGTAGTCCTCGGCTGTGAACCAGGACATCAGGGTGGAGGGGATGGCGAGGAGGCCGAGACCCATGGCCAGGGCGTTCAGCGACCAGGCGGTGCGGGCGTCGCGCAGCCGTTGACGCATCTGCGCTCGGGCCGCATCCATCTGATAGAGGTACTCCAGTTGGGTGATGAGTTCGGCGTTGCTCGCCGTCAAGTCGAGCTGGTCGCGCATCAAGGTGAACATCTCGCGGCCTTGCACCATGGTGGTCACTTCGGACAAGATGACCTGGTTCTGCATCAGGGCGTTCTTCCGTTCCAGCAGCGCGATCAGTGAGGACTCGGTGTTGTCTGCTGCGCTGACCTTGTCGAACTGGTCTGCCAGGTCGGCCGCCCGATGGGACATCTGCATGATGGAAGCCTTCTGCGCCAAAGCGAAGATGACCATGTCAAGGTGGGTGCTCCGAAAGGGACGGATGACGGCGAAGTCCATGGTCGGATCGGACTGACTGACCAAGGCGACGAAGGACCGGTCTGTCACGGCGTGAAGGACCTTGTCGTCCCCCCATCGATCGTAGACACAGGCAGCGAGACGCTGGGCCCGCAGGGCCCGGTTCTGACAGGTCGGGCGTCCGGCGTCGATGAAGGCGAAGGCGTAGAAGGCGTTCGCCACGGCGTCGTCTTCGGCGCGTGGCGACAAGGCGGCGTAACGTCCGAGATGATCGTCGTACTTGGTCGCGGCCGTGGAGAACTCGTCGTCGCGATAGAGGCAGCAGACGAACATTCGCGAGTCCATGACTGGCTGGACCACGAAACCGGTCGTCCCGGCAGGCGCCTCGATGGCTTGTCGCACCGAGGACGTCGCCTCATGGCCATTCGTCCAGCGCGACAGGATGATCTTCAGGGGCTCCATGACGTATTGGAATTCCAGCTGTTCTGTCCATGACTCGGAACTGCTTTGGAAGATGAAGTCGGCTTTCACGGGCTGGTCCGCTGGCTGCAAGCCAGTGATGGTGATGGAGTCGGCCACCCGGGGATGTCCGTGTGGTTGGGTGTCGGTCAGGGTGCGCACGAGGTCGAGATGCAGATAGGGGTAGCAGATGCGTCGCCCATACTCGTTGATCCGCAGAATGTCCTCCAACTCATGGTGGTCGGGTTGGCGATACTCGGTCTCCAACACCAGGATCGACACGAAGGTGTTGTACGTGATCAGACGTATTCTCACGAGGTCGAGGTCGTAGCGGTAGTGCTTGGGCGGAGCCGACGGGTCAGTCCGCGACGCCTGCTCGGTCCAGTCGATGATGTAGTGACAGTCTTTCAGTGATTGGCCGAACGGCAGCAACTCGAAGTGACGTGCCAGTTGGGGGTCGCCTTGTGGCTTGCGGCCGAAGGCCAGGTCACGGGCGGCGTCGGTGAAGAACTGAAAGGTGTTGTATGTGTCGAACAAAGTTTCTTGGGGTGAACAGGTGGGGGTGCCTCCAGGGGAGTCGATCCTGCAACTCATCTGTGTCAACCAGTCTGGTGGTTCGTCTTGCAGCCAGGAGCGCGAGGCCCAGTGCGCCGCGTCGAGCGGAATCTTGTGGAAGTCGAACTCCGCCTTGCCTGACTCGTCGTGTCCACGCCTACGACTGGTGTGGGAAGCCATATCCAGCGAGGATACGAACACCGCTGGAGTCAGTCCATCCGGGTCATCCGCGGGGGCGGGGGTGTGGGCCACGAAGGGGAGGATGAAGGTGTGCCAACTCCATGGCATCGACGCGGTAGGGGCCGGACTCGTCATTCTCACCTCGCGACATGTGTTCTGGGAAGGGCTCTCAGGCTCGCTGACCCCGCTGACCGCCTCGTCCAGGCGAGGGGGCAGGCGCCACGACCCATATGAGATTTGTCAATGATATCTTACGGATGTGAGACCGTCCACCATGATTGGTCGGTTTGACTCGACTGCCCGTCGTGCCGCCAGGCGAGCGCTTGGTCGAAGCAGCACTCTTGGTATTCTTGATCGTTGATCCTGATTCGGAAGGGAAAGCCATGTTCGACACACTGCAAGAGCGTCTGTCCAAGACCATGCGCAATCTGCGTGGCAAGGGCCGATTGTCTGACGCGGACATCGCGGCGACGCTGGACGAGATCCGCGTGGCCCTGCTCGAAGCCGACGTCAACTTTGATGTCGTCAAGGACTTCATCGCCAAGGTGCGCGAACAGGCTGAAGCCGTCGAGTTGTCGAAGGCCATCAATCCAGGCCAACAGATCGTCAAGATCGTCCACGAACAACTGGTGGAGGTTCTCGGCGGTCACACCCGCAACCTCCAGTTCGCCAAGAACCCGCCGACCATCATCATGCTGGCCGGTCTTCAGGGCGCCGGCAAGACCACCTTGGCCGGAAAATTGGCCAAGTGGCTGCGTCAGAAGGGGCACTCCCCGTTACTGGTGGCGGCCGACCTGCAGCGACCCAACGCCGTCACCCAGTTGCAAGTGGTCGGCCGTCAGGCCAAGGTCGCGGTCTACGCTCCTCAACCCGGCAATGGGGTCGGTGATCCGGTCGAGGTCGCGCGTCGCAGTCTCGACATCGCCGAGCGTCACCTCCACGATGTGGTCGTCGTCGACACCGCCGGTCGGCTGGGCGTCGATGAGGAGATGCTGAAACAGGCCGCCGACATCCGCGACGCCGTTCATCCGACAGAGACGCTTTTCGTGGTCGACGCCATGATCGGTCAGGACGCTGTCACCACGGCCCGCTCGTTCGCCGACAAGGTCGGTTTCGATGGGGTGGTGCTGACCAAGCTCGACGGTGACGCTCGCGGCGGTGCGGCCTTGTCGGTCGCCACGGTCACCGGCGCGCCGATCATGTTCGCGTCGACCGGTGAGAAACTGTCCGACTTCGAGGTCTTTCATCCTGACCGTATGGCTGGCCGTATCCTCGACATGGGTGACGTCCTGACCCTGATCGAGCAGGCCGAGCGTCATTTCGATCAGGAACAGTCGGCCCAGACGGCGGCCAAGCTGCTCGGCGGTGGCAACAGTTTCACCCTTCAGGATTTCTTGACTCAGATGCAGGCTGTTCGCAAGATGGGCCCGCTGAGCAAGCTGATGGGCATGTTGCCGGGTGCGGGCCAGATGGCCGACCAGATGTCACAGTTCGACGACAAGCAGATCGATCGGGTCGAAGCGATCATCTATTCGATGACACCGGCTGAGCGGGCCGACGTCGCCATCCTCAACGGTTCCAGGCGTGCCCGTATCGCTCGAGGCGCCGGAGTCGCTGTCTCTGAAGTCAACTCCCTGGTCAACCGCTTCGTCGAGGCGCGCAAGATGATGCAACAACTCGGTTCGGGCATGATGGGCGGCATGCCCGGTGGTATGCCGGGCGCGGGTTCGATGGGTGGTTTCCCGTCGATGCGTCGGGCGAAGCAGGTCGCCAAGAAGAAGAAGTCCGGTTCCAAGGTCTCCGGCAATCCAGCCAAACGCGCGGGGGTCGTTCAGGACACCCCCGCTCCCGAACCCTCCGGCGCCGCCTTCGGTTTGGGGGCGCCTTCCGAGCAGGATCTGGCCAAAGCTATGGAGGATTTCCAATTGCCGCCTGACCTGGCTCGGATGCTGGGCAAGCAGTGATGACGGACTTGCCGTGATCGTCGAGGTGGAGGTTGTCCCTGTCGCGAGTGTGGGTGTCGTGCGCGCTCGCTCACGACGGCGCTTCGCACCGTCTGCGCTACCGCTTGACGCGCCGCACGACAGCCATACCCGCGACAAGGACAACCCAGTCAAGATTCGGAGCGAACTGCGATGACTGCCCGACCGCTTCATCTGCACGGTGTTGTGCTGCCAGACGGTGGCGAACCGACTGACCTGTGGGTGGTGGACGGCCTTGTCACCTATGAGCCCATCGCTGACGCGACGACGATCATCACCCAGGGCTGGATCCTTCCGGGGTTGGTGGATGCCCATTGCCATGTCGGTTTGGCCGCCGGTGGCGCGGTTGACCGTGCCACCGCTGAGCAGCAAGCGCGCGCTGATGTGGTGACCGGTGTGACTGTGATCCGCGACGCGGGTTCCCCCATCGACACACACTGGCTCAATGACCTGCCCGGTCTGCCGCGCATCATCCGGGCCGGTCGCCACATCGCCCGCCCCAAGCGCTACATTCGGGGTTTCGGCGTCGAAATCGAACCAGATCAACTCGTCGATGAGACCCACCGCCAGGCGCTCGCCGGTGACGGCTGGGTCAAACTGGTGGGGGATTGGATCGACCGTGACCTGGGCGATCTGACGCCACTGTGGCCCGACGAGGCTGTGCGTGCCGCGATCAAGGCGGCCCACCAGGCCGGAGCAAGGGTGACGGCCCATTGTTTCGGTGAAGAGTCAGTCGCCCAGTTGGTGGACGCTGGGATCGATTGTGTCGAGCATGGCTGCGGCCTCGATGAGGCCACCACACTCGAGATGGCCCGTCGCGGCGTGGCCCTCGTGCCGACGCTGGACAACCTGAAGATATTCCCCGGCATCGCCGACCAGGCCCAGTCGAAGTACCCCCGCTACGCCGCTCACATGCGTCAACTCTTCCAGCGTCGGTTCGACACCCTGCGGCGCTGCCTCGAGGCTGGGGTGGCCATCTACGCTGGAACAGACGCCGGCGGCAATCGGTCTCACGGCACTCTCATCCCCGAGATCCTGGCTCTGGCCAAGGTCGGAGGGGCGCAGTTCGCCCTCGGCGCGGCCTCTTGGCGGGCCAGGGATTGGCTGGGGGCAGCCAATCTTGTCGAGGGCGCCCCGGCCGATCTGATCGTCGTGGGCGAGGATCCGTTCGTTCGGCCGGACCTTGCGCCCATTGTGGTGATGCGCGATGGCGTGGTGTGCGGCTGACACAGTGTCACCGCCTGAGCTCACAAGAGTTGCAGACGTCAGGTCACAGGTCTGGTTTGTGATCGCTCGCGACCCTGCTTCGCGTCGTCCATGCTACCTAGCTAATCCTAGCTAGGTAGCGTATAATGTAACTTGTGGGAGGTCATATGATTACCGTCAATATGCTTGAGGCGAAGACTAATCTTTCCAAGTTAGTCGATTCTGTCGAACGCGGTGAAGAGACCGAGATTATTCTTGCTCGAAATGGTCGCCCTGCCGCCCGCCTAACACGTATCGAATATCGACCGAAGCCCAGTCTCCTTGGAATCGCGCGTGGGAAGTTCAGCTTCAATACGGAGGCGTTTGACGCGATGGATGATGATATCGCAGACATGTTTGGGCTGACATCAGTTGAGAGAGACTAACGCTGATGATGATCCTGTTGGACACGCACGTTCTACTCTGGGCCATGCTTGATGACCACCTGTTACCGAGTTCCGCGCGCTCGTTGATAAGCGATCCGGACAATGTGGTGTGGGCGTCGGCAGTTTCCTTCTTCGAAATCGCCATTAAGTATTCTTCGGGAAGAGGTGAGATTGGCTGCTCGGCGGGCGAAGCACTTGACTACGCCAATCAAGCTGAGCTTCGGATGATCGATCTCTTGCCAGCCCACGCTCTTGTACTCGAGAGTCTTCCTTGGCTACATCGGGATCCGTTTGATCGGATGCTGGTGGCGCAGGCCCTAGCCGAGCCACTGAGGTTGGTCACGCATGACGCCATGGTGTCTCAGTATTCGGATCAGATCATCAAGGTCTAGACGTGGAAAGCACTTCTCGGCAGTCGTTCGATTGTGAATCGTGCACCCCCGATCCGGCTAGATTGTCCATTGAAGCCGCCGGATTTCTGACTGTCGATGCTAGGTATTTCCCCCAGTCATCGCCCCTTTCGGGGCGATGACCAAGTCTATCGGGGGTTTTGAAAACTGATTCCCAGCCTATGGGACGGCTCGTGCTGAGCGTGACTATGTGGCTCGTCGCATTTGGGTGTGGGCGTGGGGTGAATTCGGGGTTCACCTCAGCGTGTCGGTTTGTGTGGGGTCAAGGTCTTTCGATGATGGAGGTCTTTACTCCCTTCATGACCAAGGTCGTGGCATGCTTCACGCTACCTTTCGCGGTCCTGATCTGACGAGTGATTGTCGGTCCTCGCCACCGGTGGATTCAAACCGGCCCCCACCCTCACATCATGGGCAGCCCCCCGAAGGGCCCCCAACCTTCACCAGGCCCCAAGCCCATGCGACGAGTGTGTCCTATTCGAGACAGGCATATTGTGATAGTGATCATGCGTGTGGGCGATGATCTTTGCCGCCATTTCCGTACCCCAACTATGGTAAGAACAGTAGTGAGGCGCGTATCTGGTATGGGAAACCTCCCTGATTGGGGTCGTTGTGGTGTGGTTTTTCATCCCAGATGCTGGCCCAAGACCAAAATCACTGACATCGGGGATGGGAAACCCCCATCACCCGGCACCTCCATCGGCCGGTCCCATTCATCACCGGCTCGATCTCGTTGGACGGGCTGTGTGGAGTTCCATCACCTGCCTCCGCTTCACCAATCTCCCCACCGGCCGCCTGCCCTCATCGCTGCGATCGCCAGACTCCTCCTCGACACCGGCGGACCCAAACCAGCCCCACGCTCTGTGGAGAGCCGATTAGGTCTATCCGGGGGTTTTGAGAACTGACTCCCAGCAGCGCGGCGTCGATAAGCTTGACCTCGCCAAGTTAATCGGGGGAGTGGAGATCAAATTCCCAGCACCTCGTCATGCCGGACCAGCACTACCTCCACTCACCCCGTCTATGTGAGTCAAAAGCTCCCAGGGAAAGGCGCCCGCTGCGCGACCAGTTGCCCCGAGGTTGGTCACCCGAATGGCTAAACGGGCCGAATTCTGGCACAATATATCCGCGTATCCGCATCGTTTGGCGCCCTCTAACTCCGGTCGGTGTGGGTCCCCAGGACTCTTGGAATGAGGTTCCCCACCTTGGACCATGCGCCATCAACCGCCCATCCCGGGCATAACAACAGGAGATAACAGACTAGTGGCTGTCAAGATTCGTCTGAAGAAGTTTGGCAAGATTCGTTCGCCGCATTACCGTATCGTCGTCATGGATGCGCGCCAGAAGCGTGATGGGCGGGCGATCGAAGAGATCGGGCTGTACCATCCCAAGAACGACCCCTCGGTGATCGAGGTCAAGTCGGAGCGTGCTCAGTACTGGCTGGGGGTCGGCGCTCAACCGACCGAGGCCGTCGTGGCGATTTTCAAGCGTTCTGGTGATTGGCAGGCCTTCACCGGTGACACCTCCATCCCGTCCGGTGTCACACCGCAGAAGCCGCGTGTCGACCGCCTGGCTCGTTACAACGAGGCCGTCGCCGCCGCAGGCTCCGACGCTGATGCCGTGACCACCAAGAAGTCACCTCGTCGCAAGCCGGCTGAGGACGCCGCGGAGGCCAAAGTTGAGGCCGAGGCTGCGCCCGTCACTGAGGCTCCCGTGGCGGCTGAGTCGGTCGAGACCGTCGAGGCTGAGAAGCCTGAGGCCTGAGATGCTGTCCGAAGCGTTGGAGCACCTGGTTCGAGGGATCGTGGCCAATCCTGACGATGTGCGGGTGCGGGATCTGGATCTGCGTCGCGGTCGGATGCTTGAAGTGCGGGTCAGTCCGGACGACATCGGCAAGGTGATCGGTCGTCAGGGGCGCACGGCTCAAGCTTTGCGTACCGTGGTGTCGGCCCTGGCCGGTCATGAGCAGGTCCGCGTCGATTTCCTTGACACGGATCGCAGTTCTGGTTCACGCGGCAACCGTCGTCGCTGACCCTGATCGTTGTGAGAACACTGTGTCGCTGTGGCGCACGTCGTGAGGCGGGGCCACAGCGATTGGTGTTTGTGTGGAAAGGGCGCGGTTCATGGACCTGATCGTTGGTCGACTTGGTCGGGCCCGAGGACTGGCGGGCGAATTGTTCGTTAATTTGCGCGCCGACAGTCCGGCTGAGCGTTTTCGTGTCGGCACAGTCCTGCGTGCCGGCGAGGCTAGTGATGCCGTGAGACTGACGGTCGCCAGTTTTCGCGACCAGGGTGGGCGCGGCTTGATCCGTTTCAAAGAGGTCGTCGATCGCAGCGGTGCGGAGGCTTTGACCGGTGTTGAGCTGCTTTTGACGGTGGACGACCATGAAACCGCTGACGAAGAGGACACTTACTACGACCATCAGTTGGTCGGTCTGTCGGTCGTCGCCGCGACTGGTCGGACGCTCGGGCGAGTCAGTCGGGTGGACCACCTCGGTTTCCAAGACATGCTGGCTGTCGAGACAGCTGCGGGGGAGCGACTGGTGCCCTTCGTCACAGCGCTTGTGCCGAGGGTCGATCTGGTCGCCGGCGAGGTCGTGGTCGAGGCGATTCCGGGTCTGCTGGAGGACAATGATGAGGCTTGATTACATCACGATTTTTCCCGACTACTTTTCTGCTTTGAACGTGTCTTTGGTGGGAAAGGCGATTGAGACCGGCTTGCTGGGGGTTGGCGTTCATGACCTGCGTCAATGGACCCACGACCTTCACCGCACGGTCGACGACACGCCGGTCGGTGGCGGTGCTGGCATGGTGATGAAGCCCGAGCCCTGGGGTGAGGCCCTGGACGACTTGCTCGCCGCTGATCATGGACGGTCCTGTTTGATCATCACCTCGCCCAGCGGGGAACCCTTCACCCAAGCCCAAGCGGCCGACTTGGCCAGTTACGACCGCTTGCTTTTCGCCTGCGGACGCTATGAGGGCATCGACGCCCGCGTGGCTCAGTGGGCAGCTAAGTCAGTCGAGGTGCGCGAACTGTCCTTGGGGGATTATGTCCTCAACGGCGGGGAGGTCGCCGCGCTAGCCATGACGGAAGCAGTGGTACGTCTCCTGCCTGGGGTCATCGGCAACCCGGAGTCATTGGCGGAGGAGTCGTACTCAGGCAGTCTCGAGCACCTCCTGGAGTACCCGGTCTACACCAAACCGGCCTCGTGGCGCGGACTCGACGTTCCGGAGATCCTGCTGTCCGGCCACCATGCCAAGATCGCTCAATGGCGTCACGACCAAGCCGAAGAACTGACCCGACGACGCCGCCCAGACTTGCTGGGGGATTGACCAGCAAGCCGGTCTACGACAGTGCTGGTCAGTGGTTACCCAAGCAGGCGAAGGCGATCTGTTGGGCGTTCTTGCCCGTGCTCAGGCGATCCCCGCTCCAGGTGACGGTGCTCCAGTTCGGCGTGGCTGAGGTGCCGATGTCGAGCCATTGTTCGCCCGATGGCTGCTCCGTGCTGGCGGCGTTGGTGAGGTAGGACTGGACCACGGCTTTACCGTCGGTGGCTGAGATCATGGGCAAGGCGACTACGTTCCAGGTCTCGCCAGGGCGGTTGCCGTCACCAGCCGCGACCATGACCACATCGTCGACGGGGTAGGCGTCATTGGTGGTCAGGGTGCGCACCCAGGTCATCACCGGATCAGTCGCCGGCAGACAGGCGCCCGCCGGGATGACGACCTTGGAAGATGGCGACGGGGTTGGCGACGCGGCTTTGTCGGTGGGGCTGGCTGAGCCGGACGGCGACTGGCTCGATCCGGGGGTGCTGGACCCGGAACTATTCGGGGTTGCAGTCGTCATGGGACTGGCCGACGACGGTGGTGTGGCCGTCGATGTCGTCGGAGAGGGTTGGCTGCAACCAGCCAGCGCCAAGGCAACGACGACCGCGCTCAATAGCTTTCTCACGTTTCATATTGTGGCACACGCCCCGCCTCGTTCCAATTGTGTTAATCGTGTACTATCAAGCGGAAATGCGGGCGTGATGGGACTCAAACCGCTCTCGTCGCCTGTGGCATGCTGCTTACGCGGCGGTCTTGGTGTCGGTTGGCCCCGGTGGGCCTGTCCACAATGTGGAAACCCTTGATCATTCAGCGGTGACCCAGTCAGGGAGCGTCCATCATCGGCCCTTGCGGCCACGAAGCCAGATGTCTTCCACATCCTTGACCGTCAGCCCAACCAGCGAATCGCGGATCACCTGACCTGGTGAGTCAGGCAATGGTGTCATGTTCGGCACGGCCAACACGACCGCACCGCTGGCCCGCCCGGCCGCGCAACCGACCTCAGAGTCCTCGATCACCAGACAGTCGGCCGGGTCGACATCGAGTCGCCGGGCGGCGGTGAGGTATCCCTCGGGGTCAGGCTTGTGATGGGTGATGGCGTCGCCGTCGACGACCGCGGCAAACCAACGATCGGGCATCCGATTCAACCCGGCCGCCAGCACATGACGCGGACTGGTGGACACCACCGCACAGGGCAGGCCGACGTCGGCACAGGCGTCCAGCAGCGCCTCCGCGCCGGGCCGGAAGGCCAAGGGTTCACTGGCGACGCGCTCGGCCACCATGTCGAAGCGGCGTTGACTCAAGTGGGCTGCGGTCGTCGTGGTGTCGCCGCCGAGGTCGAGCAAGCGCTGGGCGACGATCAGGCCGCCAATACCGACCGCGTCATTGGCCTGCTCGTCGGTCCACACTTTGCCGTACTCTGCGGCGATGTCACGCTCGA
>JAITVA010000085.1 GCA_031286045.1 Propionibacteriaceae bacterium | reverse complement strand
GTGGTCTGCTTGGTGTGGCTGCCTTGGCCATGTTGTGTGTGGCTGCGGGTGTGTTGATTCGCCGCCGCCAACTACACTGACACACAGGTTGGGGTGGGCCCCACAAACAAGGCCCACCCTGAAAGAACTGATGACGAAAGCGGTGCTGCCGTATGGACGACGGGACGAGCGATCTGCGTCCCGCCCTATCTAGCGATAGACGTCTGGTCCGTGAACTAGGGGAATCGATGGTTAATGCTGTGTCGTCAGATGGGCGCTGGGGTGGGTGAGATTCGATCCCCATGTCTCGTACATGGACTGGACGTCCATCGCTAGATATGCGGGTCGAAGATTGCCTGTCCGAGCGCCCAGATGGCGGCGCATGATTGATCATCGGTTCCTTAGGCAAGCACTGACCGTCACGGCGGTGAGCGACGCCCGCCCAGGCCAGGATGACTCATCCCTCAGGGCGCCAAACCGGGTCGATCGGCACAAGGACGCCTCACCGGTTATCTTTGAGATAGACTGCACGCACGGGACATCTTCGTGCTGAAAGCGCTGTGGGAGACAATCGGCGGTAACATGCATGAAGTCGGAATCCCCGACCGTTTTGTTTTAGGTGTTGTGTATGTTTCTGTTCACAGTCGTGTGTGGGCCAATGCAGGCGAATTGTCACGTCCTGGCGCGCGACGACGGTCGAGAATGTCTCATCATCGATCCGGGAATGGGCGCTGCTCCCGACGTCACTCAGATTGTGACTGACCACGACCTGACCCCAGTCGCGGTCTTGGCGACACACGGGCACGTCGACCACATCGCGGATGCCGCGCCGGTGGCCGACCACTACGCCATTCCGGTGTGGATCCGCAGCGAGGACCGCCACCTGCTGAGCGATCCCTACGCGGGGCTGCCGCCTGAGTTGGGGATGCTGGTCAAGACCGTTCTGCGACGCGACCTGACCGAACCGAGCCGGGTCTGCCTGCTCGACCATTACGCCGCCCTCGATCTGGCCGAGTTCGCCGTCACCATCACACCGAGCCCTGGCCACACCCCCGGTTCTGTCATGTTCGCAGTCGAGACCGACGCAGCCGAGCCGATCATCTTCACCGGCGACACACTGTTCGCTGGCTCCATCGGACGCACCGATCTGCCGGGCGGCGACCTGGCGACCATGACACGCACCTTGCGCGGACCAGTGTGGGACCTGCCCGACCGAGCGCGACTGTTGCCCGGCCACGGACCCGCCTCGACCATGGCGGTCGAGCGAGCGAGCAATCCTTACCTGCGAGCCGCACTCACCACCCAGCCGTAGAGAAACAAGGAACCAAAGGCTGTGGCAAGATACTTGTCATGGTTCGCATATCTGTGATCGGACTCGGCGCGATGGGAGCGTCCTACGCCGCCAAGCTCCAAGACGCCCCTGACACCGACGTTCGGGTGATCGCGACTGGCGCACGCGCCGAAGGTCTGCGGCGCGAAGGCGTGACCGTCAACGGCAAACGCCACGACTTCACCATCGTGGCACCGGATGACACGGTCGAACCCGCCGACCTGCTCATCGTGGCGGTGAAGCACATGGCTCTGCCTGAGGCATTGCCTCAAGTCAGTCGTCACATCAGCGATCACACCGTGATTGTCTCGCTGCTGAATGGCATCACTTCGGAGGCTCAGATAGCCGAGGCCTACCCCCAGTCCCATCCCCTGCTCTCCATCACCTTCGGAATCGACGCTGTCCGCCACGGGCACGAGGTGTCATACTCGAGCCTGGGAAAGATGGCCTTCGGTGAAGCCGTCAACGAGCCGCCTTATTCGGAGCAGGCCCAGTGGCTGGCCCGGCTGTTCGACGCGGCGGGTCTGGCCTATGAGATTCCCACCGACATGGTACGACAGCTGTGGTGGAAGTTTCTGGTCAACACTGGCGTCAACCAAATCACAGGCGTGCTGGAGGCGCCATACCGGATCGTGCAGGACCCGGCCAGCCCCGCCCGCGACGTGATGATCGCCGCCCAGCGCGAAGTCGTCGCCGTGGCCAGGGCTCAGGGCGTCGACCTGGACGAATCCGACATCGACTCATGGCTGGACGTGTTGGATGGACTCGGCCCGACTCAATACACCTCAATGGCTCAAGACACCTTGGCTCACCGGCGCTGCGAGACCGACATCTTCGGCGGCATGGTTCACCGCCTAGGCGAGGAGGCGGGTATCCCCACTCCGGTCAACGCCAGCCTGTGGGGACTGTTGAAAGCCAAAGAACTGCTCTGACGACCAGCCAGTCAGCCGAGGGTTGCGGTGGCTCTCGCGAGCAGCCAGACAGTCGTCTCGCCAGGCAAAGCCTCCTCGGTCAACCGACCGCTGGCGAGGATGCGCTCAAGGGATGGCCGAGCACTCAAACCGAGCTTCTCCCACGGGCATGGCTCCGCCCCGGCGTTCATGACGACCTGCCAACCACCGGGACGCTCGAAGTGCAGGACTTCGGGTGCGTCTAGGTGGTCGATCCACGTCAGAACTTCAGGCCCCTGCAACTCACGGCGCCGACGCAGAGCCTCACGGTAGAGGTGAAGGGTCGAGTCTGGATCCTCCTCTTCGACGCTGACGGCAAAGTCGGCGAACCAAGCCGGTTGCGGCAGGTGGGCCGGGCCTGTTCCAAAACCGAAGGATGGGCCGTCGCTGGTCCACGGCAATGGCACCCGGCAGCCGTCACGACCGACGTGGCGACCCGGACTGCGAAAGAAGATCGGGTCTTGACGGGCGGAATCGGGCAGATCCGCTACCTCCCGCAGCCCCAGTTCCTCACCCTGGTAGAGGTAGAGACTGCCGGGCAGGCCCATCGCGAAGACCGAAGCAGCCCTTGCCCGCCGTGCCCCTCGGGCAAGGTCTTCGACCGGAGCGGTTCCGCGGGAGAGCAACCACTGGCGATCACGCTCAGGATTGGCCCAAATGTCGTCAGAGTCGGCGTCTGGCAAGCCAAAACGACTGGCGTGGCGTACCTGGTCGTGGTTCGACAGCACCCAGGTCGAGGAGGAACCGGACTGGTCGGCCCAGCCTAGGACCTCATCGACGACAGCCCTGATCTTGAGCGCGTTGAAACCGGCGTTGATGATGTCGAAGTAGAAGGCTTGGCCCAAGGAACGATCAGTGGCGTAGCGGGCCTTTCGACTGGACGGCTCGGTCCACAGCTCGGCCACGGCCACACGCGGTGGATCGTACTCGTTGAAGACCTCGCGCCATCCGGCGTAGATCTCGTCGACCTCGTCGCGATCGTACACCATGTGGTCCGGCCCGATCGGCACAGCCTCCATCTGCTCGCGGCTGGGCAACTCGTCGGGGAAATCGGTCCCGAATCCCTTGGCCAAGGCCATCGCCACATCGACCCGGAAGCCGTCCACCCCGTGGTCCGACCAAAAGCGCAGTGTCGTCAAGAAATCTTGGCGGACCTCATCATTGCGCCAGTTCCAATCGGGCTGCTCAGGGGCGAAGAGATGGAAGTAAAACCACCCGTCACCCACCGGTTCCCAGGTGCTGCCGCCGAAGGCGGCCCGCCAATCGCTGGGCGGGAGGGCGTGATTCGCCCCGATGCCACGACGGAAGATATAGCGGTCTCGTTCGGGTGAGCCGGGCGCCGCGTTCAGAGCGGCCTGGAACCAGATGTGTCGATTGGAAGAATGATTAGGCACGATGTCGACGAAGAGTTTGATGCCCGCCTCATGCAGGACCGTCGCCATCGCGTCGAAGTCATCCATCGTGCCGATGCGCGGATCGACGTCACGGTAATCGTCCACGTCGTAACCGCCATCGGCCAAGGCGGAGGGATAGAAAGGGGACAGCCAAACGGCGTCGACTCCCAGCTCGACCAGATAAGGCACCCGTGAGATGATGCCACCCAGATCGCCAAGGCCGTCACCATTGGAGTCTGCGAAAGATCGTGGGTAAATCTGATAAACGACGGCCTGACGCCACCATGTGGGACTGTTCCAGTCACAGTGATCGTGCTGTGAGTCGGCCATGATCTCGTCCTTCGTTGGGTCAGTGGGACAACGCCCGGAATCCCATCCGACGAGGTGCCGCGCCATGATCAGGCTCGGTCGTCCCCGGATTCAGGGTTCAGTTATGTGTAGTCGCTGAGGGGACTCACCGTCAAGTCGCCGCCCCGTCGGGCTTCGAATGCCTGGGCGACAAGACAGGATTGACCAGCTTCCCTATCGATCATTGATGCGCGGGAGTGGGATGCCCTGCCATCGCCGCCAGATCAACACTGCTCTGATCAGTATCGACACAGCGACCAGCGCGCCTGTCGCCTTGGCCCACCAGGGGTCGGCGATGAACAGAAGCATGGTCGCGAGCAGCACTGGCAACAGCCAGCGGACGCTCCAGACGATGTAACCCACGAATGAGGGCATGGTGACACCCTGTCGAAGCGCGATTGAGCGCAACATGAAATTGGGCCCGTTGCCGATGTATGTCATCGCACCCCAGAAGACGGCGGCGGTTGAGACTGCGACCAGGTAGCTGACGGGCACCCCTGCCACCAGTTCAACTCCAGTCATGCCCGACGCCGAAGCACGCGCGGCCTCGAAGAAGCTGGCGTAGGTCGGCGCGTTGTCGAGCACAGCCGACAGCCCACCTGTCATGAAATACAAGATGAGAGCGCTCAACGGCAACTGAGCGGCATATTCGTCCAGCAGCAGGAGGACCGGCACCATGGTCAGGAAGATGCCGATGAACAAGGCGGCGACTTCCTGGATCGGAGCGAAGGTGAACCGGTTGATCTCGAATCGTGCTTGAGGTCGTGAGGTGATCCAGGACAGGCCCGCCGCAACCATAATGACCACCTCCCGCCACGGCACAAGCGACACCCACCCGACCTGCCCCGCGCTGAAGGCCTCAACGTTGGTCGAAGGCACGAAGGCCACTGCGGCGACGATGGCGAGGAACCAGAGGATCTGGGTTTTGCCCACCAGGCCCAGGGGTTGGACCACGTCACGGCTTCGATCCTCGCCGGACATCAGCGCGGCGTCGAGGCAGAAGAAGGTGATCAGCAACAAGGCGTTCGTGACGAGCCAGTGCGGCCACAACTGTAGGGTCCATGTGAAAGGGACCCCGCGCAAGAAGCCGAGGAACAGCGGTGGGTCGCCCAAGGGGGTCAGTAGCCCGCCACAGTTGGCCATCGTGAAGATGCCGAAGACGACCAGATGCGCTCGATGCCGTCGATAACTGTTGGCGAGCAAGAGTGGTCGAATCAATAGCATGGCGGCGCCAGTCGTGCCGATGAAAGAAGCCAAGACGGTGCCGACAGCCAAGAAGATGGTGTTGATCTTGGGCCTGCCCGCCAAGTCGCCGGTCAGAGCGATGCCACCGGCGACCGTGAACAGACCGAACAGCAGGATGACGAACTGACCGTACTCGATCAGGGCGTGGAGAACGTCTTCACCATGGCCTTGTGTCAGCATGACCGCCGTGACACCGAGCCCAAGGACCAGCGCCGCACCAAGTTGATGAAGTGGCCTCTCCCACCAATGGGCGAGCCAACCGATCAGTGGTATGACAGCTATCGCAATCAGCATCACCCCAAACGGGATGGCCATCCACCACGTGACCATGGGCACACTTTACCGCACTGTCAGGGTTGGACCTTCTGAGGTCGTGCCTCCAGCGCGCCGGCCGAGACCGCCCGGCCCCGCACCCAGGTGGGGCATACTGGAGCGGTGGCAACCAAGACCAAAACGACCGACCTCTTCGCTGGCCTGACCCTCATCACCGGGCCCGAGCAATTCCTGAGCGAGCGAACCATGACCAGGTTGATCGCCCAGGCCCGGGCTGCGGTCCCCGATGCGGCAGTGACGACCGCCGCCGGAGCTGAGTTGACTCCAGGCATGCTCGACCAGATGGCGAACACCGATCTGTTCTCAACCGCTACCCTCGCCTGCGTCACTTCCGCTGAGAAGACACCGAAAGATCTGGAGACCAACGTCGTCGCCTTAGCGAAGATGGTTCCTGACAATGTCGCCCTCATCATCGCCCACGGCGGTGGCAATCAAGGCAAGGCCCTGTTGAACAAACTCACGGGGTTGGCACGCAACGTCCTGGAATGCCCTGTCATCAAGCCCTGGAAGCTGGCCCAGTTCGTCAGCCAAGAGGTCGCGGACTGCGGCAAGACGATCGAGAGCAAGGCCGCTCAATCCCTGGTCGACGCAGTCGGGCAAGACTTACGCAGTCTGGCCGCCGCCACAAGACAATTGGTGGCGGACACCGATGAACCGGTCATCACCGGGCCGATCGTGGCGCAGTACTTCGCGGGACGATCGTCCATCACCTCCTACGCCGTCGCCGACGACGCCCTGGCGGGCAAGGTTGGCGACGCCATCATGGAACTGCGATGGGCGCTGAGCACCGGAGTGGCCCATGTCCTCATCACCTCCGCCCTGGCAAGTTCGCTGCGCCAGATGGGCAACTACCTGGCACTGTCTCGCGACCGACAGCCTTCTGCCGCTGACATCGGCGTTCCCCCATGGAAGATGAAGGATGTCGCCGCAGCCTCACGGGCTTGGAACGAACGGACCATCGCCTCTGCCATTCGAGCAGTCGCCCATGCCGACGCCCAGATCAAAGGCGCCGCGCAGGACCCGGACTTCGCCCTCGAACAACTCATCATCCGGCTGTCGATCCTACGACGGTCTGCCGCTCGCCGGGACTAGGGAAGTGGTCCAGACACCGCCTCGCCTGTGGCTCAGGAGAAATCACAGCGTCGATCACCGGGCCGCTACCGTTCGGTGGTGATCGACCACTGCCGCGTGCGCGCGATGACGATTGACCCATGTTCATCAGTGCGTAGCACCTCCATTCCAGCATCGTTCAACCAGCTCAAGGCTTTGCTGGTCGGATGGCCGTAGCCGTTGTCCTTCCCCACACTGATCAGCGCGATCGACGCCCCGCTGGCCTGGAGAAAGTCCGGGTCCTGCCGCGAGGAGCCATGGTGCGGCACCTTGAGGATGTCGACCTTCAAGGCCGCCGGGTTCGACAAAGCGGCCTGCTGACCGAGAGGCTCGACATCGCCGGTGGCCAGCAGGCTCATCTGTGGCGTGTCGACGCGCACGACCAAGGACTCATCGTTCTCGGTCGACGACTCTTCTCCATCAGACGACGCCAACCCTGACTGATAGGCGGACAGGACCGTCACAGTCGCGTCACCGACCGTGGCACGAGCACCCGCATGTGCCCGTGTCACCCCGATTCCTGAGGCTTGCGCCAGGCTCAGGACCGTGTCGGGGTCACCCCCACCTTCCGGAACGAGCAGACCCGCCACTGGAAACCTCTCGATCACCTGAGGAAGACCACCGGTATGGTCAGCATGGAAGTGAGTCAAGATCACCAGTGGGATCTCTGTGATCTGAAGCCGATCAAGACACCCGACCACACCAGCGTCGGATGGGCCGGTGTCAAGAAGGATGGCCGAGGTCTGATCGACCCGCACGACGGTGGCGTCTCCTTGTCCGACGTCGCAGGCAGTCACCCGCCAATCCTGACCGGGCCAACCCGGCTGGTAGGGTGCGCTCAGCATCGTCACGACCAAGGCGACCGAGACGGCCAAAACCACCCAGACGCGATCCAACAAGAGCGGCATGACCCACGCCAACACCCCACAGCCGACGCTGATGACGACCAAGCCCACCGCGGTGGTCGGCCAAGCGTGGGAAGCGCCGGGCAGGTGGGCCAAGACGTGGCTGACGGTCAAGATCGGCTGGGCACACCAGCCAGCGACATAGCCCAGCCATGAGGCCACCACCAGGTTGAAGACGCTGGCCACAGCGGCCACCAGCCCGACCACAGTCGCTGGCGCCACCCACGGCTCAGCGGCGGCGTTGGCGATCAGCCCCGAAACCGACACCGCCCCCGACAGATAGGTCACGACCGGCTGAGTGAGGAGTTGAGCGGACAAGGGGATGGCCATCGCCTCCGCCACCCATCGGGGCAGCCAACGTGACAAGACTGTGGCCCAACGCCCACCCCAGACGATGATGCCGGTGCAAGCGAGCACGGACAGGGCCATCCCCCAGGACCGGCTCATCCAAGGGTCGACCCAGCACAAGCCCATGACCGCCAGACATAGGCCACGCACACCTGAGCGTTTTCCAGAACCACGACCGACCGCGACCAGCGACACCAGCCCCATGGCCGCGGCACGCAACACGCTTGGCTCCGAGTGACACATCAGGACGAAGGCGATCACACCAACCGCCGACACAAGCGTCAGGCCGGTCCCGCGCACACCCGCCCTTCGAGCGAGTGTCGACAGAAAGGCCAGCAACACGGCCAGGTTCGCTCCAGACACGGCGGTCAGGTGAGTCAACCCGGTGGTCGTGAAGTCATCGACCACCGTCGCCGACATCGCCGAGGTGTCTCCGACCACGAGGGCTGGAATCAGTCCCGCCTGCTCGGGTGGACTGTGCACCATCGCCAGCGACAGACCCTGACGCATGGACTCGATGGTTGACTGCCACCACGGTGGCGGACGGACCAGTCGAGCCTCGTCCAGCACGGACAACTGAGCCGCCACCCCATCCGCGATGTCGACCGAGGACAATCGCGCTGTCATACCGAGCACAGAGCCGGCGGGGTACTTCAACCAGGCCTGGGCCGCTGCGGCCGACACCATGACGGTGACCGGCTGACGCACTCGATAGTTGTGGCCCGCCAAAGCGACCTGCTCGGTGGTGGCCTGGGCGACGACGCTCCCCCAGGTGGGCGTCAACTTGACCTGCTGGAGAACGATCTCGACCTGTGCTACTCGGCCTTCCATGCCCGCCTGGGCGACCACGCCATGCTCCAGACTCAGCACACGAGCGCCGCCGATGACAGCACTGGAGACGGCCACCACACAGATCGCCCACGCCGCCATCGTGACCTGTGCCACTCTCGTGGTCGTGGACTCACAGTCCGCCCCGGCCTGTGCCAGGTGACGGCCGCGCAGCCACATGACAGCGGCGACCACCGCGATGACAGCGGCCAAGCCAGCCGCAGCCCACTTGCCCCAGTCCCAGCCAGTTGTCAGCCACGTGCCAGCCCAGACTGTGATCGCAGGGCCCACCAGACGCAGATCCAACTGATCTGTGCGCTTGTCCGGTCGGTGCTTCATCATCTCACTCATAAGCAGACGTAGGGTTGGATCTGGGCGAAGGTCTTGGGACCGATGCCATCGACTTCCTGGAGTTGCTCCACCACGGTGAAGGGGCCGCTGGTGTCGCGCCAGGTCACAATGGCGGCCGCGGTGACTGGGCCGACACCGGGCAAGGTGTCCAACTGCTCGGCGGTCGCTTGATTGAGGTTGATCAACGACCCCTGCCCTGAACCGGTCGTGCCCGACGAACCAGAGGGGTCACCATCAACCCCCAAGCGCACCTCGCCACGCGGCTCGCTCTGGGTGCCGATCACCACCTGGCAGCCATCCGCCACCACGGCGGCGAGATTGAGATCGCCCGGATCAGCGTCGGCAGTCAGACCGCCGGCAGTCTCAATGACATCAATGACACGCGCACCCACCGCCACTCGGATCACTCCAGGGTTGGCCACCGCACCGACCACATGAACCAACCACTGGGGTTCGACCGTCGGGGTCGGACTGTCGGCGGGCATCGTCCAGATCGGAGAAGTGGCGTCCGTGGGCTCATCGAGCGGAACGGTGCGCGCTCGCATCACCATCCAGGTGGCGAATATGACCATGCCGAGCACCAACGCTGCCACCACTTTGAGGTGCTGGCTGGTGAACTGATAGAGCCTGCCTGGCCAAGGCTGCTTCGGCGCCGTCGTCGACTGGTCCTGGTCCGGGGCTACCACGGAAGCCTCGTCGCCCGTCCCTGTCGCGGGGAAGAGCACACCCAGTCGTGCCAAGTAGGACTCTGGCGCGGGGTCGATCGGTTTGGAACTCACACCATGACAATGTGGTCAAAACGCCCCGATGTGTCAGGCTCGAAGCAATCTGTGGATAAATCTTCGACCCAAGCAAGGACCTGTGGACAACCGCACAGGTGGCCTAGTTCGTGCCACCGTCCGCATTCAGGACTTTGGCACGATTGAGATCATCTTGGGCAGCCGCAGAATGATCCGCTCCACTTCGCGACCCGCCAAGTACTTCTGAACATTGTCGTCACCCAAGGCCAGAGCCTGCGCGTCGGCCTCGCTGATGTCGACCGGCACCTCCAACTTCGCCCGAACCTTACCTTGGACCTGAACCGCCATCGTCCCTGACAAGGCCTGTCGCAGCTGCGGGTCGACCGTCGGCCAGGATGTCTCGGCCACCGACGGCTGGTGTCCGAGCGCCCCCCACATCTCTTCGGCGACGTAGGGCGCGAACAGAGACAGCGCCACCGTGGTGTATTCGGCCGCCTCCCGCACCGCCGGGTCGCCACCGCCGACGCCGGTGTCGATCGCCTTGCGCGTGGCGTTGACCAGTTCCATCAAGCGGGCGACACAGACGTTGAACCGCCTGGCCTCCAACAGATCGGTGATTTCTCCGAGGATACGGTGGGTCGTCCGTCGCAGCGCGATTTCGCCTGTCGTGACATCGACTCCGACCGGGCTGGTGACATCCTGAGCCAGTCGCCACGAACGTTGCAGGAACCGCAGGGTCGCCGAAGGCGAGACATCGGCCCAGTCGATATCATCTTCCGGTGGGCCAGCGAAGACGACCGTCGTCCGGATAGCGTCGACCCCATATTGATCGATCTGGGCTCCGAGATCGACCCCATTGCCCAAGGATTTCGACATCGCCTTGCCCTGATTGATGACCTGCCCTTGATTCATGAGGTACTCGAAGGGCTCAGTGAAATCGACCATTCCCAAGTCATGAAGCACTTTCGTGAAGAAACGCGAGTACATCAAGTGCAAAGTGGCGTGCTCAACGCCCCCGACGTACTGATCCACCGGCATCCACTTGGCCACATCCTCCTTCTCGAATGGCGCAGCCTCGTCATGAGGCGAGCAGTAACGGAAGAAGTACCAGGACGAATCGACGAAAGTGTCCATCGTGTCGGCGTCGCGGGTGGCTGGTCCCCCGCATGTGGGACAGGTCGTCGTGACCCAATCGTCGGCGCTGGCGAGCGGCGAGATCCCCTTGGGAGCCAAGGCCGCACCCCGCAGATCAGGCAACTCGACGGGCAGCTGATCATCCGGCACCGGAACCTCGCCGTCGATTGGACAATGCACGATCGGGATAGGGCAACCCCAGAAACGCTGACGTGACAACAGCCAATCACGCAACCGATAGGTGACGGCGGCGCGACCAGTGCCATCATGCTCCAAGCTGGCGCAAATGCGTTCGATGCCGGACTTCTTGTCCCGCAGTCCGTCGAGGTCACCAGAGTTGACGTAGACCCCATCTGAGGCTGTCGCGACCCCCGAGAGGGCAGGATCGGCATCGCCAGTGTCGATCACCATGACGATGGGCAGATCGTAGGCGCGGGCGAAGTCCAGGTCGCGCTGGTCGTGGGCTGGCACAGCCATGATGGCTCCAGTGCCGTAGTCAGCGAGCACATAGTCAGCCGCCCACATCGGGATGCGTGCACCGTTGACCGGATTGACGGCATACCGACCGAGAAAGACACCCGTCTTCTCCCGTTCGGTCGACTGTCGCTCGATGTCAGTGGCTTTCTTGGTCTGTTCAAGGTAGGCCTCGAATTGGCTCCTCTGCTGGTCGGAGACGATCTCGTTGGCCAGGTCGGAGTCCGGAGCCACCACCATGAAGGTCGCACCGTACAGCGTGTCCGGCCGGGTGGTGAACACTGTGACTGGCTCCTCGCGCCCGTCAATGTGGAAGTCGACATAGGCGCCTTGGGAGCGGCCGATCCAATTGCGCTGCATCGCCAGCACGCGATCTGGCCACTTGCCCTCCAGTTGCTCCATGTCATCGAGCAAGCGTTGGGCGTAATCAGTGATCTTGAAATACCACTGTGTCAGCCGACGCTTGGTCACCACGGCATGGCAGCGCTCGCACAATCCTTGCACGACCTGCTCGTTCGCCAAGACCGTCTGGTCGTTGGGGCACCAGTTGACATAACTGGCCTTGCGGTAGGCCAGACCCTTCTCGAAGAAGCGCAGGAACAACCACTGAGTCCAGCGGTAGTACTCGACATCCGAGGTGTGCAGCCGCCTTGACCAGTCGACTGACAAGCCGTAACGCAGGAATGACCGGACTTGTGTCTCGATGTTGGCATAAGTCCACTCGGCCGGATGAGTGCCATGAGCGATAGCGGCGTTCTCTGCAGGCAGCCCAAACGAGTCCCATCCCAGGGGGTGCATCACGTCATAGCCTTGGAGCTTCCAGTACCGTGCCACGACATCGCCCATGACGAAGGCCTCGGCATGACCCATGTGCAGATCCCCAGAGGGGTATGGGAACATATCCAAGACGTAGCGACGTGGCTTTGACCCGTCATCAAGCGGACGAAACGTCTTGTGTTCAGCCCAATAGGCCTGCCATTTGTCTTGGACCTGTCGCAGGTCGTACTCCGCCGGACCAGTGACCTCGCTCACGTTGACTCCTTCACGCTCGTCTCATCGGATGGCGATCCACTGCCCACCGTCACAGCGAGGTGGACCTGGCTCATGATCTCAAACCCGACCGCCAAGGGCGAGACTGAAGCACGGTATGAGTTTACTGCTCCAGACCGAACCATCACACGCCGCCCGGTGAGCGGGCGAGGACCTCAGATTGTGCTTTCTTCGCCGAGGTTTGGCAAGATACTTTTATGGCCGATCATCCCTCGTCACTAGCAGCGAAGCTCAACTGGCTGCGCGCTGGCGTCTTGGGCGCCAACGATGGCATCGTGTCGACCGCTGGCATCGTCATGGGCGTGGCTGGGGCCACTAGCAGCTCGCAGGCTCTGCTCGTCGCCGGCTTGGCTGGACTTGTCGCTGGCGCGCTGTCCATGGCTGGCGGTGAGTACGTCTCCGTCTCAAGCCAAAAGGACACAGAACTGGCAGCGGTCGAGCAGGTACGCGATGCCCTGAAAGCGGACCCCGATCAGGCCTTGGCTGATCTGACCGCCATCTATGAGGGCCGCGGGCTGTCTCACCACTTGGCCAATCAGGTCGCTCGGGAGTATTCCGCCCATGACGCGGTCGCCGCCCAGACCGAAGCTCGCTTCGGCATCTCGGCCCATGAACAAACGTCTCCCTGGGCGGCAGCCCTGGCCTCCTTCGTCTCCTTCACGCTGGGCGCCCTAGTCCCACTCTTGGTCATGGTTCTCACCGATCCGGATGCCCGCGTGGTCGCCACCATGATCGCCGTGGTCGTGGTGTTGTCACTGACGGGATCGGTGGCGGCCTGGCTCGGACATGCCCGTATTCTCCCCGCCATCCTGCGCAACTGTTTGGTTGGTATGTTGACAATGGGAATCACCTACCTGGTCGGACACATCGTCCAGATACAACTGTGAAGTCCTGGTCGACGCTGATCCCCGCCTCGCCGAGTTGTGTGGTTCGACCCGCGCGTCCGCCATCGCTCCATCGCCGACTCGGCACTGCGTCAGGTTTCCCGAGTCGCTGACGCGCAACGGCGTCATCCACCGCCTGGAACCACTGACCAACCGTCGGGCTCTCTTGCGTGACTCGGCGCAGCAAGCGCACCAGCGGGTAGTCGGCGTCAATGGTCTCGGCCTGCGTCAGACACCTCTCATGGAGATTCTTGGCCTGACTGATCCAGGCGAACACCCCTGTGACGGCCAACGGAGTGAGCCTCACCGCCTGGGGCGACCTGGCCAGGACGCCCAGCCAAAACGGTAGGAATCGACTGGCTTGACCTTGGGTGAGTCGTCGCCAGACCTCATCGCGCGCCTCGGCCATCGTCATCGCCACACAGGCGACCAGATAGTCGTGGTCAGTCAAGCGGACTCCAGCGTCGTATGCCGTCATCTTCTGCCACACCAGCTCGGCCACTGCGACCGGATCGTCATCAGGCACATGGTCCAACGCCTCCACCAAGGTCTTCAGGAGCATGTCCTCCTGGGCGGGCGTCGGGGCGGGCAAGGGCGCCGGTCTGACCGGGCCTGACTGGTCGATGTTCACCATACTCATAACCATGTGCCCGAAAAGGCCTCTCGTGTCAGATTCAGCCTGCCTGTGGATAACTTTTTCATCTGACCTTCCTTCTGTGGATAACCGCACATCGCTTGGAAAAGGCCACATAGTCATGGGTATGAAACAGATCAGGAATGTGCTGACACACATCATGAGGCGCAGACGAGCGCTGGCTGTGGTGGCGGCCATGGTCTCCGTTCTCGCCATCTGCTCGGTGGCCACGGGTCATGACGAACCGACCACCACGGTCTACACCGCTGTCGAGCGAATAGAAGCTGGCAGCATACCCACGTCCGACCAGGTGAAACGCAGTGAAATCCCAACGGCCGTCGTACCTGAAGGCGCTATCACCTCCAGCGAGCACCTCGACGAGCACATGATGGCAGCGCCGGTTCCAGCCGGTGCGATACTGACCGACGACAGCTTCGTCTCACTGTCCTCAGCCAAAACTGGACATGTTGTCATCCCGTTGACCGTCTCGACTCAAATCCTTGACATCATCCGCCCTGGCGATCACGTGTCGGTCTTCTGGTCCGACCCCGCGTCAGGAGCCATGACAGTGTCCAAAGGCATTCGAGTCGTGACTGTGCCCACGACCGTCTCGTCTGGCTTGTTCTCTTCCGGTGGTTCTGCGGATGTCATTCTCGCAGAAGTGCCAGAGGAGGTCGTGTCCCACATCACCCAAAGCGCTGACACGGGCACTGTCCTGGTGGCTCTGGAGTGAGTCGGCTGTCGGCACACCAAGGCCCTCAAGTCGAGGACTGACACCCGATGGTCACGAACACACAAGGGCCGCCGGCATGGACGATCAGGCCGGTCGCGGCAGTGATGTCATGAGGAATTTGCCCAGAAATCTTTGCATTTTCTTATGGATGCCTCTCTAACAACAATCTCAGGCCTAAAATGGGTGTCATGGAGGCGATGACCGATAATATGTCGTCGCTCCCATCACCTCACCGGTTGCCCGACAATCACGATGGAAAGAGGTGGCTGATGCCCTTCACTATCAAACAGGTCGCCGATATGACCCAGTTGACTCCACGCACGCTTCGGCACTACGAAGAGATTGGTTTGCTGTCCTCGGCAGACCGAACACATGGCAACTACCGGACATACACCGGTTATCATGTGGTCGAACTTCTGCGCATCAAGCGTCTGACCTCCTTGGGCTTCAGCCTCAAACAAGCCAAGGACATCCTGGACGACTCGAACTCAGAGATCTCAGTCGAGGCGCTGAAGCACTTGGCGGCCGCCCTGGAGAACCAAATCCTTGAGACCACGGCCCGCCTGGAGGCAGTCAAAGAACTCCAGGCCACTGGCTGCCCGCCAGACATCTCGCCGGACTTCGCGGTGGTGGTCGATCAGTTGCGCAGGACCTACCCGGAGACTCAGGCGCAGACACTGGCCACCATGCACAATGACCTGGTGGAGGCTCTCGGCGACGACACCGACCGCGCCCGATTCCGGTCTCTCAACCAGAGACGTGTCGGCAACCCCGACGCTCCCGAGTTCGTGGCGCTACGCGAACTCGACACCCGTTTCGAGAAGGTCGTTGAGGCCACGGCCGAGGCTGAGCTGGACGCCTTGATCGACGAGTACGTGGCCGCACTTGAGGTGGTGTATTCCGGACTGGATCAACACTTCCCTTCCAGCGTTGTGCAGGAGGCCTACACTTCCCTCAACTCCGATGTCCTCAACCCCAACCAGGCCCATGTGGTCGACTCAGTCATGCGGATCCTGCGCTTGCGTTTAGCTATCTGAGACCGCCCGTCGTCAGAGCGCCGGTTCGACCTGAGAGCAATGTCACGGCCGAGATGGTCATTTCCACTTGACATTGACGCTACCGCATGCACTTGACTGTTGATCACCTTGGAGAGCCACTCCACGGGGAGTCAACTCAATCATGTAAAGGGGGGAAGAGACATGACAATCGAGACAGTTGCCGACGCCACGGTCTTCGCTGCTCAAGCGAATGGTTGGTGGTGCTGATGTGAGCACCCACGGTTGAGACTCAGCAATCCCAACCACCACGATGGGCGGACGACTCCTTCGGGGGCGTCCGCCCATCACTGTCAAAGAAGGCCGCTCAGCTGGCACTTGACCTTCACGCAAGGGCAGACCTTGGAATAGTCATATGTGGACGACAGACCAAGAAGGCCGCTTAATCCCCGCCAAATCAGTCACACATGCCTGGGTCAGCGAAGTCATCTCGGCTTCCACCCGGTTCGCTTACGGTCACCCCAACCGTGAAGCACAACTCAATAATCATGGTGATCATTGAGTGAGGCGATTGTGCTGATGGCAAATCAGCAACCCTCGCGTCGATGTCGTTCAGCCACTCGATTCGCTGAGTCATTGGAGAAAGCTCACTAGCAGTCTCGAGTGGACAAAGCCGAGGGCGGCAGGGAGGGGCCCACTACATGGGCTCTCTGGACCCCTTCCTGCCGCTCCCGGCCCCATCTCATCGTGCAAAGGCGGCCCCGATAGGATTCGAACCTACGACGCAAGGTTTAGGAAACCTTCGCTCTATCCCCTGAGCTACGGGGCCTTGGCGAACGACGTACCCACGATAGCGAACAAAACACACCACGACGAAATCCGTAGAATGAGTGCCATGTCGGTCATTTCGTTCAGTGTCCTGCTGGCTCACGCCCTCACCGGCGAGGATCTCCCCCTAGCCGAGTTCACCACGGACCAGGCTCTTCTCAGCGATTTGGATCGACTCGGCTGGTCGCCGACCGCGATCCGTGAGCACGCCCACAACCGGCAGGAGACCGCGCAGGCATGGCCACACCCCATGACACACCGTCAGATGATCGGCGTCAGCCCTGCCCAGTGGTACGCCACCCTCACCCGGATTCGTGCCCGCCTTGGGCTCGACGTGGACATCCGCCCACCCAGCCGCCGCACCAATGTGAACGCCGACGAGCGCCGACTGCTGGCTGAAGCTCCGCCACATCACGGTCATGTCGGCTGATAGGCTGTGATTTCGCGATAATCCCCCGACTCTGCGCTACCGTTGGGTCATGGTAGAAGAATTGCGCTTGTGGGCCATCAACGTCGACACGTTCCGCCAGTGCTTCGCGGCGCCAGAGCCGCTGGCCGGGCATCTTCGCGAACTCGCCGCCCCTGTGCTGTGCCCAGACCAGCCCCGCCGAACCCACTCCCTGCTGTCTCGACTGGGTCCCTTGACCCGTCAACCGGTCGATGGTGGCGTCATCCGGCCCGGTGCGCCCAACCATCATGACCTCGAATCGCTGCTGGCAGGCCGTTTCATCGACTCCTCACGCGCTGAGGCCTGCTGGGCACTGGTTCGTGCCTGGCTCGACGGCTTGGCCGACGCGCGAACGACCATCGCACTCGCAAGTGATCGCATCGACGCCATCGAGTTCGACCTAGTACGCGCCGAGGTGCCGATCGAACTCAGCGTTCGCCACCTATGGCAGAAGCGGCTCGACATACCGCTGCGTTCCAGTGAACACATGTCAATCGGTTTCACGGCCGCGCACCGACTGACTGAGCTGCATCACACGTGGGCGTCCGCCTTGCCGGCTCTAGCCGAAGAGACGGCCGACTTCGTCAACCCGACTCTGACCTTCATCGCAGCGCTGATCGTCGACCCGCCGCCTACCCCGGCTGGTCCGCCAGACCTGTTGGCCTGGTGGACCAGCCGGTAGCCGACGAGGCTCGTTGATCTGAAGCCAGATCAGCTGACCCACTCCATGATCAAACCCTGCATGAAGTAGATCAAGAACAGAACGCCGATGACCCACAGGAGCGGATTGACCTTGTCTGCCTTGCCCTTGACGATCTTGATGATGAGATAGACCAAGAAGCCCAAGCCCATGCCAGTCGTGATCGAATAGGTGAAGGCCATCATCGTGACCATGAAGAAGGCCGGGATGGCGACCTCCAGATCGGTCCACTCAATGTCGGTGATCTGCTGCAGCATCAGGAAGCCGACCATCACCAGCACGGGAGCGACTGCCTCCGAAGGAACCAGGTTGACCAAGGGTGTGATGAAGACAGCGACCAGGAAGGCGGCGCCAGTGATGATGTTGGCGAAGCCCGTGCGCGCACCGTCAGAGACGCCGGAGGCTGACTCGACGAACGACGTGTTCGATGAGGTTGAGAACGCGCCACCGATGATGGCCGCCAGCGAGTCGATCAGGAGGATCTGTTGGGTGCGCGGCGGGTTGCCGTCGTCCTGGAGCAGATCGCCCGTCTTGCCAATGGCGACGATAGTGCCCATCGTGTCAAAGAAATCGGCCAGCATCAGAGCCAAAATGGTCAAGATGACAATCACCCAAGCGCGGAAATCGGCATGGAAAGCACCGAACAAATCGACGTGCTCCCAGAACTTCAGCAGTTCGAGGTTGGGCAACCAGGACTGACCAGGAATCAGTTCGGGGATGTTGAGCCGCCAACCGGTGGTCGGATTGTCCGCCGACCCGCCGGTCTTGACGATGACTTCGAGGATGACGGCGAAGATCGTGCCACCCACGATGGCGATCAACATGGCGCCCTTGACCTTCTTGACCCACATGATGATCAGCGCGACCAAGACGACGACGAAAACCAGCAGGGGCCAACCGATGATCGACCCAGCCACACCCAACTCACCCATCTGGGAGCCCTTGCGGATGAAGCCGGCGTCCACCAGACCGATGAGAGCGATGAAGATGCCGATGCCGACCGAGATGCCAGTACGCAAAGAACGCGGCACGGCGTTCATGACCGCCTTGCGGAATTTCGTCAACACCAGAATCGTGATGATGATGCCCTCCCACACGATCAGCCCCATCACTTGCTTCCAGGGCATGGTGGGGGCCAAGGTGTAGGCGGCCAAGGCGTTGATGCCAAGACCGGCTGCCAGGGCGATCGGGAAGCGACCGACCACGCCCATGACGAGGGTCATGACACCGGCGATCAGAGCGGTGGCAGCGGCGACCATGGCCATGGTCAACGGCACATTGCCATCGACATCAATCGGGAGGCCCGAGATCAGGTTGCCGTTGACATCTGCGGTGGTACCGATGATGATCGGGTTGAGGGCGATGATGTACGCCATGGAGAAGAACGTGACCAAACCGCCACGAACCTCTCGGCCGATGGACGAGCCACGGGCCGAGATCGAGAAAAACCGGTCCAAGCCACTCGGCCCGGCCAGCGATGAGTCAGACGCCAAGACGCTGGCGTGCGGTGAGTTTTGTACCATGCTCCATAGATTATCCAGCCGGACCTGAGCCCATGAGACTTATGGATGATGTTTCGACAGGCTTAATCACGATGAAGTAGGCTGGAAGATTAATAGACGGATTCCACGTCAGCTTCGACTGTCAGATCACCGCGTCCACCTGCGGTGGCCATCGACTCGCGCGGCGACCAGATGGCAGTAACCTAGTCTGGTGAGTCGATTGATCCATAGCACTGAGGGAACCGAGCATCCCCTATTGCAGCAAGCCCCAGTCGTGCCGCTGGACGCCTCAGGTTTCACCGCCTCTGTGGTCGGAACGGTCATTTTCGCGGTCGCCACGATGGCGTACTGGTGGAGTGGCCACATCAATGCTCAACTCTGGACACTCGTCACCGGCACGGCCCTGGGCGCCATCCTGATCGTGTTCACCGCCCGCCATCGCCACCGCACCCCACGAACGGGCGGCGCCTCAGCTGTCAATCAAACACAGAGCCAGTGACGACCCGCGTCTCAACCGCGTCATCCCACAGCAGGGGCGGCAGCTCGATCCCCCGCCGCTCCTCGATCACGTCGGAATGAGCACCACAACCGTGGTCGATGGCGACGACGACGCCATCTGAGCTTGAATAGGCATTGGCGCATACACCAAAAGCAGCGCCGAGTTCGCCACGTAGACGGATGAAGTAGCCACAAGAGGCGCATGGCGCCGGGGCTTGCTTGGCCTCCGGTTGATCGGCGCCGTGGGCCTGAGTCCAGCGCAAGCAGGCCTCGTCACGGCCTTCCTTGCTCAACACGCGGGTCCGCCCGAGCCCGAGCTCGCGCACCACCGCGCGCACCTCGATCGCCTCGTCTGGAGTCTTAGGATCGGCTCCGGCGGTGTAACCAGGCACGAGACGCGGATCCTCGGGGGCGGTCGCCAAAAGCATGCCAGGCGCGACATCGCCTGGGGCGACCCGGTCCGACCAGGGCACCCAACGTGGCGCGAGCAAAGCGTCCTCCCCAGGCAACAACACCACGTCGTCGACCGTGGCCGTGCGCGCGCGGGACGCCCGCGACAAAGTCACCGCCCAGTACCAGCCATGATAGCCCGGATGCAGACAGACGAACCTGTGTGTGCCGACCCGATCGACCTCTTGGACGTACCCCAAGTGATCGCCGACCCGATGATGCCCGGCCTCAGCCTCCGCGGCCACCCGCGCCTGGTCGACAGCCGCGCTCAACACAGCGTCAGTCTTGAGAACCACCATCACAACTCCAATTCATCGGCGAAGCCTCGCAGCATGTGCGCAACTTTCTCCGCCAGTTTTGAGTCAGGGTAACGACCCCGACGGTAACCATTGCCGATCGAGTCCAGCAGCTTGATCAGATCCTCGGTGATGATCGTCAACTGTTCAGTCGACTTGCGCTGAGCCTTGGACAAGGACTCCGGCACCTCAATCAACGATAGCGACAAAGCCTGCTCACCCTTGCGACCGTCGGCGACGCCGAATTCCACGCGTTGGCCGGGTTTGAGCGTCGCCACTCCGGCGGGTAGGACCGAGGCGCGCACATACACATCGCCGCCACCGTCCTTGACGATGAACCCGAAACCCTTGTCTGGGTCATAAAAACGTACCTTACCTGTCGGCATGAGTCCACCTCGCTTCCTTGTTGATCCTGCCGAGTCCTGTCACACCGTGTGACCGGGGCGACGGTTCGCCCCGTGAACGATCCGCGCCACCGCTTCGTCATGATGGACACCCACCAGCCTAGCTTGTGGACGAGTGTGACGCTATCCTGGCGGTCCACAACCGACAGAACACCGCCGCGTCATCAGTGTGGAGTCGGCGCTTCCCCAGTACAATGACCGTCGTGGCTACATGGAAAGATGGACCGAGGTACGCGCCAATCGAACGACCTCGCGCCTTCGCCGAACCGGTCGACGCGACCAGCCTGGCGGTCGGGGATCCCGCTCCTGACCTGCCATCGGCCTCGACCGTGCCACCAGAAAGCTTCCACGAGCCGAGTGACGCCGTGCCCCTGGCGTCGGTGACACCGACCCAGCGCGACCAGCGCGATCCCGATCAACCGTTCACGGTCGCCGCAATGGCACTGACCGCAACCGGCGACTTGGGGGAAGAAAGCGTCACCGTCCGACACAGCCCGCATTCACCACTCGAACCCTTCCAGGTCGCCTCAACCAGTTTGACGTTGTCCACGACTTGGGCTCCGCCCCCACCAGACGCCTTGCCGGTCACCGCGGTCAGATCAGTCAGGGTGGCCGACTGCTTCACGGCGGCCTATCCTCCCCTGCTCGTGCTGCTGGTGGTCATGGGCGTCGTCGGGCTGGCCGAACCTCTCCTGAGCATGCTCGCCACCATCGGGGCCTTCTTCTGGATGATCCCTCGCGTGCGTTTTCGAGTGAAGACCCTGCGTGCCACCACGATCGGTTATCTCGGCTTCCTTGCCCTGCTTTTCGTGATCGGGCGCATTCTCGACACCACGACGTACAACGTCGACTTGGGGATCAACACCTGGACGATGGTCGGCAGTTGGGCCGTCGCGGTGGTCGATGTGGCGCTGCAATGGTGGGCACTGCGTCACGGCGACAAACCGAACCCGGCCAGCTGACACTCACAGGCTTGGGCGGCGGGCGATCTCCTGATCCACCAACCGCCGCCATGAGCGCACCGCATCGACTCCGCCTCGCTCCGGCTCGATCAAGAACTGTGTCACCCCGCCCCGGACCAGCCATGGGACGTGCTCGGATCGCAGACCACCGGCGGCGATGACAGCAGGGCGCTTCATCCGATGGCTGATCAGTCGGTCGATGCCATGCTCCACGTCACGAGCCGAACCGGCTGTCATGATCGAGTCCAGCCGAGGCAGGCGGCGCACATCCTCCCAGGCGCGATCCTGATCCAATGCCGCGTCAACCGTGCGGTCGAAGGTCCAATTCCAGCTGTCGTCGCCCGCCAGTTCGCAGCAAGCGTCGACGTCGACGCCTGTCATCGGGTTGAGGAAACCGAAGACGAAACCATCAGCGCCCTCAGCCTGGAAAGACGAAGCCAGCCCCTTGAGGCGAGTCATCTCACCCCCATCGACGTCTGAACCGACATGCGAGCGCAACATCACCCGCAGGTGCAGGGTCGAGGCTCGACGCACGGCGACGAGGGTTTGAGGCAAAGGTGACAAGAGGCCGTCTTCACCGGTCAACACCAGCCGATCAGCGCCACCCTGTTCGGCCTGTTCGGCCTCGCGAGGGGACTTCACATGAACGTAGAGAATGCCTGACATGAGACTAGCTTGTCTCATAGTCGATCCTTTTGAGAAACGGACGCGCCAGGCGTGAGCCTCAGATGCGGCGCGGGCGGCCCCGGTTGGGACCGCCCGCGCCGACTGAGTCGGGATGGATCAGTAATCCATGCCACCCATTCCACCCATGCCGCCGTCGCCACCGGCGGGCATGGCAGGAGCCTTCTCGGGCTTGTCAGCCACGACGGCCTCGGTCGTCAAGAACAGGGCGGCGATCGAGGCGGCGTTCTGCAACGCGGAACGCGTCACCTTCGCCGGGTCGATGATACCGGACTTGATCATGTCGACATAAGTGTCGTTGGAGGCGTCCAGCCCCTGGCCGACCGGAAGGTTCGACACCTTCTCAGCCACCACGCCGCCTTCGAGGCCGGCGTTGATGGCGATCTGCTTCAGGGGAGCCGAGCAGGCGGTCACGACGATCTGGACACCAGTCGCCTCGTCACCCTCGAGCTTCGGCAGCTTGGCGGACTTGGCGGCCTGCAGCAAGGCGACGCCACCACCGGCGACGATGCCCTCTTCGACAGCAGCCTTGGCGTTGCGCACAGCGTCCTCGACGCGGTGCTTACGCTCCTTGAGCTCGACCTCGGTGGCGGCGCCAACCTTGATGACCGCCACGCCACCGGCCAGCTTGGCCAGACGCTCCTGCAGCTTCTCACGGTCGTAGTCGGAATCCGAGTTCTCGATCTCCTTGCGGATCTGCGAGACGCGGCCATCGATCTCTTCCTTCTCGCCAGCGCCGTCAACGATGGTGCACTCATCCTTGGTGACGCGCACCGCACGAGCGCGACCGAGCAGGTCGAGGGTGACAGCGTCGAGCTTGAGGCCGACCTCTTCGGAGATGACCTGGCCACCGGTCAGGATGGCGATGTCAGTCAGCATGGCCTTGCGGCGGTCACCGAAGCCAGGAGCCTTGACGGCCACGGACTTGAAGGTGCCCTTGAGCTTGTTGACGATCAGACCGGCCAAGGCCTCGCCGTCGACGTCTTCAGCGATGACCAGCAGCGGCTTGCCGGACTGGACAACCTTCTCCAGAACAGGAAGCAGATCCTTGAGCGAAGACACCTTCGAGTTGGCGATCAGGATGTAGGGATCCTCCAACACGGCTTCCATGCGCTCGGTGTCAGTCACGAAGTAGGCGGAGATGTAGCCCTTGTCGAAGCGCATGCCCTCGGTCAACTCCAGTTCGAGTCCGAACGTGTTGGACTCCTCGACAGTGATGACACCCTCTTTGCCGACCTTCTCCATGGCCTCGGCGATGATGTCACCGACGGACGTGTCAGCGGCGGAGATCGACGCTGTGGCAGCGATCTGCTCACGAGTCTCGATCTCGGTCGCACTGGCGGCTAGTTCATCGACGATCGCGGCGACGGCCTTCTCGATGCCCTTCTTCAGCGCCATCGGGTTGGCGCCAGCGGTGACGTTGCGCAAGCCTTCGCGCACCATGGCCTGAGCCAGCACGGTCGCAGTGGTGGTGCCGTCACCGGCGACGTCGTCTGTCTTCTTGGCGACCTCCTTGACCAGTTCGGCGCCAATCTTCTCGTACGGGTCTTCGAGCTCGATCTCCTTGGCGATGGACACGCCATCGTTGGTGATCGTGGGTGAGCCCCACTTCTTCTCCAAGACGACATTGCGACCCTTGGGGCCCAACGTCACCTTCACGGCATCGGCCAGGGTGTTCATACCCTTCTCCAAACCGCGGCGAGCTTCGATATCAAATTGAATGAGCTTTGCCATTTCTTCTCCGGTTATACGGGGCACTCCCCGTGATGGATAAAGTCTTGCGCCTGCCCAGTGCCCGCGACGGACGACCAAGAGGTCTCACTGCCCAGACGTAGCACTCCCAGGTTGAGAGTGCTAATCCATTTTTAGCACTCGATAGCCCAGAGTGCAAATGAAAGCACATCCCAACGATCCTTGCCCTGATATGGCAAATTGGCAACGCTTCTCGCCACATCCGGCTGAGTGGAGATCGCCCGTTTCGCCTGCCGGACTGTGCTCACCTGGCTGGAGCTAGCGCCCCAAGGCCGCCGGAATGGTCGCCTCCCAGGCGCGGCGTGCCTCGCACAGATCGAGGCTGAACTGATTGGCCACAACCAGCCGACCTGCGGCGCGCACCTGGCCCAAGTCGGTGATCGTGACGCCACACTGGGTCGCCAGCGCCTCCACCGCCGCCTGGTTCTCGGCCGCGCAACTGATCAGCACACGCCCGGTCGACTCGGCGAACAAGGCGACGAAGGCGTCGCCTTGAAGATCGACCTCGGCGCCCAATCCCTTGCGGAAACAGCACTCCAGCAAGGCCACACCCAAACCACCGTCGCTGAGATCATGGGCTGAAGCCAACAGATGGGTCTTCGAGGCGGTCTGGAAGAAGCTCACCAAGCGCCGGTGCTCCTCGAAATCCACCAGCGGCGGAACGCCGCCCAGATGGTTGTGGACCACACCGGCCCAAGCTGAACCCGACAGCTCCTCGCGGGTCTGACCCAACAGATAGATCGCGTCGCCGTCATGGACGAAGCCGGAGTGAATCCGGTCAGCCACGTCGTCGATCACGCCCAGCATCCCCACCACCGCCGTGGGGAGGATCGCCTGGTCAGCAGTCTTGTTATAGAAGGAGACATTGCCGCCAGTCACAGGCGTGCCGAACTCACCACAGCCGTCCACCAAGCCCTTGATCGCTTCGACGAACTGCCACATGATCTCAGGATCTTCGGGCGAGCCGAAGTTGAGGCAGTCCGTGATCGCCACCGGTTCCGCCCCGGTGATGGCGACGTTGCGGTAGGCCTCAGCCAAGGCGATCTGAGCCCCACGGTAGGGATCGAGGTACTCGAAGCGAGAGTTACAGTCCGTCGCCAAGGCGATGCCCAAGCCTGTGGCCTCGTCAATGCGCAGCATTCCGGAATCCTCCGGCTGGGCCAGGGCAGAGTTTCCTCGGACGTAGTGGTCATATTGATTCGTCACCCAAGAAACGTCAGCCAGATTCGGTGAGGCGATCAGTGCCAGCAGGTCATGCTTGAGACCGTCCGCCGTGGTCGGGCGAGGCAAACTCTCCGCGTCGTCGGCGCGTGTGCGATCAAGCCAATCGGGCCGGGCGACGGGTCGATCATAGGTCGGTCCCTCATGGGCCACCGTCTTGGGATCGACATCGACCACCCGCTCGCCACGCCAGTCAATCATCAGATGGTCGCCCTCGGTGACCTCGCCGACGACGGTGGCCAAGACATCCCAGCGGGCGCAGATCTCCATGAAACGAGCGACATCGTCCGGTCTCACCACTGCCATCATGCGCTCTTGCGACTCACTCATCAGAATCTCTTCGGGCGCCAGAGTCGAATCACGCAAGGGCACCGAGTCAAGATCGATATGCATTCCCCCCGAACCAGCCGAGGCCAGCTCCGAGGTGGCGCAACTCAGGCCGGCCGCACCGAAGTCCTGAATCCCCAACACCACACCGGCTTGGAACAGTTCAAGGGTGCATTCGATGAGCAGCTTCTCCATGAAAGGGTCGCCCACCTGGACACTGGGACGCTTGGTCGGCCCACCGGCCGTGAACGTCTCGGAAGCCAGAATGGAGGCTCCGCCGATGCCGTCGCCGCCAGTCCTGGCGCCATAAAGAATGACCTTGTTGCCGACGCCGGTGGCAGCCGCGCGCTGCATGTCCTCATGGCGCAACACGCCCACACACAAGGCGTTGACAAGTGGATTGCCAGCGTAAGACTGGTCGAAGACCAGTTCGCCGCCGATGTTGGGAAGCCCCAGGCAGTTGCCATAACCGCCCACGCCTGCGACCACACCGGGCAGCACTCGGGCCGTGTCGGGCGCGTCGAGCGGCCCGAAACGCAGTGGATCCATCACGGCGACGGGTCTCGCCCCCATGGCCAAGATGTCACGCACGATCCCGCCGACACCGGTGGCCGCGCCCTGATAGGGCTCGACATAACTCGGGTGGTTGTGCGACTCGATCTTGAAGGTCACCGCCCAGACGTCACCGACATCGACCACTCCGGCCTGTTCGCCGATCCCGGCCAGCAGAGGTCCTCGCGGGGTGGTCGGCTCCAAGACACCGAAACGCTTGAGATGGAGTTTCGATGACTTGTACGAGCAATGCTCGCTCCACATCACTGAGTACATCGCCAGTTCGCAGCCGGTCGGACGCCGACCCAAGATCTCTCGAATGCGCTGGTACTCGCTTTGCCTCAACCCCAACTCAGCCCAAGGCTGCTCAACATCCGGCGTGCTTCGCGCCGCCGTCACAGTATCGACCACGCCACTACCCTACCGTGCGACCCTGGTCACCTTGCGGGGCATCCACCGCGTAGGACACGGCAGGCCCGAATGCCCGTCACCTTGACTGAGAGATTCCGCCGCAAGGTCATTGGGTTCGAACCTCTCATCCCCCCATAAGACCAGTGCGCCGCCTGAACCAACCAGGCGGCGCACCTTCGGAATGACTGAGGATCATCCCTTGTCAATCATGGCACTCATGGCCGGGTGAGGCGGTAGGAGGCGATAGCCATCACCATCACAGCCGCCAAGGCCAGGACCACCACAGGAGCCTGCGACCGACTCGGCGAGATGACCTGGCCGCCGGTCTTGGCGCTCGCCCCTGGAACCACCGGAGACACGACCGGGGCCGCATCGACATGCACCTGGAACATCACCATGGTCATGCTTGGCCAAGCGAAGGTGGTCACGATGTAATCTCCGGCTGCCGTGTCCGTCGGAATCGTGACGTCGAGCTTGGCGCAGCCGTTGGAGGACGGGGCGGTCGCGTCGGCAGAGTAGGACAGCAGCTCAGCCGGGACACCGGCCGCCTGACAACCGGCCTGATCACCGGGAGCGGTCACCGCAGAGGTGCCCAACTCGACGCCGAGGGTCGGATCTTGACCGGCCTGAGCGATCGGATTGAGGTAGGACACGATCGTGGTGTTGGCGGGGCTGCCGAGCGAGGTCAGGTCCAGCCGCGACAGGGACGCCGTCAGATTCTGACCGGCGGTGACGGTCGTCGCCTGCATCGGGGCGGTCGCCGGGGTCAGATTGGAGACCACCACCGAGGGGCGCATGAAGTCCGGCTCGATCTTCTTGGTCGGGGTCGACTGGGTCGTCGTCACCCCGGAGGACTTCTTCAGGTAGTCGATCCAGGCGTCACGGTCGAGCAAACCGGTGTCAGTCGGGTTGGAACCCTCAGCCATCACACGGTAGTTGTCGCCACCGGAGATCAGGTAGGAGATCGTGATGATCTTGTAGGTCCGCTCGGGGTCAAGCGGCTCGCCGTTGATGAAGACCGAGGTCACATGGCTGCCCGGATCGTTCCAGGCGCAGCCCTCTTCCAGGGTGCAGGGGTCGGCGGTGCGCACATCGGTGTTGACGGTGTACGACACGTTCGAGGAGACCCCGGTGTTGACGAAGGGCCGCGGAGCCACCGTGCCGTCAGGCCAGGTCTGCCACTGCTCTTCGAGGAACTGCTTGAACTGGGCGCCGGTCAACTCGACGGTCCACAAGTTGTTGGCGAAGGGCATGATGGCGTTGGCGCCGCCGTAACTGATCGTCCCGTCGGCGTTGTACAGCAACTCGTTTCTCAGTCCACCGCCGGCGTTGATGATGCCGATATCGGCCCCGCCGATGACAGGGGAAGTCTCGGCCGTGTCAAGGAAGGCGTTGGCCGCCAGTCGGGCCAAGCTTGACTCACTGGCTCGGTCGTCGCGGGTCGCAGTTTCGGTGTTCTGATAGATCATGGTGGCCTGGTCACGATAGGTCCCAGACACCCATTCGCCACCGGTGTACGCGGTGGTGATGTCGGCCGCCACCGACGCGACGGTCGGCGCGCCCAAGATCTTCGCCTCGTCCACCGCCGCCTTGACATGGTTGCTGATGATTTGCATCGAGCCGAGACTCAAATCGACTGGATCCTTGCTGGTCACCGGGATGGCGCCCACCTGTGCGGACAGGACGGCCTTGGTTGTGGCGTTCACGGTGAGATCGATCTGGCCGATGGCTGTGCCATAGCTGGCCGCCTGAACCACGGGGCGACCCTGGTGGTGGTCCATCCCCTGGGGGTCTTGCTCGCCTGCGCCGGTCCACGAGTACAACTGATGAGTATGACCGTTGACGATGGCGTCCACACTGGCGGAGGTGTCGTTGACGATGTGGGTGAAGACCTCGGAGGCCCTCATGGCGTCGTCGAGTGACGAGGTCACCGACGCGCCCTCGTGATAGACCGCCAGGACGATATCCGCCTCGCCATTGCTGGCTTTGCCGTCTTTCAGTTGGGCGGCGTAAGTGTTGACCGCCGCGACTGGATCGGTGAAGTTCAGCTCAGCGATACCGGCGGGCGTGACCAGTGAAGGCACGCCTTCGGTGACCGCCGCGACCACACCGACGGTCAGCCCATTGCCCAAGGTATAGATCGAATAGGGCTTGAGAACGGGCTGACCCGTGGCCTTCGAGACCACGTTGGCGCCCAGGTACTCCCAGCCTTGAACCAAGCCACCACCATTGCTGCCAATGACACGATCGCGCAAATCGGAAAAACCGGTGTCGAACTCGTGGTTGCCGACCGCAGAGGCCTTGAAATTGATGCCGTCGGTGGCAGCGAGGTCATTCAGGAGTTGAATGGTCGGCACGTCTTCGGCGATAGCTGAGTTGAACAGCGAGGCTCCAATGTTGTCACCCGCGCTGACGACCATTGAGTCGTCTCTGTTGTTGTCAACCAACACCGCCTTCTGGAGGGCGTTGACAAATGGAAGCGTGATTCCTGGATCATCGATGCGTCCGTGGAAATCGTTGAATGTGAAAATGTGGACGGGCAATGTTGTCACATCCGCCAGTGTGGCCTCAGTGGGCTCGATCGCCACATCGCCACTGCCAGGATCAGCCAAAGCATGGGGGGCGACAGAGGCGACACCGGACAAACCGAGCACCACAGCAGCCATCCCCGCGACGACCTTACGCGAGAAATACGACACTCTATGTTCCTTTCCAAAACCGACGGCCCTCAACTGGTTCGAATCCCACACCACAGTGGATTTCAGGGCCCCGGATCAACCTCGTCTCAGCATAGTGTCTTCGACCCTGGACACATAATCATGTATTCAATTAATATCAGTTGTGTCAGCTCGGGAATGTTCCACCCACAGGCCAGCGCAGAACTCAGTGTTGACAAGCACAACTGACACCGTGCCGCCAGAACCGGTGATGGTCGGGCGCGCGCACATCCTCAGGTCTGGGCGTGCTCACAACACCTTGGACAAGAAGGCCTGAGTACGTGGCTGCTGCGGGTTCCCGATGACATCCGAGGGAACTCCCTGCTCGACGATGACGCCGTCGTCCATGAAGATGACCCGTTTGCCGACCTCACGGGCGAATCCCATCTCGTGGGTGACCACCATCATGGTCATGCCCTCGGCCGCGAGCCCACGCATGACCTCCAGGACCTCACCGACCAACTCCGGGTCGAGCGCCGAGGTCGGCTCGTCGAAGAGCATCATGTCTGGGTTCATCGACAGACTGCGGGCGATGGCCACGCGCTGCTGCTGGCCGCCGGACAACTGTGACGGATGTGAGCGAGCTTTCTCGGCCACACCGACCCGTTCAAGCATGTCCATCGCCACACGCTGAGCGTCGGCCTTCGACCGATGCAGCACCTTCTCCTGGGCGATGGTGACGTTGCGCAGCACAGTCATGTGAGGAAAGAGATTGAAGGACTGGAAGACCATGCCGATCCGGGTACGAATCGTGTCCAGATTGACATCCGGGTCCTGGACATCGATGCCCTCGATCAGCACCTTGCCGCTGGTCGGCCACTCCAACAGGTTGACCGAACGCAGCAGCGTGGACTTGCCCGAACCGGAGGGCCCGATGACACAGACGACCTCGCCCTTCTCGACTGTCAGATCGATGCCCTTGAGGACGTGGTTGTCACCGAAGCTTTTGTGCAAGTCGATGACCTGAATCGGCGGCGCACCTGGCACGGGTGTGTCTCGGGGGTGAGCGGCCCGTTCCATACCGACACGACTCATTTCTTCACCGCCATTCTCTTCTCCAACCGAGACACCACGTAGGTCAACGGAATCGTGATGATCAAATAGATGACCGCTGCCACAAACAGCGGCGTCGGATTGCCATAGGTCGTCATGCCGTCGCGACCGAAGAAAGTCAGCTCCTTCGACATCATGGTCGCTCCGACGATTCCCAGCAAAGAGGTGTCCTTCAGCAACATGACAATCTCATTGGTCAGGGGTGGGATGACGATGCGGAAGGCCTGGGGCAGGATCACCGTCACGGTCGTGCGCATGTGCGACATGCCCAAAGAACGAGCCGCCTCACGCTGTCCCTTGGGAACCGCCACGATGCCCGAGCGGATGATCTCAGCAGTGTAAGCGCTAGTCACAAGCATAAGACCGACCAAGCCGCCGCCGGTTGTGCCACCGGGGAACTTGAGCCCATTGAAAGCGATTGGCATACCCAGAGCCATGATGAAGATGGTCAGCATGGCCGGAATACCGCGAAAGATCTCAATGTAGACGGTGGCGAACCAGCGGAAGGGTCCCTTGGACATCTTCATCAGCGCGAACACCACCGCCGCCACCAAGCCGACGGCGAAGCTGATCAGGGTGTAAAGCACGGTGTTGAGCGCGGCCCGTAGAATCCCTGGCCACATCTTGCCCGTGACCATGGGGTTGAAGAACTTGTCGACGATGATCCCCCAGTCGGCCGTGGCGATCACCACCACGACCAAGGCGAGGAAGACCACGTACGACGTCACACGGGCGATGCGCCGCCGCACTGTCGGACGGATATCATTCAGCGTCATCATGATCCTTCGCCACACGCCGGCTCCCGGCGATCAGCTGAGTCCTCAACTGAAGTACTTGTCGTAGATCTTGTCGTACGTCCCGTCGGAACGCATGGTCTCCAATTGGGCGTCCACCGCCGCCACCAGCGTCGGATTCTTGCCCTTGGCAAATGTCAGCCCATACTGCTCGTTGGTCTGATACTTGCCGACCACGGTGTACAGCGGATCGGCCTTGGCATGATTGTGGTTGATCGGGAAGTCCTCCAACAAGGCGTCGACCTGGCCCGCCTGAATGGCCACCCACATCTCCCCGTCGGACGGGAAACTCACAACCGTCGCAGAATCGGGCTTGTTCTCATTGGCATAGTGTTCACCGGTCGAGCCGGTCTGCACCCCGATGTTCTTGCCCGCCAAGTCATCCAGCGATGTGATCCCGGAGGCTTTGGCCACCAATAAGGACTGCAAAGAGTCATAATACGGAGCGGAAAAGTCGATACTGGACTTGCGGTCTTCGGTGATGGTGATCCCCGAGGCCCCCATGTCGCACACTCCCGCGTCCAGTGAGGCGCCTGATTGCAGTGCGTCGAAGTCCGTGTCGACCACGACCAGCTTCAAGCCCAGCTTCGTGGCGATGGCGTCAGAGACATCGATGTCGAAACCGGAGTAGCCCGATGGAGAAGACGCGTCCTCGAACTCGAATGGTGCGAAAGGCGGGTCGGAGCACACCGTCAAGGAGCCCGCCGTGATTGTCCCCAGGGAGTTGTTCGCACTGGGTTGGTCGTCGCCACTGGAGCAGCCGGTCAAGACGAGGACCATCCCCGCCGACACAGCCGCGATCTTTGCCATTCGTGCCATTATGCTCATCCTTCCGGAATCTTTTACAGACGAGCTATTTTTCACTGTCCATGTTTCAGCAGTATGACGCCGAGATCACGTCCGGGCCGCGACCGCTGACCCCGCGCCCCAGGGAACCGATGATCACGGCTGTGGAACGATGACGGCGAAGACGACCGTGGACACCCCCAAGCCATAGTAGAAGCACAGGTCGATCCAGCGGTGTCCACGGATCGCCAAGATGCCCGGATCGCGCATGGTGCTGCGAAAGACTCCGGCCATGATCATGCCTGCGCCGATCACACCGGCCCCCCACCGCCACTGACGGGAAGCGACCAAAGCCAGGCCGACCACGACGAACACCACCACGATGAGCCAGGGCCATTGCCGCCGAATGCCGCCGAGAGGCCCCCGGTCGTCGACCAAACGGGTCCACCATCGCGGGCCGACGACAGGTGGAGCCTCGCGCTCACCTGTCGCCGCCCGCCTCGCCCGATCCAGATCGGATGACGACATCAGACCGACTCCACCGCCGCGTCGACGACGTTGGCCAACAACATCGCCCGCGTCATCGGACCGACCCCACCCGGGTTGGGCGTGACCATTGAGGCGACCTCCCAGACGTCCGCCGCCACGTCACCTCGGGGCTTGCCATCGACTCGGGTGACGCCGACATCGACGACGACCGCGCCAGGCTTGACCATGGAGGCTGTGAGCATGCCCGCCCGACCGGCCGCGGCGATGACGATGTCAGCCTGGCGGGTTTGATCAGCCAGGTCGCGGGTGCCGGTATGACACAGGGTCACGGTGGCATTCTCACTGCGTCTGGTCAGCATCAAGCCCAGAGGACGTCCGACTGTGGTGCCGCGACCGATGACGCAGACGTGCGCTCCGTTCAGTTCGACCTCGTAGCGCCGTAACAATTCGATGATGCCGCGCGGCGTGCAGGGCAGCGGCCCTGGCATACCCAAGACCAGCTTGCCCAGGCTCATCGGATGCAGGCCATCGGCGTCCTTGCTCGGGTCGATCAGAGACAAAGCCCAGTTCTCATCAAGGTGCCTTGGTAGCGGCAACTGAACGATGTACCCGGTGCAGGCCGGATCAGCGTTGAGTTGGCCGATGACACGGGCGACCTCGTCAGAACTGGCCGTGGCCGGCAAGTCGATCCGAATCGACTCGATGCCGACCTCGGCGCAGTCGCGGTGCTTGCCCGCCACGTAGATCTGGCTGGCCGGATCGTCCCCGATCAAGAGGGTGCCCAAACCGGGATGGATCTGACGTCGCTTGAGGTCGGCCACCCGGTCAGCCAACTCCAGTTTGATCGCCGCCGCCTGCGCTTTTCCATCCATTTTGAGTGCTGTCATGGCCATCATCCTAGAGGTTCCGACGACGAGAGCGGGGGCCTTCGAGCCGCAGAAGGCTTATCTGACGGCGCCGGTCCCCCGTCCAGGATCCTCATTCCCAACGGAAGAATCGAACCGCCAGGACGCCGCAGACCACAGCCAAGCCAGCCATGATCAGACAGGGCGCCAGCATGTCACTGGTTGGCAGCCCCAGAGACGTCGCCTTCAGTAGCTTGACTCCCTGGGTCGCAGGCAGGATGTCGGCCACTGCCCGCATGACCGGCGGCATGACCTCGTAGGGCAGGGTTGACCCGGACAACGCCAGCATGGGGAAGTAGAGCAGGGAGGCGATCACTCCCGCGATCTTCGGATTGGGGGCCAGGCCTCCGACCAGAAGGCCGATGCTGAAGATCGCCACCATCACCAAGACGAAACCGCCCAGGAAACCCAGCCAGGAACCGGGCAATCGGTAACCAAAACCGAGCGCGGCGACCAGGAAGACCAGTCCGAGCGACACAATCGCATACAGACTGTAGATCACCAGATGAACGCCGAGGATCAGCGCCGGGCTGACCGGCGTGACCTGGTAGCGCTTCAGCACCTTACGGTGACGGTATTCCGAGATCAACATGGGCAAACCCATCACCCCACCGGCGATGATCGCGATAGTGGAAACAGCTGCGAATGACTGGGCCACGAAGCTGTACGGCGCGCCCTCGTAGGCTGGCTGCTGTCCGAAAATGGCGCCGATGACGACCATCACGGCAACTGGCATCGCGAGGGCGAAAATCGGCATGTTCATGTCACGCAAGGAGAGTTTCGACTCGACGCGCAACATCGTGCTAAAGGCTCGCATGAGGCTCCCCCTCTTCGTCGGAGTACCACAGGTAGGCGTCGTCCAGGCGCTGGTGGCCACTGGACTCAATGGCCTCGGCCACCGTGCCAGCGAAGACTGTCCGACCCTGTCTCAGGATCATGATGCGGTCGCAGAGCGCTTCGACCTCATCCATGTGGTGCGAGCTGAGGAAGACAGTCAGGCCTTGGTTCTTGAGTTCGGTCAGACAGGACCACACTTCCCGGCGCGCTCGGATGTCCAAGCCGGTGGTCAACTCGTCGAGGAAGACAACATCAGGATCAGGCAGAAGAGCCAGGATGACGAACAGTCGTTGGCGCTGACCGCCCGAGATCTCAGACACAGGCTGTTTGGCCTTGTCCGACAGTCCGAAGCGTTCCAGCAACACTGAATAGTCGGCCGGGGAGGAATAGAGACAGGCCGTCTCCTGGCAGAGTTCGGCCACCGTGATGTTGTCGGCGTGACGCGCCTCCTGGAATTGGACGCCGACCCGCTGGAAGAGGGACTTACGGTCCGCCCGAGGGTCCATTCCCACGATGGTGACAGTACCGGCGTCGGGCTGGGTCTGAGGTGAACCCCAAATTCCGGACACTGGGAACTTGGCTTTTGGGCTGGGGGAGGATGGTGTCATGTCGGAGGGTAAGCATCGGCGGAGGTTTACTGAGGAGTATCGTCGGGAGGC
>JAITVA010000078.1 GCA_031286045.1 Propionibacteriaceae bacterium | reverse complement strand
ACCCAGCCAGTCCATCCACCCTGCCCAGTCGGATTCTGGTGGACCATGATCTCCTGGTCGGCGACGTCACGACCGAAGGGGACGCGAACCTCGTTGGTTTGGACAGCGCTCCAGGGATCGCCCATCTGGGGATAGGCCAGTTGACCGCCGTAGACCCAACCGTCGTCGGGATGGGCCGCCCGTTCGTTGCTGACTGGCTGGTCGGGGCAGGTCCGGGTGGTCGCAGTGGCGGCCGGATCATCGGTCGGCTCAGTCTCGACCATGTTTCCGACCACTCGGGTGACGACGAACCAGACGATCAGCGCCAGCACCAGAACCCCGGCGATGATGGTCACCCACAAGGCTGCGGGCTTCTTGGCTTTGGCCGCCTGAAGGGATTGGTACTCGGGGTAGGCCCCTGTGGTCGGTTGGTAGAGCGTGGAGGACTGGCCTGGTGTCAGCGGTTTGGTCGGGTCGAAACCGTTGGCACCGCTGGCCACAGCCGACTGGCCGAAGTCAGGCGGCGGCGCCGGCGGGCCGGGCAAAGGTGTCGGTGACACCGCTTGCGACCAGGTGCTCCCATCCCAGTACCGGAACATACCGGCTTGTCCGCTCGGATCTGGGTACCATCCCTGTTGAGCCATGCGTGCTCCCTCTCACCATCGTCGTACTCGTCTGCTGGTCGAACAGCCGACCAGCACCCTTACCATTATCGTGGGTCGACTCAGTTTTCTCTAAGGAGGTCGGTGGATGGCTCTTCGCTGGCTACGGAGACCATGAGAACGGGATCGTGTGGAAAGCGCTTGCCAAACGGTGGTGAGTAGGCCACGATGGGAGGACACAAGTGGTGAGGAGACGCAGATGCCAGTGGCGATGGTGACGGGTGGATCCCGCGGGATCGGGTTCGGGATCACGCGGCGATTGGTTGACGAAGGCTGGAAGGTGGCCGTCATGGCGACCAGGGAGCAGCCGCCGGAGGAGTTCGCGCACGTCGTGGGGGAGTCCGCCATCTACGTGTCCGGCCACGTCGACGACCTGGGCAGCCATCAGCGTTTTCTGGATGCCACGCTGGCGGCATGGGGCCGGGTCGACCTCTTGGTCAACAACGCCGGGGTGGCCCCTCGTGTGCGCGCGGACATTCTGGCGGCCTCGGCCGAGGAGTTCGACCGTGTCATGAGCATCAACTTGCGCGGGCCGTACTTTTTGACGCAGCTGGTCGTCAACCAGATGATCGGGCAGACGCGGGCCATGGGCCTGTCCGAGCCGGTGAACCTCTCCGATACGGCGGGGGCGGGCCGCTCCGAGGCGGTGGGCCAGGTCGATGGGGCGGGCCAGGTCGAAGGGGTGAACCAAGTCGCCGGCACGATCATCAATGTGTCGTCGATCTCGGCCCAGACGGTGTCGATCGATCGCGGAGAGTACTGCATCTCGAAAGCCGGGGTGGCGATGGCGACCCAACTATGGGCGGCCCGCTTGGCCCCGCACGGGATCCTGGTCTACGAGATCAGGCCAGGGGTTATCGCCACGGACATGACGGCTGGGGTGAAAGAGAAGTATGACGCTCTGTTCGCCGCCGGACTGGCGCCGATGGGTCGCTGGGGACAACCTTCCGATGTGGCGGGGGCGGTGCTGGCCTTGGGCAGTGGACTGATGCCCTATTCGACCGGCGATGTCGTCAATGTCGGCGGCGGCATGCAGATTCCTCGGTTGTGAATGAAGAATGAGAGTGTGATGATGCGGGTAGATACGGTGGTAGTGGCGGGTCAGCCGATCGAGGTGACATCGGCTCGGGTGGTCGTCGTCGGCACTGGCGCCGCCGGATACTGCGCGGCCGATCAACTGACGCGGCTGGGCGTGGCCGACGTCATCATGGTGACGGATCGGATTCAGGCTGGCACGAGTCGCAACGCCGGTTCTGACAAGCAGACCTACTACAAGCTGACACTGGCGGGCGGCGGCGCGGATTCTGTGCTCGACATGGCTCGCACCTTGTTCGACGGCGGCGCCATGGATGGGGACATCGCTCTGGCGGAGGCGTCTGGATCAGTTGGCGCCTTCTGCCACCTGGTCGAGGCCGGTGTGCCCTTTCCGCGCAACCGTTACGGCGAGTTCGTGGGCTACAAGACCGATCATGACCCGCGTCAGCGAGCCACGTCGGCGGGGCCTTACACCTCGAAGTCCATGGTGGAGCGGCTCCAGGCTCGGGTGGCGGCGGCTGGTGTGCCCGTGCTGGAGGGCCACCGCGTGGTCGATCTGGTGACTCATGAGGATCGTGTCATGGGGGTGCTCACCTGGGACATCGATCAGGGGCGGCTGGCCTTGTTCCGCTGTGACTTCGTGGTTTATGCCACCGGTGGCCCAGCCGGGATGTACGCCGACTCGGTCTATCCCCACGGGCAGTGGGGGGCTCAAGGGGCGGCCTTGCGGGCTGGCGCGGCGGCGAAGAACCTGACGGAGTGGCAGTTCGGCTTGGCCTCGGTCGCCCCGCGCTGGAATGTGTCGGGGTCATACATGCAGGTCGTGCCGCGTTTTGTGTCGACTGACGCGGCTGGTGGCGACGAACGGGAGTTCCTGTCCCAGGCGATCCCGGACCCTGGTCAGTTGGCCTCCTTGATCTTCCTGAAAGGGTATCAGTGGCCTTATGATGCCCGGAAGGCTCATGACGGCTCGTCGTTGATCGATTTGTTGGTCCACCGCGAACAGGTGCTGCTTGGTCGAAGAGTTTTCTTGGATTTCCGTCGCAACATGGCTGGATTTGATCCGGCGACGCTTGATCATGAGGCACGCAGCTATCTGGCCGGCGCCCAGGCTCTGGACGGGCCGACGCCGGCGGCGCGGTTGCACCTCCTCAACCAACCGGCCTACCTCTTCTACCGGGACCATCATCAGGGTCTCGACTTGGACCATGAGCTGCTTCAGGTCGCAGTCAGCGCCCAACACAACAACGGTGGATTGGCGACCGATTGCTGGTGGCAGTCGAACCTGCGCGGGCTGTTCCCGATCGGGGAGGCCTCCGGTTCTCATGGGGTCTATCGACCCGGCGGCTCGGCGCTCAACTCTGGTCAGGTCGGCGCCACGCGCGCGGCCATGTGGATCGCCGGGCATGTCAGGGACGGCCTGGGAGACGATGGTTTCGTCCAGGCCGCCGAGCCACTGGTGACTGCGGCACGCCAGGTGGTCGCCCGAGCGGCTGATCGTTTCGAGTCGTCTGGGATCGACACCACGGGTCAGGCCTTGGCGCGGATCGCGCGTCGCATGAGCGATTGCGCCGGGTTGGTGCGGGAACCACGGGTGGTCGAGCAGGCCTTGAGCCAGACCTTGTCGGAGGTTGAGGACGGGCTCTTGGTCGATGTGGCCGCTGACTCCTCGTCTCGCCGTTCGCTCGACCGGGTGTTCCTTCTGCGTGACATCGTCTCCAGCCAGGTGGTGTACCTCGCGGCCATGGTCGATTACGTCGCCCACGGTGGGCGCTCGCGCGGTTCCGTGCTGTACACCGATCCGGCCGGCCAGGCCCCGCGCCGCCCCGACGGTGGGACGGTCGATCTTCCGTCGTCCTACCGTTTCACGACTGACGACCAGGATCTGGACGACGTCATTCAGGAGGCGCGGTGGGATGGTCGCACAGTGCCCCAGTTCTGTTGGCGTCCACGTCGCTCGATCCCGGTCGAGGATGAGGTGTTTGAGTCAGTCTGGCGGTGGCATCGTGCCACCGGCGGGGTCGAGTGACGGCCCAAGGAGTGTGTCACGCCTCAGCCGGCTAGAGGCCTGGCCTTTGGTTAGGCGGCGGTGTACTCGTTGATGTGACTGTCGACCACGAAACCGTCGAACTGGAGCCGGTCAGCTTGCGCGTCTGTCAGATTGAAGAACATCTCGACATCGCCATGAACTTGTTCCCAGACGTTCGAGTTCCAGGTCGGATCGATGACCCGCCAGACTCCGCCAAGGTTGGCTTTGATCCATTCGTGGGCTGTTCCCGAGTCGTCAGCGTAGCCAGTGACTGTGACCGTGGCCAGTCCGGCGGCGTCGGCCAAAGCCTTGAAGGCAGTGGCGTAGGAGGCGCAGACTCCGGTGCCGTCCAGCAGCACCCCAATGGCGTTCCAGGCATGGGGGTGATTGTTGATCAGGGAATCACGGGTCAGGTTAGCGGACTGGCTGAACTCGAGCGCAGCCGTGTCGTAAACCGCGGCCTTGGCGATGTAGGCGTTGATGGCGGAGGCTTTGGCGGTGTCGTGCATACCGTCGGTGATGATGGACGCGACCACTTGATCGACCTTGGCTTTGACCTGGGCGGCCTCTGAGGCGCGCTGGTCGGGAGTCATCTCGTAATCGACGTAGAGAACATTGTCAGCCACGCCGATGACGGGGAAGGAATCGACGATATACGGATTCTGCAGCCAGGCCTCGTTGGCGGCGTCGATGATGAGCGGCGCGGCGGGATCGGCCACGTAGGCGCTCAGGTCAATCGCCGTGTTACCGGCGAAGAGATTGGCTGCGATGTGTTTGACCATGTCAGAGCTGCCGTTCCAGGTGTAGGGCGCCTCTGGTGTGGTGGCGGAGACGCTCTGGCGGGCGGCGTAGGCCTTGATCTGGTCGTGGTCCATCGAATTCATGTCTTCGGTCGGACCCCACTGATAGGTCAGGATCAAACCGCGCTGGTTGCCTTGGCTCACCATATCTGTGTAGGCGCCTTGGTCGCCCGCCGGCGAGGTCGCCTGTCCGGTCAGGAGTGAGCCGTTGGCGGAATAGGTCAAGGTGACGGCGGTCTCATCGGCGGTCGCGACGAGGCTGGTGGCGGTGACTGGCAGGAGTTGGGTGCTGCAATCGCCCATGGTCACTGGCAGCGTGTCGGGCACGAATCGGGACGCTTCCACTCCTGCCTCGTTCGCCATCTGCCCCAAAGTGTCGTCGGCGGTCGCGACGGGTGTGGCCTTGACAAGTTGACGACCGTCTTGGGGCTGAGGGATCGACGTGTCCGATTGGGCGTCGACCGCGAGGACGGCGTAACTGGGATACACCAGAGTCGAGTCGTCCCAGTCGGAACCTGGAGCTGTGGCGGAGTCGTCTTGGGGGGCGCAGGATGAACTCCCGGCGGCGTTCAGGGCGGTGAAGTCGGTGTTCGCCGCTGTCACTGGGTCGGACATTTGGTGAGTGCTTTGATAGACCGAGTCTTGACTGCTGGCCAGCCAAGAGGTCGAACTGGTGGAACCGATGACTTCGATCGTCTCTGACGTGACGGCTGGGCCGCTGGACGACCCGGTGGTGATCTTGGGGGTGATCTTCACGATGAGGTAGGACGAGGCCGATGGCACGGCCTCCCAGGTGAACAACGGGTTGCCCTGGTTGGCCTCCATGGAGAAAGCCGGAGGCGTCACGGTGTCAGCGCTGGGTTCGACGATGTACTCGTGGACCCGGGGGCGATCCAGGGCCTGCCCAGTCAGCCAGGCGCGTTCGGCGATGTAATAGACACCTGCGGGCCAGGCGTCCTGGGAGCCGATATAGGTCTCCTTGGCGCCGATCCAGGCGGGGGAAGCCGCCACCCACTCGTGGGTCGGCTGGAATGACACGCTGGGCAACAAACCCCCCAGGTTGACCGACTCGTGGGCGAAACCCACTCGATGGGTCAGAGCTGAATCGGAGTAGACGTCGACGATTCCGGCCACACCGTCGGCCAGATCAGCCCGTGTGGTGCCGATCGGCAGCGGGAAGGCCCACGCCTCGTCGGCGGCGACACTACGCGTCTCGATCAGGTCGTAGCCGTATTCATTGTCGCGCCAACTGGCCTGCTGGCCGTTGATGGCCCAGACCACCAGCAGACTGAACACCAGGCAGATGACGAGCGCGATCAACCACGCCCGACCTAGCTGACGACGATCAGCCACAGTACGATGGACCATTGCCATGATCGTGTCCCCTCGATAGTACCGTTTTGATCCTATCAGGCAACCCACGGCAAAGACCCCGCCTCCGTGTCCGGCTGAGGCGCTTCACCGCTCCTGAGTGGCTCAGATCACCAAGGCTGGACGCCCAGCGTGCCGACGAGGTAGTCACGGTAGGTCTGGGAAGCCCAGCGGTCGTGCCAGCGCTGCACAGTCGTGCGGCGCTGACTCATGTCGAGCCGGGCCACGACCTCGGCGTTGTTGGCCTGAGACATGAAGCGGTCGAGTGAGGCCAACGAGAGTTCGGCGCGGCGCACGTCGAGGCTTTGCTTGGCGTCGAGTCGGGCGGCGTACCAGTCGGAGGCGAGCACGGACTCACCGGTGAACTGGGCGCGGAACTCGGGGCTGGACAGGGTCCAGCCTTCGTCACAGGTCCCCGTGGCCATGATCTGCAGAAGAGCCCGAATCGGTGGGCAGGCGTAGGCGATGGTGCCGTCGTCGACGTACGCTTGGGCGACACGCTGGTGGGTGGTCACGATGGTGTCGACCGAGTCAGCGAACTGGGCCGCGTCCTGAGTCTCGGGACGCAGCATCGCCTCGGTGAAGACCATGGTCGGATGCATGAAGATGCGCCCGAAGTACCTCTCGACGAAGGACTGAGTGATGCGGTAGCCCAGGCGGGAGGCGAGGACCGGATGCCCGTCGCGTTCGGTGTCTTTGATCGGCTCAAGAAATCCTCCAGCGATGAGGTTGGAGGCTTGCCGCTCCGAGGTGGACATACGCGAGAACAATTCGGGAACCAGCAGCGAGATGTCGTGGTCGACACGGATGGTCGGGCCGATCATGCCGGCCGACGAGAGCCAGCCGTCGTAGCCGCACAGGGCGAAGCCGATGAAGGCGGCGTTGAGGTCGAGAGTCCCGGGCATGGCGTTGAATGGCCCCTTGGTGAGCGCGCCTTCGGAACCCGCGCCTGTGGTCGACGGGGACTTGCCCGTCATTGAGGAGATGAACTCCATGAACAGTTCGGGCAGCTCCATGTAGTGCAGCGGGTTGTAGCAGCACAGGGCCGGAACAGGGCCCTCGGCCACGTTGTTGCGCCGGCCTGCGGCCACCACGTCGATCGGCAGAGGCAGGGGATCGCTCAGTGCGACGTGGTGATACAGGTGGCTGGCCACGGTCGCGGCAGCCGTCGCTTGGGGATTGGCCAAGTCGGGACGTGGTTGCAGGTAACGCGGGTTTTTCGACGGCGTGCCCTGGACGATGCGCGAGTCGGCCGATGATACGAAGTAGGTCGGCTCCTCGCTGCTGGCGGCCGCACGGATGAGGTCTTGCATCGGGGTGGTGAACTGGTTGAAGGTGATGGCGTCATCCAGCATGTTTTGAGCGTCTTTGCTGGTCAGAGGCTCAAAATTGGACAAGAAGGTGTCGGCGGTGGCGATGTCGGACTCGGCTTGGTGGTCGTATCCTCTGATCACGGCGTCGTCGGGGCGCTGGAACAGCATGTATTCGCAGTTCTGGACGAACTTGCGCGAGTGACCGTCGCTGTCGCGCAGCAGACGACCGGGCGCGACCACTGAAGCGGTGATGTCGTCTTCGGTCTGCACCTTGATCGACGGGGAGTAGTCATACCGCAGACCGAAGATGCGCCAGGAGCCGTCCGGTTCGAAACCGACCCGCAAGGTGTTGGTGGCGACCTTGATGCCGTC
>JAITVA010000300.1 GCA_031286045.1 Propionibacteriaceae bacterium | reverse complement strand
CTTCACCCTTGGATGCGGCTCTCGCACCGTGGGCGGTCACCGTGACACTCCCTGACGTGACACTGATGACATCGGACGAGGCGAACCGAACACCGTCACAGGTGGCAGTCCCACAGCCGAACGCCTGGCCACACCACGTCGAGAACTCGCCGTGATCGACGCCATCCCCCCATGCAAACACCGCACCACCGCCCCGCGGTCGGTCACCCTCATCCCCAGTCTGGCCACCAGCTCCGAAGCCCGCACCCACTGCACCCCACCAGGTCCAGGCGTCACCATAAGCGGCGTGGCACCAACTTGTAGGGCCGGGTCGCTGCGATGGGCCAAAGCTGACCCGTCTCCCCGGTCAGCAGGACCGGGATCGCCGCTGCCACCTGTCCGATCATCCATAGGTGTGGAACGATCATCATGCACATCAGTCATCAGTGTCTCCTTGTCGGTGTTTCTTCAGCCACCGTCCAACCGTGGACGGGTCCACTCTCAACCGGTCAGCGATCTCCCGGTTCGAGAACCCCTCCGCCTTCAAACGCATGGCCTCCTCCACCACCCAAGTACGCGACCTGTCCCCACCAACCGCCTCGTTGGGCTTCTCGGCGGCGACACCGAGCAGCAGACGCCGCAACTCCGCCTCAGACATCCCCATCGTTCCGGGAGGCACATCCAGCATCGACCCACCCGGCCACGCCAGTGGTGCTTCAGAGTCGTGCCCATCGGCCACCTCGACCGGACCAGTGGCACTCGGTAATACATCAGCGATCTGCCCAGCGACGGCCAGGCCTACGGCGGGTGCCATCTGGGTTGTCTTCACCCCGGTCGATGATGACTGTGGTGGGGATGGTGGCAACCCCGAGCCTTCCGGCACCACCTCGTCCACCGGATCCTGGTGGTCTGCTGAAACTTCGCGGTCCACGCCGACACTCCCCACCGGTGGTGACAGGGCGTTGTGCTCGTCGTCGTGTTTCGCTAGGACGACCGTCAGATGGGTGATGGCCAGCAACACTATCGGGGGCATGGCGCACACAGCGGCAGCCAATCCCGCAGGCAGCACCATTCCTGGCGGCATCACCGCCTGCACACCGTTCACCGTCACCGACACCACCGCGCCAACGACCACCAACATCCAGGCATAGCGGTGGCCTGGTCGGCCCCGCAGAGCGACCACCGCGACAGTGGCGACCACAATGATCCCATCCACAATCAACGGCCAAGCCCACGCCTGTTCCACACTGATACCCGCCCGAACCGCCACTCGTGTCAACGCCGTGAAACTCAACCAAAACGCCAACCCCGCAATACACACAGTCCCCGTGATCCCGGTCGCCACTACCCACCCAGACGCTGTCCGACGGCTCTTCACACCAACACCACGCCTCGATCACGCACCCCAGACGCAGACACCGTGGGTCTCCACCCACCATCTCTGCCCACGCTGACACTCGTTGTGCGCAACGCAGAACGGATCGTCGCCATGATCTCCGGCTCAGCCAAGCCACACTGCCTGGCCGGATCAGACAACACCGTCATAGTCATCGCGTAGTCAAAACCAGTCTCAGCCAGGCGACACGCCGCCCAAAACAACCCAGCATTCCTCTCACCCACCTGACGTGACGCCACCCACGACCGTAACGCAGCAACACGCGCCTCACCCGGCACCATTCGCGTCAACCGCGTCGCGATCCGACGACGCGCCCACCGAGGATCCAACGCCTCCCGCAACCGATTGGCATCCACCGGATACCCGGTCGCGCGAGTCTGCGCCACCACATAACGCCGAGAACCACCGTGCCCATCGACCCCAACCGAGGGTGGCACAACGACCGCCCCACCACACCCGCGAAAATCCACATGTGCTGCCCCGCACACCCAACTATGCTGCGGCCTGCCCGGATCTGTGGGATAGTACACATGCACACCCCCCGACGGGGTCACCACCCGCATCACCCAACCACCGGCATCCACACAGGTTCCCGCTCGATCAAACGCCTCAAACCCGGAACCCGTGACGCGCACATCCACATCCACCACATCACACCCCGACACCAACCCAGTCGGCACACCAACATTCGCCTGCGGCCACCGTCGCCACCAGCGCTCAGCGACACGCCCATCAACAGTGGCGTCCGCCAACCCATGACGCACCAACGGGACCTTCCCACCCGCGACACACGGAAACACCGGCACCCCATTCACAGCCAAAAACGGGCCCGCCTCCCACAACGGCATCACCCGGACTGCCTCGAAAACTGACACCAGCCGATCCACCGGAAGACTCACGATGTGACCACCATCCCCCGATCTGCCACCGGTGACACACGGGTTGGCGTCGATACCTCCGCCGACTTCGCCCGCCCAGCAGACACCGTGGCACGGTCCAACCCCGGCGGGTCACCAGCGCCCACCTGAGCCGTGTCCAACCCCGCCAAAATCGCCACTGCCTGCGCGCGGACCCGCTCACCGGTGGCCTGCACCACCTCCGCCGCTGTCCTACCCTTCACCGTCGACGCCCAACTCGACACATACGGGATCGTGTAAGAATCAGTCGGCATCCCATGAGCCGCCGCGACCATCATCGCCACCGACTCCGCCTCCACCTCACCCACACCACGATGACTCCACGACAGCGCGTCATCAGGATCATGCATCCGCACATGCCCCAACTCATGCGCCAACGTCTTCACCCGCGCGGCAGCATCCATATCCGAACGAACCCGCACCGCGCGCTCCGCAAAATCCGTCACCCCATTCGCCCCATGAATCTCCCCGGCAGAATCCACCAAACCCACAGTGAAACCCTCCGCCTCCACCAAGGCCCGCAGTCCATCCCATAGCCCTTCCGGCGCTTCGCCCGCCAACACCGCTGGGACAGGGCGAACCGGAATCGGGTCACCCTCGGTCTGGCACACATCCCACACATACGCCGGTTTCACATTCACGATCCGCGAGCGCACCACCTCCCCCGGTTTCGCCCGCTCCTTGAAACCAAGCACTCTCCACGAATCCGGGCTAGACGGCGAATCCGACGCCAACCGTTTCGTCACCGGAGCCTGAATCACATACCCGCGTTGCCCCTTCAGAACCGACCGACCCAACGACTCCCACTGACGGAACCCCGCCACATACGACGGCATCGGCTCCGACACCGACCCCACCGCAAACCGTTCGGCATGCTGGGCATAAATCAACACCGTGTTCCCAAACGATCTCGACCGGAACCGAGCCGCGAACACCATCGCCCGCACCCAATCCTCACCCGACACCAACACCCCCACCGCTGACACCAACCGCTCATGCAAAGCCTTCACCTTCGCCTCACGCTCACCCACCCACACCGGTCTCACCATCAATCCGCCTCCTGGTCATGCATCACCCACCAAGTACACAGACACCCCCAAGCAGCCATCACAACCAGAAACCAAGCACCTGACACCGATGCATCCGCCTACGCAGAACCAACAACGCCTCCACACGCAACTGACACACCCTCGCCGCAGTGACACCCAACCCCGGCGCAACCTCAGACGCCGAGCACCCATCCATCACCACACGCCGGATCACCACCCGCTGCGCCACCGGCAAGCGATCCACCTCCGTCAACGCCAACCGAACCAACTGCTCACGGCCACGACCATCATGCGCCACATCATCGGAGAACACATCCTCATCTCCCAATCCCCACCCCACATGCAAAGCCACATCACGCGAACGCATCATGTCAATCGCTTTCCGCTTCGCCGTCTCCACCATCAAAGCCCCAGGCTGACGAACCCCAGTCGGCGGATGAGCCAACAACGACACCATCGCCTGCATCACAGCATCCTCCGCCAAATCACACCGGCCACAACACCGAAGAACCCTCACCGCAGCCGCAAACATCGCACGCCGATGCACACCAAACAACACACCCCAACAACAGGACCAGCCATGGTCACCCCAATCGACATACCTACCTAATAGTCGAATCAGTGACCCCAACATTAAGGACCAAAATCCACCACGATCCACTGCACTACAAAACGGACCGTCTAAACGCCATAATCATCCGTGAGGCGAACACCTGCGACACTCAGACATCAGATCGGGTTGGATGCTTCGATTGACTTCTCCAGCAGAGCGGAAGACCTTCATCGTCCCCAAAACAGCCAGGGTTTCATCCACAGCCTTCATGATCATCTGAGCCAAAGTTCATGACGCTCAACAAGATCGACCCCAGATTTCGCACAATCATCCAGAGAGCATCGGTAAACCTCCCGAGGTCAAGCAAGTCATACTAGCTAGCGGCTAATTCACCGTCTCCGCAGGAATCCGCCCGGCCAATGCCAACCTATACTCCTCAGGAAGTTCCACCAGGCCCGCGCACAATGCGCCGACGACAATCTGCGTGCGCGTTCGAGCGCCAAGTTTGACACCGATATTACCGAGATACTTCTTCACTGTGGCCTCGCTGACAAACATATGTTTGGCAATTTGCTCATTTGTGAATCCCCGAACCAATAAACACAAAAGATCGCTTTCCCTACTCGTGATAGCATGGGCATGCGGCGCGCAATCCACAGAAGGGATCTCCCGCAGCCCACTCTTGTTAACATCTCCGGTGACAGAACATCCGATACTCATCCCTCCCCCTACGACTCCCGGTAGCCGACTGAACTCGAAACGCCGGGCGATTCTCACCAAGAGTTGCCGCGCCAGAGGAGAAAGCGGCATGCTCCCCCTATAGGCATCTTCGACCGCCCATCTTAGCTCGCTTATCTCAGAACTCTTCTGGACACAGCCAGCAGCACCTGCCAATAGCGATCCCATCAGGCGCGTCTCTGTAATAAGGGTAGTCAGAGGGAGAACGCAGGCGGTCGGATCAGCAGCCCGGATTGCAGCAACAGCCGCAACCCCAGACATGACGGGCAGCATAAGGTCCATCACCATCACGTCAGGGCGTCTCTCCAGATAAAGGTCGACCCCCGCGCGCCCTTCAGCGGCAACTCCAACAAGCTGGAAGTCCCGAGACTTTTCAAAGAAACGAGCATAGATATTCCTTGTTTTCGCATTGTCCTCAACGACAGCGATCTTCAACTGGCCCAACATGCGACAAGCATAATCAGATCGTCCGTCTTAACAAAACCTGAGTCAACCCGCATTTCGTGCAAAACAAGCCCCCGAGAACCAAACCGCAACCACGCCCCGCCCTATGCGGCAAGTTGAAGATGAGCGAGTTCAGAATAAATCCACTATATGAAGAATAAAAAAGTAGCCGAAAGTAGACTACCGACCGCACCGAGAACGTATAAGACTTGACTCGTTGCAGAAATCCCTCTGCGACAAGAACGACCGGGACAATCCAAAGAAGGACCCCGATCTGCTTTCAAAAGAGAAGTAATGTTTAAGAAGATGATGAGGATCGTGGCGGCAGCACTGTGTACAGCCGCAATGATGTTCGCCGCCGTGACCCCAGCGGCGCACGCAAGCCTCAAGCTTTACGCGGAGCCGGACTTCAAGGCCTCAATCGGAGAGTTCTGGTCCGCAATGGAGTCCCCATGGAACATGAGCGCCAACGCAGACGACACACTGAGTTCTTTCAAGAACGATACGCCCTACAGCGTAGCTTTCGCCCATGAGAAGAACCTCCAAGGACACTGCTTCTCCGGCACACCGGGGCAGCACGCCCGTTCTTTCTACTTCTGGGATGACAACCATGCCTCGTCGTTCCAGTTGGGACGATCCTGTTGACACCAAGCGTCTTGCCCCTCGTGCCACGCATAACGAGGGGCAAGACCTCCACTCGCCCGATTTGAAAATCATGAACAGGAACCCATCCACCTTGAGGAGTCACCCATGTTGCCAATACTCCGAGCCCACAACCTCATACTTGATTACCAGCTAAAATCTAATTCAATACATGCTCTGCGAGACGTCACTCTCACGCTAGATCCTGGGGAAATGGTTTGCCTCTTCGGCGCAAGTGGATCGGGCAAGAGTACGTTACTCAATGTCTTGGCAGGACTGGACCTTCCAGATTCTGGCTCAGTGCAAGTTTGCGGAAAGGCAATCACTGACATGTCAGAAGATGAAAGAACGGCCTTGCGCCTGAACGCGATTGGTATGGTATTCCAGGATAACAACTTAATAGGACAGTTCACAGCCCGTGAGAACATCGAACTCATCTTACGTTGCCAAGGCGCCCAGTCCCCCAAGCAAACAGCCGTCGGCCTCCTCGACCAGTTGGGCGTTGCTGACCTGGCAGACCGACGACCAGTCGACATGTCCGGCGGGCAACGACAACGCGTGGGGATCGCGCGAGCACTGGCAGGCGACCGCCCAATCGTTCTGTGCGACGAACCAACCGGAGCACTGGATCGCACGAACTCTGACGCCTTGTTCATGCTTTTGCGCCGACTCACCTACTCAACCAATGTTGGAGTGATCATTGCCACTCATGACAGGGTTGCCGAGACATACACCGACCGGGTTCTGGAGATCACTGATGGTGAGTTGGTGGCGTCATGAGAATCTCACCACTGTCAAGCGTTGGCTCGCTGCTGATCCGCTCGAGACCTTTCCAGGGTCTACTCGTCTCCGTTGCACTACTGTCTGGTCTGGTGACAACCACAAGCGTGTGCATTGCAGCCCTGGCGTGGAGTCCAGAACAGGTCGCAACCGAGACATTAGGCACCGCGGAAGCCAGAGTGTCCGCAGGAGAAGGGCCCAGCTATGCACCGGGTTCCGAGCTTCGCCCACCCTCATGGGTCGGCGAACTTAGCGAAGCCGTTGATGTGACCCCTGAGTGGCGGGCTGTAGTCCCATTGACAACCAAGGAAGGACCAACCGAGACTCTGTACTATGAGCAGGCGTCGTCCTCGCCGTCACTGATCGGAACGGTGGACCTCATCGCCGGACGATGGCCTCAGTATCCCGGGGAATGCGTCACCATGAGGCAGGCGCGAGAAGTTAAGCCGTCGATTGGCCAGTGGCCGATTGTTGTCGTCGGAGAAGTGAGGGATGTCTTTCACCCCTTTAGCGAAGGTCTGTATTGCGCACCAGGAACCTGGCAGAGATGGCAACTCACATCGACCGAAAGTGAATCCACAAGCGCGAGGGCACGCGCGAGTTTCGCGTTTAGCGGGCCATTCAGCCTCATCGCTGACAATATCAATTGTCTGGCGAGCGAAGGAAACTTCGGCCCCATGGGAACATTTTCCGTGGACTGGCGTGATCAAGTCTCCTCCCAGCGACGACTGTCCTCCCAGAAGTTCCTGGGAGACCAGGCTCCCTTGTTCGCGCTTCCGCTCTGCGTAACCTTGGTCATTACTGGGAGGTTGGCCTGGTGGTGTGGTTTAGTGCGCCGAGCGCTGACGCGGGTCGGCGTCCCAGCGACAACAATGCGACGAGTAGTCACCGCCACGACGGTCTTTGGGACACTAATGGCGAGCGTCGCGGGCAGTACGGCGGGTGCCCTCGTCGCCTTCGCTGCGCGACCGCTGGAGAACGCTGTTAACGGTGGTGCTCCGCTTTCCGATTGGAGTTTCCCACTGACAAAAGTCGTGACTATCGCATTCGCGTGCCTGGCTGGTGCCGGATTCGGTCTCGCTCTCGGAGACGCCGCGAATGGCGTCAGGCTAGGTCAATGCGACCCTTCCCCTCGCCCACTGTCTCAGATCACGCAAATGACGGCCGCGATCCTGGCAATAATCATGGGCGGAATTGGGGTGTGGCTGCTACTCACATCCCATGACAGATCTTGGTGGATGATCGGTGGAGCAGTTGCACTTGTCCTAGCTTTTGCCGGGCTGACACCAGTCATTCTCGGAAGACTGAGCCCGATGCTCGCGAGCCGCACGGTGTCCGCGAGGACCTTGGCGGGCCGGATCCTTGTCGAGAACTCACGTCGCTGGAGCGCGGCCACAGCCGTCCTATCCGTTGCTTTGGGCTTGGTGTTCACCCTATTCACAATGAGTGCATCATCCATCGCTGGGCAGGTGGCACTCGAAGCGTCACCCATACCCGCCGGGAGTGCCCGTATAGAAACACTGAACCCAACTGGTGACCGGATTCCCAAATCAACCGCTACTCAGTTCGAGACGGATCTCGAGCTCAGAGGAGCACCCCTAAAACTGACAGAACTTGATGCCGTCTTGGGGGAATGGGGAGTTCTCCAATCCTTTGACAGTCTTCACGATGCCAAGCAACTCCTAGGCGACCTCTCGAATGATGCCATTGACACGCTCCAGTGTGGCGGCGCACTTGTCGTCGGACGCCTCACCGACGGGCACACACACATGAACGCCTGGGTGGCCAACCGACAAGCAAGTGTCGACATTCCCATCTTGGCCATTCGGACAAGCGTTGCCCATCGTTTCGCGACCGGCGGTGGGTTCGTTCTCGCTGAGGCGCTACCAGATATTCTAAAGAATACCGGCTCGGTGCGAACGTGGAACGTATACCAAGGCCTTTCCGTCGACCAGGATATTCGAGCGCGCGCCTGGCCCGCAGCAACCGGGCTCAGTCGATTCGAAGTGCAGGCATATCGCCCTATCGATGGCTTCTCATTTCCCCTATGGCTAGCAATTTCTTTGTGCGGTTTTGGCCTGTTTCTGACGCCCCTGCTGGCCTTAGTCCTACGGCACGAGGTCAAGTCGCTCGGGGGAATCGCATCAAGCCTAAGAAGTATCGGCCTCGGTCGATCTTGGATTCGGCCAGTATTCAGTACCTTAAGCGGCGCCATTGTGATGACTGCGGTCTTCTCAGGTATAACTCCCTCCGTCATCACAGTCATAATTCTAAGCGCCCTTTATCCAGGAGTTTTCAACGTCGCCACAACGCCCTGGTGGATCCTCGGAGGGTTCGGTCTTGGGCTGTTTGGCTCCACCCAACTCGCCATCATTAGCGCCAACCGACAGGTGGGGAAACAGAAGCACATTGCGACAATTTGACTTGCAACCCCGGCGATTAGCTCAGGAGTCTCTGCTAAAAATAGCCGCCTGAACTCGGTTATCCCCTCAGCGGACATTGACAACGCTCGGACACCCCGAATGCGTCCCATCGATGACATCGACGCCGGGGCCCGTTGGTGCCTGGACACATCGCCAACAATCGCACACATGAGCCCATAAGCGACCAGCAAACCGGGCGCTTTAGTAATGGCTTTCGTCGTCGTGGACGAGCAGAGCGCCTCTTCTCGGGTCGTTGTGGAATGCCGTCGGAGGGTCACACCCGCCAGTGATGATTTGCCCTAATCGACGTACTCTCGCCAAGTAGGTAACTTAGGCGACCTGTGCTTCCTTGCTTCAAGGCCCAATCGACATACCTACCTAATAGTCGAATCAGTGACCCCAACATTAAGGACCAAAACCGGCCTACACCACATTGATGCCGGTGTCTCTTAGCTCGAAACCTGACGATGACCTAATACTGCGGAGGAACAGCGAGCAGATCAATCGCGCCCAGCTTCACAGCTTTCAGCAGAATCTGTAAACGAGAGTCTGCATCCAACCTGGTCGCGAGTCGCTTGAGATGCTGTTTGACCGTCCCCTCTGCGATGCACAACTTCTGCGCGATCCCGCGATTCGATAATCCTTCAGACAGGCAGAGGACAATGTCCTCCTGTCTGGGCGTCAGGAGCCCTGCCAAGGTTCCGGCTTCCCCCACCTCCCGGTTACGCCACAACTCGACAACCCTCAACCGAATGCGTGCTGACAACGGCATGAGGCCGGACAATGCATCATCCAGAGCCCGGTCGACCTCGGACATCGACTCCTTCTTAAGAAGGTATCCCGCCACGCCCGCATCCAGAGCACCAGCCACACGCTCACGCTCGTCTGACTCTGTTAAGGCAACCACGCACGCATACTCATCAATTGAATGAATATGCTGAATCGCCTCCTCGCCAGGCATCACTGGCATATTCAGATCCATCACGACCACATCGGGGCGACAGCGCCTCCATTCCGCGATACCAGCTCGGCCATCGGCCGCCTCACCAACAGAGACAAAATGAGACCCAGCCGTGAAGTAGGAGCGATACCGCCTCCTCTGGCTTTCGTCGTCATCCACAAAAATGACGGTTTTCGAGTTCGTCATACCATCCACCCTAAGCCAACATCACTGCGAGCGTTTCAAACCCGACAAGCAATTACCAACATGTGGGGGCGCTAACCTAAGCATTCCCCGAGCCACTTTTCCAGCTACCACTAACTGCAACTTTCGCAACTCGCACGAACCACATGTCGTCACCCAAGTCAATAGCACAGCCTAAATCCCGCCGCTGAGTGGATGAGGAAAACTCAGCCTGGCAGAGAAAAGCCTATAACCCTGGCGAGCCCGCTCATCACTGGAGCGCTCCGCTCAGAGCTTCCCACCGCCTCTTCGACGACACCTTTCGTCGCAGACCGCAACTCGGGCGCAGACACAGACAACACTCCAAAGCGTCCTTGGTTCACTCGGCGATCACCTCTTGGCGGGGACTCAGCCTTGGACCTCAGCGCTTCACACTCGCGGGTAGTGGCGAAAGTTATAACTTTCGGGACTATCACCCGGCACCGGTCACTACCTAGGGTAGAAACACGAACTTATTCCACATCAGGTGGATAAGGATAACCCTCTTGACACGAGGAAGGAGACAACGGAATGAAGAAGATCCCGAAGGCATTGGCCACTCTGGGCGTCACTGCGGCGCTCGCACTGGGAGGTATCGCCGCTGCCTCCCCAACGGCGAACGCACAGTCACAGGATTTCGGTCCGATCTACTGCCCAATCATCCATCACGCGTTTGTTGATGTGAAATCGACGGGCTCGCAGTCCTTACGTATCACTAACCAGTATAACGCAACCTACCACGCGAACTGGGGCTGCGACGAGACTCATCTAAAGTGCCCGCGAAATGTGGTCGGTGCCTCATGTGGGATTTGCCCGCGAACTGAGACTTGGTGGGTATGGGAAGTTTGGTGTCTATGCAGTCCAGGGTTG
>JAITVA010000063.1 GCA_031286045.1 Propionibacteriaceae bacterium | reverse complement strand
GACTCGAACACCTGAGAGGCTCCGCCCTCGGCTTCAGAAACCTCACCCACTACATCGCCAGATCCCTCCTCGAAACCGGAGGATTCAAACCCCAACTACACCCCAAAATATGAAGAGCCAGTAAAACAGCAGGTCAATGAAGAAATCAACGCCGCCGACGGTGACCCGGTATTCGCCGCCCATGAAAGTGAAGTCCTTGCCGAACTCCAGAATGAACTCCCGTAGGCTATCTTTGATTGAACTGCGCAGTCCCGCTTCTTTGTGGCCTTCTGGCAAGTCAAGGAACTCCAAGACATAGCTGTCGCGCAGCATCGACAACTCCGAGTGCTGAACGGCAATCTCCTGATTCCTAGCCTTGGAGAGCATCGTCCGTTCAAACAATGCTGAATCGATTTGGCGTTCCAACTCACGTTTGGAGTAGTTGTATTTCGCGGCCAGAACGAGGTAAAACTCGCGAGCCTCATCAGTTTTTGTCCCGTTCAGAATGAGCACATTGCTTGTCCAGTTGATTTCTCTCACCAGTGGCGAGAGTTTCTCGTTGCCGACATAGGTCTCATAGAACTGCTTCATCCGCCAGATATTCTGTGGTGAAAGCCCTCTGATTCCACGATACCTTTCCTGGATATAGCGGGAGAACTCCTTAACGACTGAAGTGCCTCACTCACCGCGCCGGGCTTTATTGGAGATGTACTCGCCGATGTCCTCGTACATAGTGACCATCTCGCGGTTGACTGCTCGGAATGCGTTAGCACGAGCGCGCTCAATAATAGCGATGACTTCCTCCAACTCTTGGATGTTCACCTGCTCCAGTTCACGACCGCTCATTGGTGCTCCTCTCGGCTTACCCCAAGTCAACCCTAGTGGCTGTGCCTGACAAGACTCTCGCCAGTGGTGAGAGTTTTGTGTCAACGCTGTCGACAGTTTTCCGACCCGCTCTGCTCACTTCTTGGTTGCCGCCTCAACCACCTCACGCAGGTAGCCAACCATGGTTCGTTGGTAGCGCATCGCGGGCTTGACGTTCGTCCACCCACCAAGGGCCTGAACGGCAGCCAGGTTACCTGACGCCCTGTTCGCCTTGGTCATGCCGGTAGCACGCTGTCCGTGGAAGGGATAGTTGCCGAGCAGAAGAGCCTTGACGTGCTCATCGTAGGGGACCGCCGCGACCTCGCGGCAAGCCTTGTGGAACGCCTTCAGCCAGGCCGCTGATCGCACCGACTCACCGTTCGTTCGCCAGAACAGCAGACCGTCTTGACCGATCTGTGTGTGATTGCGCAGATGCTCTCGAATGAGTGGTAGTAGGTCTTCTGGGATCGGCAGATCGCGCTTGGATTTCTTGGGAAGTGATGATTAACGCTGTGCTGTCAGATGAGCGTTGGGGCGAGTGAGATGCGATCCCCATATCTTGTACATGGACTGGATGTCCATCGCTAGATATGGGGATCGAAGATGGCCCGTCCCGGCGTTCAGATGACAGTGCATGGTTAATCATCGGTTCCCTTGGTCTTGGTGGAGTCGATGAACACCTTCCCCTCGGCTTCTTTGACTGACTCGCGTACCATGATCACGCCCTCATCCAGATCAAAACTCTTGCGGCGCAGTGCCCGCACCTCACCAGAACGCATCCCCAACAAGCCGCCCAGCAGCACACCAAGCCGCCACTCCTGCCGCATCCGAGCGGCGATCTCGAAGATGATCTGCCGTAGGCAGAGGGTCTTCATCGCGTTCTTCAGAGGGTCTGGAAGCGCCCTTAAGATGGCAGGGTTTGCCGCCAGATCAATCCGGCCAGAATCCACCGCATCGTTGACGATGGCTCGCAGCAGATCGTATGCCTGGCGGCAGCTTGGCTCGCGCTCAGCCAGTGGCAGACCGTCCCACCACTTCGCCACCTGCTGGCGAGTCACGGCGCTGGTTGATGCTAAGTGGGCACCGCTCGCCGAGCAACATCGTGTTGCGGACAGTCAGGCAGCTCTAGAGGCTGAAGTCGACAATCTGACCCGCCTGTGGGAACTAGAAAGAGGTATCGGACATGGGTGACACGCGCTTGGGCACGGGGGACGTCCTCTTTGTGGCTTCCGGTGATCATGTGAGGAGCCAAACTAGGCCAGGATCGTGTCGGTGATCTTCTTCCGACCTCCCCCTTGTCAGGCGGTGGCGGTTGATCGGCGTCGGTTCCACAAATCGAATGCGACGGCCAGTGTCAAGATCAAGCCCTTCACCACAGGCTGCACACCTTGAGACAGACCCATCAGCTGCATCCCATTCGAGATCACAGCCATGATCAACCCACCGATCACAGCCCCACCAATACGACCAATCCCACCCGTGGTCGACGCGCCACCAATAAAGCACGCAGCAATGGCATCCAACTCAAACCCGTTACCGGCAGCAGGCTGAGCGCCATTCATCCGAGCCGAGTAGACGATACCGGCGACAGCCGCCAAGAACCCCATGTTCACAAACGTCCAGAACGTCACCCATTGCACCTTCACACCCGACAGCCTCGCCGCCGACAGGTTTCCACCGATCGCGTAAATGTGACGGCCGAAACCAGTACGACCCATGACAAGGCCGTACACAAGCACAAAGATCGCCAGGATGATCAGGATGATTGGCAACCCGCGGTTATGGGAGATCTGCCACGCGAAAGCCAGGGCGACCACGGCAACAATCACCAACTTGGCGACGAAGGCGGGAAGGGGTGTCACTTTTTGCTGATACCTTATCTGTCCCAGGCGTGAACGCCATTGGGCCAGCGCGAAGCCGACGACAGCGATGGTGAAGATCACCAACGTGAACACATCGAACCCGGCCCCTCCGAACAACCCATTCAAGAACCCATTCGAAATGTCGTAATACACCCCACCAAACGGGGACAACGACTTATAATCCAACAACAACTGGGCAAGACCGCGGAAAATCAGCATTCCACCCAACGAGACGATGAACCCAGGAATTCCCACAACAGCGACCCAAAAGCCCTGCCACAAGCCCACCAACAAGCCCACACCGAGAGCCGCCAACACGCCAGCCCACCACGGAGCACCACCGCGTACACACACCACCGCGGCAACAGCACCCGTCAACGCGATCACCGACCCCACCGACAAGTCAATCTGCGCCAACACAATCACCATCAACATCCCCAACGCGAGGATCAACACGTACGCATACTGCAACACCAGGTTGGTCAAATTCGACGGAGATAAGAAAGCAGGTTGCAGGATAGAAAACACAATCACCACCACCACAAACGCCAGAAGAATCCCATTCTTCTGCGCGCTATCCGCCAAAAACCGACCCAACGCCGGCGACTGCGCGCGCCGTCCATCAACATCCACATCATCGGTTAGGTTCATGAGACTACTTCCTCTTCCTTCGTCATTAGTTCCATCAGTTTTTCTTGTGTGGCTTGGGCAATAGGCACTTCACCGGTGATGCGCCCAAAGCTAAGCGTGTAAATGCGATCAGAGATGCCCATGACCTCAGGCAACTCCGAGGAGATGACAATGACTGCGCGACCGCGCGACACCATCTCATTGATCAGGGTGTAGATCTCATACTTCGCACCAACATCGATGCCCCGAGTCGGCTCATCCAAAATCAAGATCTCCGGTTCCGTGTACAGCCACTTCCCCAGCACCACTTTCTGCTGATTGCCACCCGACAACTTCGACACCCCCATCAACACCGACGGCGCCTTGATGTTCAAGGTTGACCGGTACTTTTCGGCCACCTTCATCTCCTCGTTCTGGTTGACCCAACCAGTCACAGGGCTCTCCAGTTGACGCAAGCCTGCTGCCGAGATGTTGGTTTTGATGTCGGCCAAGAGATTCAATCCGTAACGCTTACGATCCTCCGACACATAGGCCACCTTCTGATAGATCGCATCAGAAACAGTGCGCAGATGAACCTCCTGGCCGCGAATGTAGGTGTGTCCGCTGATATGCGAGCCGTAGGAGTGGCCGAACAGGCTCATCGCCAGTTCAGTGCGACCAGCGCCCATCAGCCCTGCTATGCCCACAACCTCGCCAGCTCGCACAGTCAGTGACACATGATCAAGCATCACCCGACCAGGCTGAGTCGGATGATAAACCGTCCAATCCTCCACCCGAAACACCTCAGGGCCGATATCATGTTCTCGCGGCGGATAACGTTGGGAGAGGTCTCGACCAACCATTCCTCGAATCAGACGCTCCTGGGTGGCCTGAGAGTCTGGGATTGTCTCGATGGTGTGCCCGTCACGAATGACAGTGATGGAGTCCGCGATCTCAATCAGTTCACCCAACTTATGAGAAATCATGATACAGGTCACGCCATCAGCCTTCAGCATCCGCAACAGTCCCAACAGATGCTCAGAATCAGTGTCATTCAACGCAGCGGTCGGCTCATCTAGGATCAACAACCGCACCGACTTCGACAAGGCCTTCGCAATCTCCACCAACTGCTGCTTGCCCACACCGATCACGCCCACTGGAGTCATCGGATTCTCATCCAACCCCACCCGACGCATCAACTCAGCCGCCTCGGCATTCGTTCGATTCCAGTTGATCAAACCCAACTTGTCATAACGCTCATTGCCCAAGAAGATGTTCTCGGCGATCGATAGATACGGGCTCAGGGCCAGCTCCTGATGAATGATCACGATCCCATGACGCTCCGAATCGCCAATCGAGCGGAAGACCGCTTCCTCACCGTCGTACACGATCTGTCCCGAATAGGTGCCATGAGGATGAACGCCCGACAGGATCTTCATCAGCGTTGATTTTCCGGCGCCGTTCTCACCGCAAATCGCGTGTATCTCACCACGCTTCACGGTCAAATTCACATCCTCCAGGGCAACCACGCCCGGAAACTTCTTCGTAATGGAGGACATCTCCAAGATAGTGTCAGTCATTGGCCCACATTCCTCGATCTCTATCAGCCAGATTTTGTCTCTTCTGCCCAGTCCGGTGAGGGAGGCGGACGAGAGCCTCTCCCTCACTGGACTGGACGTGGCGAAGACTCACTTCGTCATGGATGACTTCTTACTGCCCAGCGTCGACCTGCGCTTGGGTCCAATAGCCGGAGTCAATCAGCTCAGGCTTGATGTCTTCCTTGTTGATCGTGTTGATCTCCAGCAAGTAGGACGGGACGATCTTGACGCCGTTGTTATAGGTCTTGGTGTCATTCGCCTTGGGCTCCTCGCCCTTCAAGTATGAAAGAGCAGTAGTGACCGCCTGCCCAGCCAGGGTGCGAGTGTCCTTGAAAATGGTCGAGTATTGAACACCGTCGTTGATCAGCTTCACTGAAGCGATCTCGGCATCCTGGCCCGTGACGATAGGTAGCCCCTCTGCGATTGTCGGGCCCATGCCGACACCCTGAAGAGCGGTGATGATGCCACGCGAGATGCCGTCGAATGGGCTCAACACACCAGCCAGACCCTCACCATTGCCGCCATAAGTCGAACTGAGAAGATTTTCCATACGAGTCTGAGCGGTCGCTTGGTCCCAGCGAAGAGTCGCCGCCTGGGCGAACTCGGTCTGACCTGATTTCACTGCGATGTTTCCCTTGTCGATGAACGGCTTCAGCGTGTCCCACGACCCGGAGAAATTGATCGGCGCGTTATTGTCATCAGACGAACCGCCGAACAACTCGACATTCTGCGTCCCAGTTGGTGGAGTGGCCACAGGCTTGCCATCCTTCTCCACCAGGCCAAGGCCATGAAGCAAGGAGGTGGCCTGAGCGACGCCGACCTTGTAGTTGTCGAAGGAGACATAGAAGTCGACATTGGGTGAATCGCGAATCAAGCGATCATACGCGATCACCTTGATCCCCTTGTCGGCGGCGGCCTGCAATTGACTGGTCAGGGCAGTCCCATCGATCGACGCGATGATCAGCAGCTTGACGCCCTTGGTGATCATCTGATCGATCTGCTGGGTCTGGGTCGGAATCTCATCTGCAGCGTACTGGAGATCCACCTTGTATCCAGCTTTCTCCAACCCTTCTTTGACGGCGTTGCCGTCGGCGATCCACCGCGTCGAGGTCTGAGTCGGCATGGCGACACCGATCGTGGTGTCGCCGGGGCCACCAGAGTCCGTGCCACTATCGCCACCACCAGCTCCTGGGCCCGAGCAAGCCGCCATTGACAAGGCCAGCAGCCCTGCCATAGCGACGGTCACCATTCGCATCTTCATCTTGCAAAATCCTCTCTGGGCACCACAAAGCACCCTTGTGTCATACCTGAACTGGCGGCAGCACTGGCCACCACAAAATGAGGGACTGAACACGTCAAGCCCAGCCCAACCTTGCGCGATCTCCCCTGGACGCACTGCCATGCTAGTAGCCATTATTCTGCTATGGCAAGCTGTTTTAGCGCTCCTCGGAAAAGGTTTTGTAACAATTCAGCAACAATTAGAATCCCCTTATTTTTCATGAGAATATCGCTATATTTCCGATGGGTGTCTCAGGGCCATGCGCGTGGAATTCATAAAATCCAGCGCGGGCACGACGCCAGCTCATTTCGGCCGGTGCCTTGCCGAAATCGCCTTGGAAGCGATCAGAGGGAGGCGGGATTCGCCCCGGTTATAAAGGAGCAATAAATTGGTATACTTCGGTATAGCTTAGCCAGGAATGCTGGCCGCTCGCGACGTCGACGGGACCGCGGGACTCGAACTGCCCCAGATGTTCTCGCCTAGAATAAGAACCATGCATAGTTGCGTTCAGTGGAAGTCCTCGGGATCGGCGCAGGTGAACACACTCGCGCCGAAGCGAGCACTGCTGCTGCTTGTGTTGGCGCTGCTATGTCTGGTGGGGTGCACGGCAAGAGGTGAGCAGGATGATCGGGTCATCGTCTATGACGCCCTGCGTCCGGATGGCTATTCTCGAGCCCTTGACGGTCTGCTTGCGAACCACCTGATCGACGGCCAAGACACAGGGCTGCTGGACAGTTTGAATCAGGGCAAAGCGATTGCGACCACTGACCTGGTGGCGGTCCCGGCCCTACGCTCGAACGAGCGCTTGCACTGGTACCCGCAGATCTTGGCAAGCGTGGTCTTGGCCGTCGACCGTGACGTGACCAGCGAAACCCTCAGCGGCTGGCAGGACTTGGCGCACACCACGAACCCGGTCGGGTTTCAGGCCGTCTTGCCAGATGAAAGGGAACTGGCCGCTGCCATGTCCTACGGGTTGGAGGGCGAGGGTTTCACGCTTGACGCCATGACAAAGATGCTGCGTGATTTGCATGTGCGCGGGCTGTTGAGAACTGATGGCGAGCCTGCGCCGATCCAGATCTGCTTCGACGATGAAGCCGCCGACCGCATCCAGAACGGTGAGAACATAGAGATCATTGTTCCTGCGGAGGGAACGCTCAGTTTCACAAAAGGGATACTCGCGCCTTATGAGATTGAGTTTCCACCTAACATGGACAATGCTCTGATTGCTGCGGGTATGCGTCTTGTGGATGGACGCGCGCATGACATCTATCCCGCAGATTATTCTCGCGCCGCTAGAGTTTCCGACCACGATTATGTGAACGCCACCACCCACAACATGGGTAGCACTATCCAGCGCCAAGTCATGCGTCTGCATCTGTACGTGTCGGCTGATGGCTTTGAGCAGCAGCTACACCCTGTGCTATTTCTGATGGTATTCCTTGTCTGGATGACGACGATTCTGCACCGCACCATGAACAGAAATATACGGCTAGCCATGCTGGCGAGTGGACTGCTCATTGTCGGCTGGATGCTGACCAGGATGATAAAGTACCAACTCCTATATCCAGGCGCTCTGCACCGCCATCTGTGGTACGGATACTATCTGTTCATGCTGGGCCTGCCTCTGGTATTTCTATGGCTGGCGCTGGCCCTTGACCAGTCGGTGACCACCTTCCGTTTCCCCAAGGTGGTGCTGCCTTTTGCCCTTGTCAACGCGGCGCTGCTCGCCCTGGTTATGAGTAATGACCTGCATCGGCTCGCGTTCACGTTCGATGATCCGGACGGCTGGCTGATCGACTATGAGTACGGCCCGATCTATTACGGCATCTTTGGCGTCATCGCGGCGGAATCCCTTGTGGCCTTAGCTATCCTGCTGCAGAAGAACTGGGCCAGTCCGCGCAAAAAGGATTTCCTCTTTTTGCTACCTTGTTATCTCCTGCTCTTGGCCTATGCCGTGGGGTATGCGGCCAAGTGGGATTTTGCCAGGGAGAGCGACGTGACGATGGTCACGGGTGTGCTGCTATTGGCGTTCATGGAAGGCATACTGCAAACCGGCCTGGTTCCCACGAACTCCAAGTATCGAAAACTATTTTTCTTGTCACCACTGAAGATGCGTATCCTCGGGGCTGATCAAAAGGTCGCCTTCTCTTCCGCGCAGGCCCCGACCCTCAGCTATGCGGAATTGAGAGAACTGAGAAGCCGCGCCACGAAGTCGCCCCTCCTCCAAGGAGCCGACACACTGCTTTACGCGAAACCCATTCGAGGCGGTCTGGTTGTCTGGCAAGAAGACATCTCGAAACTGAACCGCATGTACGAGCAACTGAGCGTCACGACGGAAAACCTGCGGGCTGCCAACGCAATGTTGTCAAAGGAGAAGCAGGTCAGGAGCGAACGCCTGCGGGCGCAGGAGGCGGAACGGCTTTACAGTGTCCTGGACGCGGAAATTGCCGAAAAGATGGCCCTACTTGGCGCGCAGGTCCGCTCCCTCATCGAGCAGAAGGCGCCAGTTTCCCCGGAAAAGTTGGCCTGCCTCACCATGCTCTTGTGCTACATCAAACGTCGTTGCAACTTCTATTTCCTGGAGCAGACCGACCAAGCTATGCCGGTAGACGAGTTGTTTGTCTACTTGGACGAGATGGACGAGCTGGCGTCCCACGCGGGCACTCACGTTGCTGTGAGCTGCGGATTCAGCGGGGCGCTCAGCGTTCGCCAAGCCACACTGTTTTACGATTTCTTTTACTCCGCCCTGTCCTGGGTGGGGTCCACCTCGGAACAGTATGTGACCGGCCAGCTTCTGGCCGAAGCCGGTCGGGTCAAGCTCATGCTCATGCTGCCAAGGTTGAGCACAGCGCCGACGCTGTCGCCCGGCCTACAAAGCGCCCTGAATGTAGCGCAAGGTACGTTCATTGTGAAAGATCTGGACGACTCTGTAGGAATCAGCCTTTCTTTCGCTTCGGTCGACGGTGGCCAGCATGGTTAGATTCTTTTCTTTCCCGTATACGGTCTGCCTGTGCCTTGGCCTCATGGCGGCAGCCTGTGTCTGCGTTCACCTGGTGGTCTGCATTCTTGATTTTTATCGCGTCGGCCCGCTGGGAACTGCCATCGTCCGCGGTACCGCTAATGTTGTCGTTGTCGCGCAAACATTGCTACTCGTTGTAATGATATCCTATGTCCTCCACGGAATGTTCGTCAGCTATCTCAACCCTGTCGGTCTGGTTGTGCAGCGCTATGTGCTGTCCGCCTTGCTCTGCGTCACCGCTGGAGTGAATATTGCCATCCATAACACGAGAAAGAACGTCATCGCGGCCGCACTGTCCTGGCTGACCCTGCCATGCTGGGAATCCGCCAGTCCACCCCTGTTCCCGTGGTTGTACATCACCGCGGTCGTCGGCTGGCTCATCGTCGGCATCCACTACCTTCGCCGCTACGCCAACGAACTGAGGACAAGTGTCTCGCTGTCGTCCATCAAACAGAGCATTGATGCTCTCCCCTCGGGGATTTCGTTCTGCACCAGTTTCGGGAAGATAGTCCTCATCAATCAACAGATGCAAAACCTGGTGCAAGCCATCACCGGCAAGCAATATCGCAACAGTGTGCACATGGCGCAGGCTCTGGAGCGAGGAGCTTTGCGCCCTGGTGTCAACCGGTCGCGTTTTGAGGGAAATCTGCTTTACCAATTTCCGGATGGCTCAGCCTGGATGTTCACTGAGAACAATGTCGTAGAGGTTCCGCTCAGTCTCCTAGATCGCGCTGACCGTTCACTGCTTCGCAATGTCAAACGCCTAATCAGTCCACTCATGCGAGCAAGTTCGCGCCAGCATGACCCCCCTTGCCAGTATGTGCAGGTCTCGGCGGTGGATGTGAGTGAACGGTGGAGAGTCGCAGCCCAAGTACAGGCGCAGGGTGCGGTGTTGGAAGAGCAAGGCGCCGCATTGAAAACTACCCTCGCTAACCTGGAAGACATTGTTCGTGCTGAAGCTGTCTTGCGGATGCGGACCCGCGTTCACAATGTCTTGGGGCAAAGGCTCACGCTTTTGCTCCACGCGTTGCGGGAATCCAAGCAGCCAGATTTGACCGTGTTGCAGGATTTCGCACAGGGGCTGCCGCGTAGCTTGGAGATCGAAGACGACGATTATACGCTTGCCGACAAATTCACTTCCCTCCAGGCCATGTTGTCCATGATCGGGGTGACGCTGGTTATCGGCGGCGACTGGCCCAGAACGCAAGTCACGCGTCAATTCTGTTCGCTGTGGTGATGGAGTCCACCACCAACGCGGTACGACACGGCTTCGCCACCGAAGTAACCGCCTGCTGCCGATATGATGATTCCGACTGGACGCTGACGGTGCAAGACAATGGTAGTCCCCTGAAGGCTGATTTTTCGGAAGGCGGAGGTATCCGCGGAATGCGTGAGAAGCTGGCGACCGCGCAAGGGACGCTCATCCTGCCCCGAGGGCTTGCCATTCATACTGACGGCGCGCCTGCCATGTGAGGAAGACCTATGACAAGGGTATTGGTCGTGGACGATCACGGATTCGTGCGGGATGCCTTGGCGGAACTGTTCTCCAAGCAGGAAGGATTTCACGTCGTGGGAGCCCTGGCGTCCGCGGCGTTGGCGGAGAGTTGCTGCGAAAAACTGCACCCCGATTTGCTGGTCATAGATGTCTGCACCGACGGTGGTGCGTCAGGGCTGACCGCAGCAGAGAAGATCAAAAAGCGCTTCCCTGAGATAAAAATCGTTGTCATTTCGGGTTTTGACGAAATCACCTACGCGCCACGAGCGAAGAAGATCGGGGCAGAAGGGTTCGTGCATAAGCACAAGAGCATGGACGTCTTGCTGGAAACGGTGGCCGCCGTGCTTCGTGGCGAGACGAGATTTCCGGAGCCGAAAACCATCCCCTTGCCGCAAGGCGAAACTCCGCTGACCGCGCGTGAGATGGAGGTGCTGCGCCTGCTCTGCCAGCATCTGACCTACGCCGAGATCGCCGCGGAACTTCATGTCAGCGAGGCGACTGTCCGCTACCACAAGACGAACATGTTGGCGAAAACTGGCTTCACTAAAGCCGTCGATTTGGTGTTCCACATGCTGCAAAACGGTTGGATCAACCCGCTGAGTTGAGGGTCGCCGAAAAGTTTAGCTGTAGCAGCTAGGGTGTCGCGGGAAAACTCCTCCTAGGCTTTTGGCCAGGGTGAAGGTCACTCTGAACGCTGTGAGGAGGGCATGGATTCCGAGACGGGAATACCTACTGATAGGCGCTGTGGACAATGAAGCAATGCAGTAGTGGTAGCTGAATCTATGCCGCCAAGAACAGCAAACAATAGACACGTCGATAGAAAGGATAGCAGTTCAATGGAGTACACGATTGAAGGCGGGTCGTTGCCAGCGGTGGTGATGCGACTTGCCGCAGGAGACACGATTATCAGTGAGTCTGGCGGGCGGACTTGGGCGCGTGGCCCGGTCGTGACCGAGGCCAAGGCGGAAGGCGGTCTGGGTAAGAGCCTGGGGCGGATGTTTTCCGGCGAGGGCTTGTTCATGACTCGCTACACTGCGCAGGGGCCGGCCGAGATTGCCTTTTCCTCGTCTTTCCCAGGTCGGATTATTGCCCGAGTCCTCGGAGTCGGGGAAAGTGTTGTTTGCCAGAAGTCGGCTTTTCTGTGTGCCACCCTCGGCGTGGAGTTGGCGGTGCATTTTCAGAAGAAGCTGGGCAGTGGTTTCGCCGGTGGTGAAGGTTTCATCATGCAGCGAGTCACCGGGCCAGGGATTGTCTTCCTTGAGGTGGATGGCTACTGCCAAGAATACGACCTGGTCGCAGGTGAGGAGTTGGTCTGTGACACCGGCGTGCTGGCCATCATGGATGCCAGTTGCAGCATGGATATCCGGATGGTGAAAGGCGTCAAGAACATGTTGTTCGGCGGCGAAGGGGTGTTCGACACAGTCGTCACCGGCCCTGGCAAGGTCTATCTGCAAACCATGACCGTCGCCAGGCTCGCCGAACTCATGATCCCCTTCCTGCCAATACCGAGAAAGTGACTGAGTCTCTACGTTGAGTGAAACAGACTTGCTCGCTTTTCCGGGGCGATTGACCATTGGAGAACCGCCGTGTTCGACAAAGGTGACAAGACACCAAACCCTGAAGATTAGGAGAAAGAAATGACAATGTTAAGAAATCGACTTGGTGCCTGTGCTGTGGCATCCCTGCTGCTTTGCATGACACTGACCGGCTGCGGTGATGATGGAAATGCTGACTCTGGCCCACAGTCCGCTACAGGCGCTACTTCCGCAGAAAGCACCTCCCCAGAAACCACCGCTGTGTCAAACGTCCCCATCGATAACGAGTACGTGACTGTGACTGTAGGCGAAAAAACCGTCGATGCTGAAGACGATAGTGTCTGCTACGCGATTGACCTGGTCAACAACTCAGGGCAAGCAATCATGATAGAAGCGGACGAAAGCAGCTTCACGATTGACGGTACTGCCGTCAGTGCCTTTATGAGCTGGGGTTGGACTGCCAAGAGTGACAAAGAAGGCTCAACGACTCTGTGCTTTTGGAACGCCGACGACACCCCTCTCGAAGGTGGTGTTGACGCTCTTGTGAACGTCAAAGGCCAGGTGAAGGTTCTCGACCAAACCGCAGGGTTGTCTGTTCTTGGAACCTACGATTTCGTGCAGTAGACCTGATCAAGCGCAGTCGCGGTCGAGGCCGCGTCACGGCCAAGCTCCCCACTCTGGACGAACTCCTCGCTTGCCCCCACCGGCCCCGGCTCAGACTAGGATTCGCAGGCTGTCTTGGATCGCCCGGATTGTCGGCCACAGTGTCAGCGCCTGGGAGCCTGACACGGAGCCCGTGATTTGGACCAGGTCCTCGACTGGCCCGCGATCGGCTACCGCCAACCGGATCGCCTGCACCAGGGTGCCGGCCTGCGGATGGATGAACGACCCCTCCATGCGGTAGCCCGGGTGTCCGTCCACCAAGCGATCCTCTGTGCCGATCGACGCGTACTCAGTCAAAGATGCCGCTCGAGCCGTCAACTCCTGTTTGGTCGATTCCAGTGCCGTCCCCTTGACCATCCGCCGCACGGCTACGATCACATTCGGCCGGAAGTCACCGGCTGCCACTGGCAATGCCAGGGCCAACAACTGACCGGCCTCGGGCAGGGGAACCCATCCCTCCGGGATATCGACCGACACCCCGGCCAAGGCTGGGAACAACTCACTCGGGTAAACCACCGTCGCCATCGCACTCTCCTTATCGCGGCCGCCGGCCCTGGGTCCGCAGGATCGGCAAGATCGGGATCTTGGCGTCGACCGGACGCACATAGGCTACCGGCGTCCCCCGATCCAGTGACCACAACCACGTCCGCCCGAGCCTTTGGAGGACCTTCCCCCGAAACAACCGTCCGGACTGCTCGAGCAACCAAGTCAGCAGACTCGCGTGCTAGTGCATCGTGCCTGATGACTCACTAAAAGCATACTTGCTACTTGGCGGCCAGCTTCCTCAATGATAAGTCACATATTTGTAAGTCACAAAACCATATGCAGTCAACTCGCAGCTGTATGACCCATCGGTTCCCCAGGTGAGTCTCGTCACTTGCCGGGCTCGACCTGGGGTGATGGATATGATGTGACCTGTCCCTCACATGGGAGAAGGATGAAGAATGCGTGCCAAATCGCTCTTTTCGGCTATTGGTCTGATCATTGTCGCTGTGGGCATGGCTGGCTGTGGCGCGGTCGCCACAATGGACTATCCCGAATATGCGGTCTCCGACAACTCACAACTCGGCTACAGTACGCTCATCCACAATGGCGTCATATATGTTCCCTTTGGGGTGGTGGGCGCCGATAGTTTGCGCGGCGAGCAGATCGGTGTGAGGGAAGGGGTCCCCGACAGCACAATCACTGCGGTGAAGGGCTATGACTCTAGAGACTGGATCATTGAGTATCTTGACGTGCTGATGGGTGGCGGCGACATGCTCTATCGGGCCATTGATGTGACGGAGATCCCGCCTGATCTTGAGCAGCACAGGCAATTTGACTACTAGGTCGTCCCTCAGCCGGTGTGATGAATGAGTGATTTTCGAGATGGGGAACGTGGTTGATGCGGTCGAATTCAGCGTCTCACTGCCACATTGCCAAATGCCTAGGCGACTGCACGACTTTCGCCTTGTCGACCCATGCTACAATGTCAATAGTCGGCATGGCTCTCACTGAAGAGGATTAACCATATGGGTGATCGTTCCCTGTCTCGGTCTGTTCGGGCGGCGAATGCCCAGAAGAGGCGGGGCAACCGCGATGGCTTGCTGGGTTGCGGTGGCTGCTTGTCGGTGATCTTGTTCATTGGTGCGGCCAGTGTGTTGGCTCTGGCTTCAATCGCCAATCTTGTCAAGGAACTGGACCCGGCTGAGCTGGAGTCCCTGCACGGCGGCAGCATCGGTTCACTTTATGATCAGGCTCTCCAGTATTCCACCATCAGCACAACCAACATGCTTATCATGGGTGGGGTTGGTTTGGTGGGCATTCTGCTGCTGGTGGTGGCCATGCTGTCACGCTATTGGCGGACTCGTCAGGCCAGCAAGGCGGCGCCGACGGCGTGGGACCGTGACCGCTTGGCTCAGCAGGCCCCCGCTTATCGTTTTGCCTTGTGGTGTCTGGGTCTGACGGTCGCCTTCAGTCTGATTCCGCTGGCCTTGGTGTCACTGACCCCTCGGCACTCGATGCTTTCGCTTGGGTGGGCGGGCGCTATCGCCGTCGTTCAGGTGGTCGGGCAAGTCTTGGCCCTGATCGCCGGTGCGCTGGGTGTGTTCGGGCTCATCATGGCCGGTAGTCACCGGGGGAAGAATGCGCCTACCCGCGCTCAGTTGATCACGGCTGAGTTGATGGAGGTCTTCGGTCCGTCCGTGAGGTTCGAGCCTGATGGACACCTGCACAACAATCCCCTGGCCACGGATTTGTTGAAGCCGGCCCATCACCAGGCTCACAGTGATCGAATCACAGGGGTGTGGAAGGGTGTGCCATTTGAGCAGGCCGATGTCAGGGCGTTGGAGATCCAGCGGGTCTACGATCGCGACCTGGATCGGACGGTCGAGCGGTTCGTTCCCTACTTCGTCGGCCGCTGGATCGTGGTCACCAGTCCGAAACCCATTGCGGGCAAGGTCCTGATTCTCACTCGAAAGGCCTACGCCGATCAACGGCGGCGCTTGAGCAAACTGGGCACTTTTCAGGAGGTGGAGCTCGAAGACGCGGCTTTCAGTGAGCATTTCGTCGTCCTCGCCCAAAGTCCGCACGAGGCCTTCTTCGCCCTGACGCCACCCCTGATCGAGCGTTTCAAGGCTATGGCGGAAATTGAGAGTGATCGCGGGTCCGATGTTGTGATGTATATCGCTTTTATGGGAGGTGTTCTGCACATTGGACTCCCGCTGGTGGACGCCTTCGCTGGTGTGATCGACGACACTGACAGCGAGGCTGAGGCCAGGCGGCGTGTCCGAACCGACATTCAGGTCATCGTCGATGTGGTAGACGCTGTCACCACGCCAAGTCCGGTTTGATCCGACAATGGCCGGTTCTCACTCACGAACGAGCTCGCATGGGATGGCTAGTTCAAGGAAGACCGGATCAGATTGGCAGCGGCGTCCACCTCCGATCTGGCACGGTGCTTGACCGTCGGGGCGTCCCCGGGGTCTGATAGTGTCATTGTTAGCATCGAAAGGAGGGCTCATGGATCTCTCATCTCTGATTCCATGGATGGGTATCGGGATAGTCGTGATCATCGTCATCGTCATCGTCGCCTGGTGGATCGTCACGTCCAACAACTTCGTTCGCGCTGGCATCAAGGTGCACGAGAGCCTGTCGGGGGTGGAGGTGGCCTTGACCAAGCGTTTCGACATGCTCACCAAGCTGCGGGACGTGGCGCGGCAGTACGCCGCTCATGAGTTGGCTGTCTTCACCGATGTGGTCGCCATGCGCAAAGGCATGTCGGTGACTGAATTGAATGCCGCCGCCGCTCAGGCGGACACGCTGGGGGCCAGGATCAACGCCCTGGCTGAGAGCTATCCGCAGTTGCGCTCGAATGAGGTGTTCGCGCAGTACCAGGCTGGGATCGTCAACGTTGAGGAGCATCTGCAGGCCGCTCGGCGGCTCTACAACAGCAACGTCACCCGCTTCAATACTATGCTGGGAGTCTTCCCCTCCAGCCTGGTCGGATCGGCCAAGCACCTAGAGCCACATCTCTTCTTCGAAGCCGAGGCGCACAAACAGACCGACATCACGGGGGCGCGACTGGGCTGTGGTGGTAGGTGTGTGAGACGGTAGTGGGGACGCCCTCCCCTCTATCGGTGTTTGAAATACACCATGAGTGCGCGTCGTTGGATACAGGCCAGCCCAGCTTGGGCGCCGCCCCATGTCATCAGCAGGGCGAACCCGAGCGGCCAGCCAGCCGCCAGGGCAAAACCGTCGGGTCGTGTCACCTCGAACTGGGCGCCAGTGATTACGAGCAGACCGCTCACGATGACGCAGCCGAGCGTCGACCACCATGCCGTCTCGACGAACAATTGAATTGATAAGGCCAGACGTGGCACTCCGGAATCCAGGGTGGCGGCGCATTCCAAACGGCGGAGCCACACGGCAAGGAAGCCTATTCCACTGCAGGCTGCTGCTCCCGCGATGGGCAGCCACTGGGTTCTTCTGTTGGCGAACAGGGCTGTGGGATCAAGGGTTGATCCCATGGTGGTGTTGAGGGGCGTCACCTGCGCCTCACCGGGAGGCGTGTCCCCAGCTAAGGCCACGCCCATCAGATCAGAGTTCCCTGTTGACGGTGGCCATATTCTTGCCCAGCACTCGTCAAAGTTTCTGTTAGCGGGGGTTACGGAGAGGAGGGTATAGGCCAAGCCTTGGGCGCGCCCGTCATCTGGCCAACTGAACACGCCGGCGACGGACGTGGCTCCGGAGGCCCGAGTCGAGATCGTCCCTCTCGAATCGAGATAGTGGTCCGCCAAGGAGGCGCTGGCGAGCAGTCCACCTGGTCCGCCCTCTCGGAAGTCGAGTAGGCGGGCGAATCCTGCGGTGATCTCGGAGATAGGCAGGGGTGAGCGGGGGGTAGTTGATATGTCGACTCGCTGATCATTCACCCGGATCGCTCCGGCCGCCTCGATTCCCGTGATCCCCGCCAACTCGTCGCAGGCCACTCCATCGACATGCCCCGGCGCGGTGAGCACCATCGTGGAACCACCCCGGTCATGGAAATCTGTCACCTGCCCAGATAAAGCCAATAGCTCCCACAGATCCAATCCGCACACACCGCCCATGATGACCAACCAGGCGCTGGCGAACCAAAGCGCATGCGCCGTCCCGCTCGCAAGATTACGCAACGCCTCACCAAGAATATTCCTGATCCACATGGTCAGTCCTCGGTCGCGTACCGTGTCAGATCAACGATGGACTGGCAAGCATCTCGTGTTAAGGGGTCATGAGTCGCGACAGCGACGATGGTGCCTTTGAGGGAGAGTGAGGAGAGTGCCTCAGCAACGGTCACTGCTGCTTGATGATCAAGTTGGGCCGTTGGCTCGTCGACTAGAAGGAGATGGGGTTGACTTGCCACAGCGCGCGCCAACATGAGACGTTGTGCCTCGCCGCCAGAGAGTTGAGCGAACGGCCTCGCGGCGACCGATGCCAGGCCGAACTGCTCCATGAGCACCATCGCTTGGTCTGTCGCCTGATCGCGCGATCCGCCCACCGCCATGATAGGTAACACCACATGGTCGATGGCAGCGCGACGAGCCACACCAAAGGGGTTTTGAAAAACCCATTGGGTTCGCTCGATTCCTTGACGAGCCACAGTCCCTTCTGCGGCATAGAGCGAGCCAGCCATAAGGGCCAGTAGTGTGCTTTTCCCACTGCCAGATGGTCCAGTAACTGCTGTTGTCGTGCCAGTCTCAAAATCAGCTGTCACTCCACGAAATAGCCACTGAGCATCAGCAAAACAGTGACCGACGCCTTCCAATCTCAGCCGCATGACCGGTCCTCAACATCAAGCCCGACTACCGTGGGTGCCTGGGCGGCGTTATCGAATACGATCAGGGAACTGCCCAGACTCGACGCCACCAGCGTGACTCGGGTCGGGGTTCCATCGACAAGGACACACCCTACGGTGTCCCTGATTCCAAACAGGGCCTTGGGTGGGACGGCCGCCACTGTCACCGGGTCATGCAATCGCCACTCCACTTCAATATCGATCGCTGGATCGGAGGAAGTGACGCCGGCCAGGAGATCGGGTGATGTCGCGACTGTGTCGAGCGCAGTCGGGTCCTGAACTCCGCCGTCCTCGTTGGTCGGGATTGTCAGGTTACCAAGTCGAAGTTCTCTCGCTCCCGGCAACCGGTTGGCAGGTGGGCTTTTGATCGTGATCGAGCTCAACCGAGCTGGGAGAGTGATGATATCTTCTCCGGCGGCCACCGGATGGCCAACAGCAAGCAGGCATGCCTCGGTCGTGATCTCTCCGGTTGGCAGCCAGAGGATGTGGTCGAACGGAGTGGCTTCTTCGGGGCTCAAGCGCATGCCAGCGGTCGTCATCACTGACCGTAAGGCCTTGTCGGTCACCGCGCCATAAGAGCCATCGACCCGGATCTCGCTATGGCCAAGACTCACAAGAGCCTCCTGAAGAGAGGAGACGTCGTCGCCCTTGGCTTGCGCGTCCAAAGGCCGCCACAGGGGTATCCGGGTACGTAAGGCCACCACCGGGCGACCATCAACCGAGAAAGCCGCAGAACCCGACATGATGACTGCCCCAGGTACGCAGGAACTCTCCGTCACTGTTCCCGAGATCGGCGATGACAGCGGAGCGGAAAGCGCTCTGATGAAGGATGCGGTTACTTTGAGAGGATCAGAGTATGAACGCATTGTCACTGGCGCGGAAACTATTGACGCGGCGGGGTCGAAAGCCCTCGGCCGAGCCATGTGGTGACGCTCTAGCGCGAGGCCGGTCGCGACTCCTGCTACGCCTATGGCCACCAGCACCGCGATAGCGAGAGCGACCAGTGCTGGGGTGTTATGCGCGTTCCTTATTCTCATTTTCTAGAGCCCAAAACCCAAAGTAGTCAAGCACATAAGAACATTTGCGTCAGCCTTGTCGTATGGTGCGTTTGCGAAATGATCTTTCCAGTCACGCTGAAAGTCTTCAGGCTTATAGTCCAAACCAGTAACCCCGTACTTGTTCAAGCAGCGTGTCATCGCTGAAGCCTGGCTCTCCCCGTCGGGATTGGCGATCTGAGCTTTGTAAAGCGCCTCGATCGGGCCGAGTTCATCCTCTCCGCACCTAGTGGTGACATCCGCCCACCGGCTCGCCTGGGCGTCTGTCATCTCTTGGGGAAGATATCGGTAAACGCCGTTGGCTTGCTTCACGGCGGGCACCATCACGCCGGCATCGGAGGTGCACTGCATGTAGCGAGACTCAGCCTCCTCATAATCAGCCGGGGCAATGCCACCGGTATCAATCGCGCGCCGCATCACGTCACGCACAAAGTCGTTCTGGGTCATCTCTAGTGCGGTCTGAAACTGCTCATAAAGCCAGCCCGGGCCCAGACTAGCGGAGTCTAAACTTGGTCCAGAACTGGAGTGCGGGCCAGAGCAACCCACCAGAACTGAAAGTACCAAGCTGAGGAGCAAACCTACAAGGGTCTCGCGAGGTGACATACTCCGACTCCCCAGCGACAGACGTTTTGCCATCACCACTTCCTTCCTCTCGCATGTATCTCTCAGAGATACCTAAATGCTAAAGGTGAAGAGTGGTGGTGCGGCTTCCGCTGACAGATCAGAAAGGCCCGCGCCACCACTCCTCACCGGTGAGCGTGATATCAACGCCAGGGGTCACCCAAGGCATGCGCCTCAGGCGCGATCGCGTTGAAGCCCCAGGCTTCCGCGTTGGTTGATCCCCAGTACCAACCTGAGTCAGCAGTGGTGTTGATATGTGCCATTGACCTTGTGCTACCATACTTACACGATCCGTAGTCCACCCAGGCGTGTGCGTAGGTTGGGCTCGTGTACTCCCCTTTGCTGTAGCAAGCGGTGGCCTGCGCCTGAGGGATGGAAGCCAAGCCGAGCGGCAGCATCACCGCCGCTGCGGCGAGGGCAGTAAGTGCCCTCCTCATCTTCGTCACAATATACCTCCCTTAATTCGCTAGTCTCGGTCCTCCGAAGTGTTACGGAGCACCCTGTTGCTTCAACCGTAGGCATTGTCGAAGATCCGGCGCTAGTGACAAATGCTACAAATACGCAAGAAGTCGCGCTCCCCTCTACCACGCCCTTGCTTTCGTAGCCCTGAGGCTGGCTAGGATGACTACATGGTTCAGCCATTCACTGTCGTCCTAGTTGATGACGATTCTGGTTCGCGGAGGCGGTACCGCACCATGCTTACGGGAGTCCCCCATATTACTATCATTGGGGAAGCTTCGAATGGTCGAGACGGTGTCGCGATATGGTTGAAGCGCCGACCAGACCTGGTTCTCATGGATCTAAATATGCCGGTCATGTCCGGCGAGGAGGCCACCCGGCGGATTCATCTGGTTGATCCGATGGCATGCGTCGTCGCCTTAACGCAGTCTGAGACTGCCGACCATGTCAGACGCGCTGTCGAAGCCGGCGTGGCGGGTTACTTGCTCAAGGCCACACCAATGCAGGAGATTGGCGCCGCTCTCGGCGATGCTCTGAATGGTTGGATGCCACTGTCCGCCCCAATTCGGGTGAGGATAGCCGAGTTGTTGCGTGCGGGGACCCCAGTCGCCACCAACTCAAGTCTCCCATGTCTTACCCCACGGGAGACAGAGGTTGTCCGTTGTCTTGTCAAGGGGTTGTCCAATCGAGGTATTGCACGAGAGTTGTCACTCGCTGAGGGAACCGTCAGGCAACACCTTGCCCGACTGTCAGCCAAACTCGATGCCCACTCACGGGTTCAGATTCTTCTCAGGGTGACTGATCTCGGGTTGTTTGATACCTCACATCAGGTTTGAGTCAACTGCGTTGTGTTCCCTTGTTTGGGTCGGATGGCGATGAGGGCGAGGTGGATGACGCCGAGGGGCTTGGCGCCAAGTTTGACGTAGCGGGTGGCGATTCTGTGGAAGGATTTGGGGCGTACGAAAACGTTCAATGATGGCGCGCCGCTTGGCGAAGTTCCTCGCCAGAGCCCCATTTTCATGGGAGCGCTGCCCGCATGGCGACTATTAGAGTCCTCGATAATATCTGAGTTGTAGCTGGGTGACGGTTCTGGTGTCGGTTGTGGAGGGGCTTTACGTTGCTTTCGAGCGCATTTGTAGCATTTGTCACTAGTGAGGCACCTTTAGTAGCGCCTAAGTTGAAGTGAAGGGCCACTCCGTAATGCTGCGGAGGCCTGAGGTAAGTGACTGAGAGAGGATGATCATGACGAAGACAAAAAGGGCATCGATCCTAGTGATTTCAACTTTGATGGCTCTGCTTGGCATGGTGCAGGTGGCACCCTCTGCCGATGCCCTACCTTTGGGCACACCGTGCTCTGTGCGCGGATACACGCATCATGCCCAGTTGCAGATGTCTACTCGGGACGTTGGCCGGCAGGATGTCGAGAACGCAGTGAGTGCATCTTGCCAATCGGGCAAGGTGGTGCTACAGAGCAACGGTAACTACAGGTACTACGCAACGTGGGTGACAGTTGTGATGAATAGCCGCGCGGCTGTTGTCACTGTCTTCACACCCGGTCTCGGTGGCGGCGGAGGGGGTAACTGGCGAGCTATCGACGGCGAGACGATGAGCTTGCCGCCCGCGAAGACGCTCCGTCTGGAGAGAGAGTCGTGATTGGAGATGGCATTCATGTCTTTTCGCGTCAGCGCCTACGTGACTGTCGACACAGATGCGAATGCTGCGATGATCAGGTTTGCTCAGGAGAGTGTGTTTAGGCCCGTCGTCCTTCCCGTTGAGAATGGCGCGGACTTGCTGGCGACAGCGGAGTTTTCTGCTGAAGGTAGGCTAGTCGGCATTGAGCTGTTGGATGCGCGAAAGCAACTACCTTTCGACTTGCCTAAGCCCCGCCCGGTGGCGCTGGAGAAAGAACGGTGAGCGCAGGGGCACGGTTGCCGAGGTCAGCCGACCTACGCTTTGATTGGCGTCCTCATGGTGGACTCACATAGCTGAGGAGAGCCCCGGCATCAAGGCACAAGAGAGTCTGCCGGGGATGGAGGTGGCCCTGACTAAGCGTTTCAATGTGCGCAGTCGAACCGGTGCGCCATACTGGCCGGTGAATGACCTGTGTCATCCCCGGCCAGCCTGGCGCCTAGGAGTCCGCCATCAATCGTGTGGAAGGTCAGACACTCAGACCGTCCCCGAAGTGGAACAGCGGGTCAGCGGTGGCGAAGGGGGCGTCTTCCGGAGAAGCTTCCACGGCCGCCATCGAGCGGGGCAGGTCGAAGGGCAGCTTTCCGCTTGGCGTGACAACCCCGAAGACGACATCCGCGTAGGCAGCGTCGGAGGTTCCGTACGTCACCGTCAGGGTGTTCGCCAGTGGAACCATCGGCGTGAGGATGGCCGGCCGGTCGAGGTAGACATCCACGATGGTGGGCGCCAGGTCCGCGATCGCCTTGACATGGTCCACCTGAGCTTGCGGGAAGTCCAGCGAGCCGGCATGGAAGAAGGCGTCAAAGCCGCTTCCGCGCGGCTCAAAGGGAGCCTTGAGCCTAAGGATCGCCAGATCGGCCTGGTCGGGAGAGTCGACAACCGTCGCCCGACCCGACAAGGTCGCGGGATTCATGCCTTCGACGTAGACCTTGACGCCCGTGGCTTGCGGCAGTCGGGCCGCTGTCTGGTCGTTCTTCAAGACGGTCACCGACTGGCTTTGTGCCCGCAGCCCGGCTTCGATGAACTCATCAGAGCCGACGACCATTAACGCACGCTCCTCGTCGACATGACGACTGTCGAACAGGCCGAGAGTGTACTTCTCCACCAGAAGCCGACGAACGGATGTGTCCAGACGCGACTCGGTGACTTTGCCGTCCCGCACCAGCCCGACCAGCACATCGGGGCACAGCTCGCCGCCGAATTGATCCACTCCGGCGTCGATGCCCTTGAGCATCCTCTCTTCGCGGGTCAGGTGCTCGACACCCCAGGCTCGTGCGGGGAAGTCTTGACCGTCCATGTCGGTGTCGGTCAGCAATCCCCAGTCGGTGCAGACGATCCCTGTGAAGCCGAGTTTGTCGCGCAGGAGATCGGTCAGAATGCCCTTGTTGAATCCGAATCCGACCTCCTCCCATTCGGTTCCCACCGGGCGGCCGTAGTAGGGCATCATCTGACGCACCCCGGCTGCGATGGCCGTGAGGAAGGGTTTCAGATGGTAGTCGAAGCTCCCCGAGGGGTAGACCTGATCCTTGCCATAGGGGAAATGGGGATCTTCGCCGTCCTTCTGCGGGCCACCGCCGGGGAAGTGCTTGGCCATGGTGGAGACGGATTCTGAGCCGAAATCGTCTGTTTGATAACCCTCGATGTAGGCCTGGCCCAGGAGGGCGACCAGGTCGGCGTCCTCACCGAAGGTGCCGTTGCAGCGCGCCCAACGCGGCTCGGTGGCGACGTCGATCTGCGGGTGGAGGGCGACGCGGATGCCGACGGCGATGTACTCCTGACGAGCGGTGTCTGCGAAGACTCTGACCGCGTCGGGATCGCGGAGGGCGGCCAGGCCCAGGGGTTCCGGCCACTGAGAGAAGGGGCCGGCCAACATGGCGGCTCCGGGGTTGTCGGTGAAGCCGTGACGAGGGTCAGTCGAGATGCTCAGGGGGATTCCCCATCCGGTCGTGGCTGCCAGGTCTTGGGCCCGGTTGTGCCAGGCGGCCATCTCGCGACCGGAGGCCAGGGATCCGATGACATTGAAGTGTGACATCCGTCGTTTGGTGACCATGGAGGTCAGCGAAGGCAGCCCGAACATCGGTTCCTTGTGAGTGATGTCCCCGTAGCCGACCATGGTGTGGAACATAAGGCCAGCTTTGTCTTCAAGAGACAATCTGCTCATGAGGTCACTGACACGCTGGTCGATCGGCAGAGCCGAGTCTTGGTAAGGATAGGTCGTGATCATGTCACTTCACCCCTCTCACTTTGTAGATCAATAGTCCTCCGACAACGGCCACTGCCGCGCCGATGAGGAACCAGACGGTGTATCCCATGGCGCCGACGGCGATGATGATCGGGCCAGCGGCGGCCGGTGCGATGGACTGGGGCAGCGCGTTCGCGATGTTGAGGACTCCCAAGTCCTTGGCTGTGTTTTTCTTGTCCGGGAGGACTTCGGTGCACAAGGCCATGTCGACGGCCAGGAAGAGGCCGGCGCCGGAGCCGAGCAACCCTTCGCCGATCAGGATGACGGCCAGGCCCAGGCTGAGTCCGAAGAATGGCGAGATCGCCATGAGTCCGACGCCCACGGCCATGATGACAGCGCCGACCGCCACAAAGGTGCGCCTGCGACCCACCTTGTCAGACCAGGGTCCACCCAGGAGGGAGAAGATGACCATGCCTCCCACGGAGACGAAGTTGGCGTACATGTTGAACTGGGCCTGCTCGGCGGTGTTCATGCCGAACTTGGCCGCCAGGAACAAGGTGAGGTAGGTCCCGATCGACGCGTAGCCGAACATGACGAAGAACTTCGACAGCCAGGCCCAGCCGAGGTCAGGAGCCTTCTTCGGGTTGAACCAGAAGGAACTGAAGAACTCCTTCACGCTCAGCTGGCTTTCGCGCGGGCCGGTCAAGACGCGGTCTTTCAGGGTGACGGCGAAGAGCAGGCCCAGCGCGAGACCGAAGATGGCTGGCACAGCGAACCGAGGAAGGTCAGAGCTGAAGGCTGCTATCCCAATAGCGCCGGTGAGGATGGCCAGCGGCGTGCAGGCTCCCTGGATCCCGGAGACGAAGCCTCGTCGATGGGCGGGCACCTGATCAGGGATGGTCGCCGTCTCCGCCGCCTGGGCGAAGTTGGAGCAGACCTGGGCTCCGCACCAGGCGATGAGGATGATGGGCACGGACGGGGCGAATCCAATCACGATCAGGCAGGCGGCCGCTCCGATGACACCCGCCAGTATCCAGGGCTTACGCATGCCGAGCTTGGATCTGGTGCGGTCGGAGAGTCGACCGACCAGGGGCTGGGTGAACAAGGCGAACAATGCGCCGACGCCGGTGACGAGGGCGAGATTGCCGGCTGCTTGGTCCAGGTCGCCATTCGCGAGGGTCTGCAGTTTGATCGACAGACCGCCGAGGACCGGCGTGAGGATGGCGAGGAACAGGCCATACGAGGCCAGTCCATATTTCAGTGTGTAGCCCTTGGGTTCGCGTTCCGCCGTGTCGGATGGCACGCCTGATCTTTCCCCAAGAGTCATGGTGGTCGCACTCGACGAGGATTCGTCGAGCGTCGGCACATCGGTCATGGTGACTCCTTCGTCTGCGTGTGCTGTCAGCACTGCGGGAATCCTAACACAAAAACCGTCAGTAGTGTAGGTTTTAGGGACTGCATGTGAATTTCCCTCAAGGCTAGGATTGGAAAGTGGTGACACACGGATATGCCAAAGGACGGGCCAAGCGCCAGGAGATCATCGAAACGGCGATGCTGGTCTTCGGCGAGCGCGGCTACAACGCCTCGTCCATGTTGGAGATCGCTGGCAGATGCGGCCTGTCACGGGCCGGCCTGGCCCACCACTTCTCCTCCAAAGAGTCCATACTCTTCGCCGTTCTGACCTGGCGAGACCGCAAAGACCGCGAACGCTTCCGCGCGGCTGGGGCGAAGTTGTCGGACGGCCTGGCGATTCTGCGCGGCATGGTCGATCTGGCCAGGCACAATGCCACCGTGCCAGGACTGATCGGTCTCTACACCGTCCTGGCCGCCGAGGCCTCCTCGCCCGATCACCCCGCCCACGACTACTTCGTCGAGCGATACGCCCGGATCGTCAAAGGCACTCAGGCCGCCCTGGTGTCGGTCCAACAGGCAGGCCACCTCGCCGCAGGGGTGGATCCTTGGGTGTACGGAGTCGCTCTGACGGCCTTGATGGATGGGTTGCAACTGCAGTGGCTTCTCACTCCGGAGAAGGTTGACATGGCCGCCCACCTTCGCTCGGCCATCCAGAACATCGTGACAGTGGACTTCGATGAGGTGATGACTGGCTAGGGCGTCACCTGGGGAGCCGATGATCAATCATGTGCCGTCGTCTGCCCCAGCGCCCATCCGACGACACAGCGTTGATCATCGATTCCCCGGGTTGAGCGACGAGTGCTTGGGACTCGGTCGCGGTGGGTCGCCCATGGCCGGTTGCGGCTAAGCTTTGGGGATGCCTCATGCTCCGGGACCTGGCCAAGCGCACGTCATGTCGGCGCCCTCGGATCGTCCAATGACTGTGCCCACGGCAACGACCGACAGTGCTGATGTCATCGTGGTGGGCGCGGGGCCGGGTGGTTCGGCGACGGCGGCCCACTTGGCGCGGGCTGGGTTGAGTGTGTTGCTGCTGGAGAAGACGCAGTTCCCGCGCGAGAAGGTGTGCGGCGACGGGTTGACGCCGCGCGCGGTCAAAGAGCTGAGCCTGCTAGGGATCGATTTGGCGAACCTGGATTGGAAACGCAGTCAGGGGTTGCGCATTCACGTCGGGCGTGCGCAGTACTGCATGGAATGGCCCGAGCTGACCGATTTTCCGGCCTATGGCATGGCGGTACGACGCTCGGTCTTCGATCAGCACATGGCCGACCAGGCGGTCGGGGCGGGGGCGCGGCTGTTGACGGGCGCCAACGTCAACGCTCCGCTGACTCATCGCGGTCGGATCGTCGGTGTGACGACCAAGGACGGCCGCCGTTTCGAGGCGCCGGTGGTGGTGGCGGCCGATGGAAACTCGGCCCGCCTGGCGGTCGCGATGGGGCGTGGACGCATCGAGTCGCGTCCCCTCGGCGTGGCTGTGCGGACCTATTACAGCTCGCCCATGGGTGACGAGCCCTGGCTCGACTCCTGGCTGGAATTGTGGGACGGTGAGCCCGGTCGTTCCCACCTGCTCCCCGGTTACGGCTGGAGCTTCCCCCTTGGTGGCGGAACCTGCAACGTCGGCATGGGTCTGCCTGACGCGACCCGCTACCGTGACGTCGACTTCCGGCAGTTGATGAAGAGATGGCTAGGTACGATGCCGAAGTCCTGGGGCTTCAGCCAAGACCATCAGCTCGAACCGATACGCTCCGCCGCCTTGCCCATGGGCTTCAACCGCAAGCCGGTCTACGCTCAGGGCCTGTTGTTGGTCGGCGACGCCGCCGGGACGGTCAACCCGTTCAACGGCGAAGGTATCTCTTACGCCATGGAGTCCGGCAGGTACGCCGCCGAGCAGATCATCCAGGCACAGGCCTGCGGAC
>JAITVA010000061.1 GCA_031286045.1 Propionibacteriaceae bacterium | reverse complement strand
GTCATGTGGGGATACAGGGCGTAGTTCTGGAAGACCATGGCGATGTCGCGGTCTTTCGGCGGGAGGTCGGTGACGTCGCGGTCACCGATGAAGATGCGACCCTCGTTGACCTCTTCGAGGCCGGCGAGCATACGCAGGGAGGTTGATTTGCCGCAACCAGAAGGTCCGACCAAGACCATGAACTCGCCGTCTTCAATCTCCAAATTGAGCTTGTCGACAGCCGGATGATCCGAGCCTGGATAGATACGGGTTGCGTCTTTGTACGACACTGTTGCCATGACGGCTACCTTTCCACGGGCGGTACGTGCCCGACGATCCTTAGTGGAGGGTATTTCCCTTCTCGACTAGTTTGTCAGGTTTACTCAAGTCGTCAAACCCACTCCAGGTGTTGCCAAAAGAATCGGGTCGACGCGGCGGGGTCGCCGACGCTTCGCCGAGTTCGTGGCCGCAGCCTTCGACGGGTGTGAGTGGCCCGTTCAGGCCCCTCATTTTGGGTACGATAGCGTCAGCGCGATATGAGACGGGACCAATCATGAGCCACACCGAGGAGCCGAACGCCGAGGAGAAACCCTGGTGGGACGACCCATCGCTACCCTGGCGTCACAAGCCGACCCGAGCTGACCTGGCTTGTTGGATCTGGATCGCCGTGGTGGGCATTTGGGCGTTGGCGACACTGCCGCTGAGGGCGATCCTGATCGGTTGGAACCCACCGATCGCCGCCATGATCATGGGCGGGCGCAGTTCCGTTGTCGCTGCCGGAGCCTGGACCAGGGTGTACGGCGGTCCACTGGTGTTGTACTGGGTGTTGGCGGCATTGTCCCTGGTCAAGTTCTCATGGGTCTACTGGTGGGCAGGCAAGCTCTGGGGCACGAACATCATCGCCTTGCTGTCTGGACAATCGGCGCGGGCGAAGAAGCGCGCAGAACGGGCCGTGCGTGTGACCAACCGATTCTCGCTGCTGGCCATCTTCCTGACTTTCCTGCCGATCCCCTTCCCGATGCCGATCGTCTTCGCCGCGATCGGCGCGGCAGGCGCCCTTTTGAAACGGTTCCTGCCACCGGTCATCGCCATCTCCGCCCTTTTCCAAGCCGGCTATCTGGCCCTGGGCTGGTGGATCGGCGAGCCCGCCGTCAACCTGGTCAACCTTTACGCCCAATACATGTGGTACGTCACGATCGGCATCCTGGTCGTCATGCTGGTCGGCTGGTGGCTGCGCCAACGCCGCGAACGTGGCCAATCGGAGTCGGCTCCAGCGACCGCCAAAGACGAGCCGCACACCGAACCAGCGCCTGGGGATGAGTCTCCCCGCTGAGACAGTCGCGTGAACCGAGTTCACACTGCGACGGATTGGGGCTCCTCTTGAACGCCGTCATCGGTCACCGGAATACCACCGGTGGCTGGCTTGGCAAGATCGATGGTCCGCACGGTGCGCGCCGCCGTCGGAGCTGAGATATAGGTCGCAGGAACCACAGTGATCGGCTCCCACAAGGACATTTGTAGGTCACCGTTGGGCCCGACGATAGCCAGGGAGTCTTCGGTGACAGGCTCTGGCTCGGCCGGTCGCAGACTGACTGTGACCGTCTCCTCGTCGTCGCCAAGCTCCGTGTCGGCCACGAGAGCGTCGAGTTGGCGTTGGGTGCGACGAGCTTCGATCTGGGAGTAAACCACCCAGCCGACGGTGACCCCGAAACCGACCACCGGCACCCACCACCGCATCCCTAGACCGAGGGCCGCGAAAGGGATGGTGACAAGGAAGATCACCAGCAGAGCGAGGAAGACGACCCGACGGCGTCGTTCAGCCTGACGAGCCAAACGCAAGGCCGCGCGGCGACCGGCGCGACGCATCAGAATGGTGGAGACGACTGCGGGTGGGGTGATCGAATCGGTGGTCACCTCGCCCGCGGTTTCAGCCGTTGCCGGCACTCCGAGATGGACGGGCTTCATCGACAAGTGCAGCGGGGTTTGACTCTCAGACTCTTGTTGCGTCGGGATACGCCAACTGAGTTGCCGTGGCACGACGTAGAACAAGCATGCCACCACCAACACCGCAAATATGAGACCAGACGCATCCATGAGTCACACGTTAGAGCATTGGCCCGCTGGATCAATCCACCACTCGCCGACATACTGCGTTTTCACGTCCATCTTTCCACCGGTTGGCCAGGCAGGCGACAGAAATGCCCCTATCACCATCCATTAGCGGAGTCTTCTCAGAAACAGCAAATAAACGCCATTATCTATTACCACGCGTTGTTCGAAGCATATTCCGGAGTCTTTCTAGCTCTGCCACCCAAGGAGCATTAGGCATCTTGTTGCATGCCTCCTCCATCGCCCAAACAGCTTGTGACAGAGTCTGCTCCGCCACACCCAAATCACCACGCCGCAAAGCAACCTGCGCCACATTATCAAGACTCACAGACAAGTCACGAGCCGACTCAGGCGTACCCAACTGCCGATTAAGATCCTCACGGATAGTCAAAGACCGCGCATACGTCTGCTCCGCCACACCCAAATCACCACGCCGCAAAGCAACCTTCGCCACATTATCAAGACTCACAGACAAGTCACGAGCCGACTCAGGCGTACCCA
>JAITVA010000235.1 GCA_031286045.1 Propionibacteriaceae bacterium | reverse complement strand
CTGCGACCGCCCCTGAGTCAGACTGGTGATGGCGGCGTACACGGCCTGGTAGTCGCTAGGGCGGCTGAACACTGATCCGGAAGTGGAGCTGGATCCGCTCTGGTCGGACCCGGTTGGCGCCAGGGTCTGGGTGGCGGGCGAGGAGACGGTTTGAGGTGCGGATGGGCCGGTCAGAGCGCTGTGGCCACCTAGGCCACTGACGATCATCGACCCGGCCAACCCCGCCGCGAGCACACCACCGGCGAAGGCGCCGGTCAATTGTCTGGTCCAGCGTCGAGGCCGTCGCGAACGCCTCGGTGACGACGATGGCGATCCGGTGGGAAGGGCGGCGCCGGTGCTGTGCTTGGTCGCCGAGACGCCACCGCCGTCCAGCTCAGCCACAGCCTCATTCAAGCGGGCCAAGGCCTGGCGTGAAGGTGTCATCTGTGATCTCATCGTGTGAAAGTCTTGGGCGAACTCGTCGCCTGTGCCGTCGATGGGCGTCTGATTGGTCATGATTCCTCCGTCGCCATCGCCACGCGCAGCATGGTGCGTCCGCGTGACAGTCTCATTTTGATGGTGCCCGGCGTCGCGTCGAGCAGGTACGCGATCTGCGCCACCGACAGATCCTCGAGATAGAAGAGATGAATGACGCTGCGATAGGCCGGTGGCAGAGCGGCCAGGGCGGCGAGCAGGGCGTCATGCCTGGGGTCGTCGAAATGGAAGGTTTCCGGCTGCGCTGAGTCGAGCATGTCGGGGCGCATCGCGACCACGCGAGTACGCCACGAACTCGTCGCCACACGACGCGAGATGTGGAGGGCTGTGGTGATGAGCCAGGCCTTGAGTCGTTCCTCGCCCGCGCAGGCCGGTTGCTTGCGATGGTAGGTCAAAAAGACGTCCTGAAAAGCATCGTCGGCGTCGCCTCGACAGCGAGTGTGCGTCAGGCAGATGGCATAGACCATGTCCTTGTGTCGCTCAACCACCTCCGCCGTGGCGACACGGACATCGCCGGGTCTGGGGTCGTCGCCAGGGTCGATGTCGTCGGCGCCGAGCGGCGCTTTCGTGAGTGGGTTGTCGATTGGGGTGGGGTCGCTGGTTGGGGTGGGGTCGTTGGTTGCGTCGTTGCCGAGCGGCGCTGTCGCGGGTGGTTCGTCGGACAGGTTCGAGTCGTCGGACAGGTTCGAGTCGTCGGACAGGCTCGGGGCGTCGGTTGTGGTCGCGGCGTCGCCAATGACAGCCAGTGCGGTGGTCCTCATCGTCACCCTTCTCTCATCACGACACGTGCGATCCGCGTCTTGATGCGGATCATCTTCTCATACACACATCCTGTCAGCCGGGCAAAAGGTAACAGTGTGCCTATCGTGGGGTCACGGTCTCGGGGTTCGTGACATGTCCAGCTCCGACATCGTGAACCGGTGTGAGACATTGCACGTATCTATCTTTTCATTACGGATAGAGTGATGGGCTGAGCACAATGATTGAAGAGCCAGCGTTGACGGTCTCACCAGACATGGTCAGCATCAATGACGCCCGAGACGCCGACTGGATGATGGCCTTCTGGGGGTTGGTGCGTCAAGAAGCGGCGGCCGGGCGGTCGGTTCAGGTGTCGCCAGTGCGAGTGACATATTCCCCTGCGGAGGTCGCGCGCATGGTGGGAGTGTCGAAGGCGACGGTGATTCGCCGAATTGAGGACGGGACGGTGAAGGCCGCGCGGCGCGGGACTCATGACAGAGTGTCGGAGTCCGAGGTGTACGCCTACAGCCGGGTGTTGGCCAACCAGCTGGCGGGACTGGTGGCCGATGATCTCGACTTCTGAGCGTCGTCATGGCCTACCAAGGTGTTCCTTTCGTTGTCTGTCGGCAGCCCCCAAACGTCACCGTGTGATTTCGAAAAGGGAAGCGTTCGAATAGCCCACCCGTTTGTCGGTGGAGATGACACGGCAAACCTCGTCTGGCCGGGCATCACAATAGGAGCCCGCCCTGTGGCGTCGGCCAAGCGGTGCAATCCCGAGAACTCCCCGTTCGCTAGCCCTCGAAGTCCACTGGGCTGGTACCCCCTTTTGAAGAGGACAGTGGCGTCATGGTGACAGTGCCATGGCGCTCGAAGCTCACCCGACTGGTACCTCCCGTTGAAGGGCCCATCTTGATGGTGGTCATGAAGACTGATGATGGTCTTCGCCTTTTTCCATACCCAACTATGGTAAGAACAGTAGTGATGCGCGAATGTGGGATGGCAAACCTCCCCAAGCGGGGTGGTTGTGGGGAGGTTTGTCATCCCAGAAGCTGATCGAAGGCTGAAATCACTCACATCGGGGATGGAAAACCCCCTCAACCGTCACCCCAGGTGGCCGAAGCGGTGTGCCCCCACCGAGCCCGAGCGCTCAGTTCAGGCAGTTATACAACATGTCAACCCCGGTCGCGATGATGCGCTCGTCGCTGACGGGGCTGTCGGCGAAGACGACCTGGTCGACGATCGCTGAGACGGAGGCGCGAAGGACGACGGCGACGGCCTCAATGTCGCTCGCTCCGGCGGTCGGGTAGTGTTTCTCCAAGTCATCTAGGAGGGCCAGTCGTACTCGCTCGGATCCGGCGTCTAGGACGGCGGCCACGTCGGGTCTGGCGTAGCGCAGCACATTCAGTTCTCGTAACAAGCCCTTCTTCCCCTCATGCAGTCTGACGAGGCGGCGAATGAGCCAATCCAGCCATCCGCGCAGGTCATCTTGTCTCAGGAGGGTATTGGCTTCGCTCTGCATCTCATCGAAGACTGACATGAAGTACTGGTGGTTTTGTTTGAGTAGTGCTGTGAGGATGGCGTCTTTGTCTGCGAAATAGGAGTACAGGCTGCCGATTGAGACGTCGGCGGCCTTGGCGATCTCATTGGTGGTCGTCGCGAAGAAGCCACGGTCGACGAAGAGCCTCTCGGCAGTGGCGAGAATCTTCGCCTTCATCTGGATGCCGCGGCTCTGCTTCGGCTGCCTGACGGCCCCGTCTTTCCCCATGTCTGAACCACCTCCTGGCGACCGGCCTCGGCCACCCACTGCCACCTTAACACGAGCGATCACTCGGAAATGGATGGGTGGTGGTCGGATTGACCGCTCGGATATATGAGTGTACGCTCATGTTCTTAAATGCGAGCATATACTCATAAAAGAAAGTCCTCCCATGGATCGAACCCGCGCTCTGCGCACCCAACCCATGTCCACCCTCATCTGGAGCCTGTCGCTTCCGGCCATCCTCTCCATGCTTGTCAGCTCCCTTAACATGCTGGTCGACCGCACCTTCGTCTCGTGGGGCGTTGGCACGACCGGCGTCTCTGCAGTGAGTGTCTCGACCGGACTGACCCTCATCGTGCAGGGTTTCTCATTCTTGCCAGCGCTGGGCGGCGCGGCCACCATCGGGCTGAAACTCGGCAAGGGTGACACCGCCGGGGCGCAGAAAGTCATCGGCAACGCGGTCGGACTGTCTGTCCTGATCTCCATCGTCCTCACGGTCGTGGCCCTGCTCGTGCTGAAGCCGCTCCTCACATTGTACGGCGCTAATGATCAGAATCTGGAGATGGCCAGCCAATATGCGACGGTCATCACCGCTGGGACCATCCTGTTCATGCTGGCTCAAGTCAGCAACAACCTCATCAAAGGCATGGGCTACGCCAAGCGGGCGCTCTTCAACTTCGCTCTGAGCATCGTGGTCAACGCTGCCCTGAATCCCGTCTTCATCTTCGTTTTCAAGTGGGGTGTCATTGGGTCCGCGGCCTCCACGGTCATCGGCTACGCGGTCGCAGCCGGCTTGTCGCTCCAGTTCCTTCGCTCTCCTGCCAGCACGGCCAGGTTCACGCTTGCCGCCACCAAGCTGACGCCGGACACTGTACGGATGATCCTGCGCATCGGTCTGCCCGCCTGCGTCACCCAGCTGGCGCTTAGCCTGGTGTCCCTGACCTTCAATCACGTCGCGTACACCATCGGTGGCAACTCGGCTGTCGCCGCCTACGGCCTCATCTATGGAGTCATCATGATGGTCTACATGCCGATCATAGGGTTGGGGCAAGGCATCCAGCCCATTGTCAGCCACAACTACGGGGCCGGCGACTATGACCGGGCCCGTCTGGCGCTGCGCAAGTCCCTCCTCTGGTCCACCCTGTTTTGCCTGGTCGCATGGGCGATCATCGAGTTGTTCGCTGGTCCTGTGGCTGCCTTGCTCACCGGTGGCGCCGACCCCGCGCTGACCAGCCTGACCGCCGGTGGCCTGCGTCTCTTCTGCGCTTCCCTGCCCTTGGTCGGTTTCGTCCTCATCGTCTCCAGCTTCTATCAGTACATCGGTCAATACAAGCAAGCCACCATGCTGACCGCCCTACGCCAACTCATCTTCCTCATTCCTCTGGTCATGGTGCTCGCCCATGTGTGGGGGGCGGTCGGGCTCTGGATCGCCACCCCGATCGCCGACGTCCTGGCCTTCTTCGCCACGCTGATTGTCCTCAAGTGCTGCCCCATCGCGGCGCCCGCGTCAGCCGTCGCCCTTGACGACCAAGCGGCAGGGCTCACTGGAAGCAAGCTCTGACAGGGGGCCCGTGCTGCTGTTGGGGAATGAAGATTGCCTGACCCAGTGGCCAGATGAGGACGCATGATTGATCGTCGTTTCCGCGGGGAACCGATGATGAACCATACACTGTCATCCGGACGCTGGGACAGGCAATCGTCGACCCCATGTTTAGCGATGGACGTAGTGCCGAGAGTCCGTTTCAGGACAGGCAGGAGATCGCCCTGTCCTGAGCGGCGTGTCCCCGAGCCAGGCGTTCGCCGGTCCACTCGACGTTGTCCAGTCCGTGACCGATCCATTCGCCGGTGGACTGGTCATACAGCCAGGGCATCCAGTACTCCTTCTCAAGCTGAGCGCCGCCGACGTAGACCATCCACCAATCCGAGTCTGGCAGAAGCCCGTTGCCGATGTCGACCATGATGACGCTCGAAGCCGACAGCCCAGGATTCTGGTTGTGGGTTCGCAGCCAGTCCATGACGTCCCTGGTCGGGGGTGTGCAGGTCAGGGCGAAGGTGGACACGGGCGGCTCCGGTGGCGGTGTCGGGGTCGGGAGGAAGAGGGTCGGTTTCGGCGTGGGGGTCGGCGTGGGGGTCGGCGTGGGCGTCGGGGCGTAGTGGAAGACCGGTGTGGACGTCGGCCTCGGTGTGTTGCTTGGCGTTGGTTGTTGGTGGGCCTGCAGTCCGCATCCTGTCAATGTGAGCAGGCTGGCCACAATAAACACGGGTATGAACCTCTTCATGGTTCTCATCGCGCTCCGCTTCGAATCCGTCGACCATAGCCCCCACGCGAAGTATAGTCCGCCTTGTTCTCACGACGGCACCTCGCACTTCGGCCTGCATTGCCTGATCTCAAGGGCCCATCCACGCGCCTACTCTCAACTGAGCGTCTGGTGAATCGTTCCGGCCCCATGCTCGTCTACTTGAACGCCTCGACTAGCAAACCCCGTTGCGATCGAAACCAGTACAATGACAACCAACAGTCACACAGTATCGAGTGACTCGAACAACACCAAGGGTACAAAGCACCAATCGGCAAGTCGGGAATCGGGGTTTACATGCAGGGCCATTGTTTATATAGAGTCCGCGTCGGGGTCTTGATTCTGATCATAGCGGCGACTCTTGCTGGGCTCACCAGTTGCGCGAGCGCGGAGGAGCAGGCGTATCAGGATGGGAAAAAGGCCATGGAGAACCATGCCTACTCGATTGCGGCACTTGAGTTCGAGGGAATCCTTGACTATAAGGACAGTGCGGAACTCTATCTTGAAGCTAGCTATCAAGCGGGCCTGAGTAATCTGGACAACCAGAGGTACCTCTACGCGCTGGAGGCCTTTCGTGATGCTGGTGAGTACAAGGATGCTGGAACGCTGGCGTCACGCAGCGCCTACGAAGCGTTCAACTATTACCTGAAGAACAGCTCTGACACGCCGACCATCGGCTTTGATGAGATGGTCGACGCCATGAATGACGCCGACCAGGTCAAGGCGAGCACCCTCTACTACGACTACTACAGCACGGCGGATGTTCATCCCTACAGCTGGCGACAATGGCGAGCTGATGCAACGGGGGTTGGCTCCCAAGCCGCCTATCAAAGCATGGATGACCAAGGGAAGCTGAACAAAGCCAATGTTGTTGCCCGATCCCTGCTCGCCTACCTGAATGGGGGTGTCACGACCTATTTCGATGAGTATGACAATGATCGATCCGCCGAAGACACTCTTGAGGATGCTGAGGCGCTGCTGGGAATGAGCCCACTGCCGGCGCAAGCCGAATCTGTCGCTAGCTTGTATGACGCCGCAGTCGACACCATGGGCAAGGTGGAGAACTGGGTGTATGACCCGGGGAGTTTCTATGACCCAAAGGTTGGATTTCGGTTCTACTCGGGACTCTGGCACATGCTGGGAGACTACAAGGACTCCGCCGACTGGCGCCGCCGCGCTGAGAACGCGACTGTGTTGCCAGTAGTTCTGGAAGACTCCTACCGAGCGCAGGCCAGCAACGCTGGAACACAAGCTCAGCCCAGAACAGTACTCTTTGTCTCCCCGACTGGACCAGACGACTTTGCCGCAACTGGGTTGGGGGCACAGACGGTGGAGAAGCTGAAGGCACAAGCCGAGTCGGGCGTCGTCCACTATCTCAACCAGTATCTGAAAGCACTCAGTCTTGGCGACATCTATTACACAGATGACCCGAGTAGGGCAGGCATCGTCATTGTCGTGACGTCTCGGAGTCTTTCGCAAGGCGCCTACAACTATGTTGACGCCGAGGGGAAAGCCAGCAGCGTCAGATACACCGACACGGAGATTCATGTCCTGGCGACAGACGCCCAAAGCGGCAGGGTCGTCTTCGACGAGACGCAGACGGCCGCCGTCGGGGACCCGGATCAAATGCTCCCGGCGGATGCGTCGTCAATAGCCGGCTACCTGACATCAGACGCGAAGATGGCGATGGCCCAGAGGCTCTACGCTGCGATCTCCGCCAGCCTGTAGCTGATCAAGCATGATGACGCTCCAGTCCAGCGAAGTCCATGCTCGCTACGTGAGCCGCCAATCAGTGGTGTCTTGACGACCCTGCGGCGATGGCCTGCCCGGTGATCGCACGGATGAACTGGGTCTTCCCTAAGGTGTAGGCGTCACGATCATGCTCATGCTTCGACGCCAGATCGCGCTTGAGGGCTTCGTACTCACGGCAGGTGCGGGGATGGGTGCGCAACCAGTCGCGGAAGTACACTTCGTCGCGATCACCTGGCCGTACGACATGGCAATGAAAGACCTTGTCGGCGAACCCATCGGGGGTGTACCCCTTGTTCAGATCAAGCCTGAAACGCGGGTCGTCCGAGGCCGCCATCAGCAGCCAGCCCTGATCCACCAAGGCACTCACGATGGCCGCCGGTCCGCGCTGATCATCAGTCTCGACCAAGATGTCGACGATGGGCTTGGCCATGAGTCCCGGGACGGAGGTGGACCCGATGTGGGTGATCTCGACCGCGTCGCCGGTGAAGGCAGAACGCAGATGGGTCGCCTCGGTTTCGTACCACTGCTCCCATGCCGGGTCATACGGCCTCAACTGGATCGGAAACAACCTCCACAACTCACTGAGAGTCAACTCGCTCAAAGGTCTCGCCATATGTCCGCCTTCCGGCTTCAACCTTATCCGGTCAGGGGCGCCCCTTGTGCGGCGGCACTGGGGTGATGCTCACCCTCCGAAGCGAATCTCACAATATGCAACTGCCACCGCCACGCCAAGACATGCGCCAAGAAAGGTCATCGCCCGCAGCGACCGCCACCATGGGGACCTCTGTGTCGAAGTGTTGTTCATGCCTCAACTGTACCCTCGTCGGAAGAGCCATATTCAAGTATTGTCGGCTCCGGGCACAGCGACGACGCCGCTCAGATGGGCTGTCCATCTGCGGATCGGGCGACGACTTTGCTCAGATGAGCTGTTCATCTTGTTGGCTTGCGGTGGTTGTCGTCGCGGCCCGTGCATGACTGAGCAAAGTATGACGGTTTCGGGGCTCTGACTCATACTTTGCCCTAGTTATGTCGCCATTTCGTACCCCCAGAGGCGACACAACCATGACCCACAATGACCACCGACCCTCAAACGTCCAGAGATTGCTCAGTTATGTCGGCCACCCACGCACTCCTGGTTGACCGTCCCGGTCCCACGGTGGGGCGGGACGGTCAACCACTTCGCTACGCGCCGATGAGTTCGACGACGGCGTAGATGTCGATCTGATCCAGCGTGAAGGTGACGCGGTCGTCGGTCACGGTCAGGTCCAACTCGGCTGACTCGCGACCGGGCCGATGCAGGACAGCCCGGTGGACTGGCTGGGCCAGGCGGATCGACACGGTTGTGTCGCGATGCGGGGTGAAATGGTCGGACTGCTCGTCGAAGGCGAAGTTCAGCAGGTGGAGGGCGGCGCGGTCACCGAGGTCGACGGTGTTGACGCACAGTTCGGTCGCGTCGGAGAGGGTCAGTTGGCGGTCCTCGATCAGGTCGACAACGGACTCGCCGCGCTTGATCACAGTGGCCAGGCTCCGCAGTTGGTCGGCTGTGGCGCCAAGGTTGAGGCCATATTCGCCAACCACGATGACCTGTCCACCACCGTGAGCGTACCCCATCAACTCGGCATGCTGCTCAGGGCTGACGGTGCGGCAATCAGGCAAGACGACGTAGCGGTACCTCGCCAAACCGGCAGCCGTGACGTCGTTGGGCCGCGCGTCGGCTCCGGGAAGCGGGATCGAGTCCACGGGGATGTCCGCCCCGGCGATGGCGTTGATGACTGGCCAATAGGTGACGCGCAGGTCGTCGATCAGGGCATCGTAGGCGATGTGGTCGGCGGCGTAGCCCCAACGTGGACCGTCGAACTCCCCGTCGTTGCCGTCGGCCACCGGGTACAACACTGCCACTTCATTAGCGGAAACATGGCCACGAAGGTGATCGGTGGCGAGGATGGCGGCGCCGACTTCCTTCAACAGGGCTGGCGGAGCCCAAAATGCGTCCTCGGTCACGGAGCCCATCCATGATCCATAGGGGAAGGTCATCGATGGACCCATGGCGGCGCCCTCGTAGAGCGAGCATCGCAGGCGATCGTACTGCTTGCCATCATTGATGGCGGTGATCATCCCAGGAATAACGCCGTGATAAGGGTTTTCGGCCACTAGTACATCGCGACCTCGGGCCATCCCCTCGACGTAGCGGAACCAGCCGGGCTGGGCGTGCTGGGTCGAGGCCATCTCGGTGATCATGACGTCCACGCAATCCACCCGCGGGTCGAACTCGGGGTTGCCGTTGTAGAAGTTGCCTCCCACAAGGACTTCTCGACCCTGGGAGCGCCCGTACTCCTTGATGTAGCCCGCGATCTCGGCGAAATGCTTCCGGGTCGACTCCACGGCGTAGTGGGCGTAGAGACGTCCCATCGGGAGCACCTTCACCGGAGTCTGAGCTTTGACACCATGGTCGCGGAGGTACTGGGCGTAGTCGAAACTGGTCAGATCGGTCCCGGCCAGTTCGTCCGGGAGCTGATCGGCCTCCAAGCCCTGGAGGTATTCCCGGAAGCCAGCCATGCAATCCTTGCAGAAGCAACCACCATAACCGAAGGCGCCGAGCGGGGTCTCCGACTCGTCGAGTTGGACCCCGGCCACACCGGCGTCGATCTGAATGCGGATGATGGCCTTGAGGTACTCCCGCCACACCGGGTTGTTGCGGTCCATGAAGTGACAGATGTGCTCGCGATCCGGGCAGATCACCCAGTCAGTCAACAAGGGTTGCCCGTCGAGGTCGCGGCAGCAGGCCTCCTCCCAGATGTCGGTCACCGGTTCGCCCAGCGAGTTGGTCAGGCCGTCGGGGAAGTACTTCTCGAAGGGGGCCCAGTCCTGAGGCCCGGTCGACTTGGTGAACTCGCGTAGTCCGGCCCATCCCGGTTCGCCCACGCCACGCAGCTCGTTGAGGGCCAACAACCGATGGTCTTTATCGTATTCAGCGGGGAATTCCCAACCTTGGGCCTCGAAGACCACGCCGAAAACCTCGATGCCTCGCTCGCGGCAGTGGGCGATGAATTCTGCGTCGTTGAGGTGCCCGTAGAGGCGCAAACGGCCCGGGATCTCTTGATAGGCCTCTTGTTCGAGGTAGGCCAGTGAGATGGATCCGCCGCCCATGGCCGACCATACCAGGGTTGTTCCGCCCATCTCAGTCAGGTCGTCGATCATCTTCAGCTTTCGCATGGGCAAGCTGGGGTGGTAGTTGTGTTGGTTGGGGTACCATCCGTCGAAGTAGACTCCGCGTCTCATTGTTGTTCCTTTGTTATTTGGGGGGATTCTGTCACGGTTCATGGGTTGTGTGTGGGTGCCAAGGGTGTTGTTTGCGTTCGTTGACACCGGTGCGGCACGGCTGTCCGCGTGACTGTCCCACGCCCCGCATGGCACGTGGGACAGTCACGCGGACAACCCGTCACTATTCGGTTGTGGGGCTGGGGGGACGAGCGACGATGAACTCAACATCTCCACGCACCTGCAACTGTCCAGCGTCGTGAGGAGCGAGGACGGTCGTTCCGCGTGTGAGATCGACCTGTGAGCCGTCGGCGCCGTGAAGGCTGCCTTGGCCTTCGACGACGATCACCACTGCGAAGCCTGGGTCCACCGTGATGCCTTCCATGGTGATGCCTGGGTTGACGGCGCGGTCCTGGTCCACGGTGCGCCTCTGGTTCGCCGCATCCCCGCCGCGACACCACTGCGCTCGGAAGAAGGGGTCGGCAGCCGCGGGCAAGACCTGCCCGTCGCGACTGCCCCGCAGTCCGGCCAAACGATCAGCGTCCCAGCCTGAGCGGTCGACGATCAGCATGGACTGCGACAGGTCCAACCCGAGTTGGCCGCTGCCTCGTCCGTCGAGCGGGAAGCCGGTCCATTCCAGCATCACCGAGGCGTCATTGGGTTCCTGGAGCTCCACGACGAAAAGACCTTGTCCGATGGCATGGGGTAGGCCCGCAGGAACGAGGAAAGTGTCGCCTGGCTCTAGATGGACAGTGTTCAGACGGCTCAGCAGTTCGGCGATGTCCTGCTGGTCCACCATGGTCCGCACTTGCTCGAAGGATTGCTCCTGTTTGAATCCGACCTGGACGTCGCCACCGGACAACACCAGCCAGGCCTCGGTCTTTCCCCTTGTCATACCCAGGAGGCTGTGGGCTTGTTTGGTGTTGGGGTGGACGTGGACCGGCAGGCGCTCGCCAGCGTCCAAGAGCTTGACCAACAGATTCGGGTCGGGGCCGAAGGCTTGGACGTGGTCGGCGCCCAGCCAAGCGACGGGGTCCTCGCCGATGTGCTCGGCCAGGGTCCGACCGTCGGGCATGACCGTCTCGCCGACTCCCGGCTCGCCGAAAACTGACGCCACCGAAGCGATCCAGTCCTCTGGCTCACGGCGGGCCTGGTTGGTCGTCTTGCGGAACTGGGCGATCTGCGGGCCTCCGCGATAGAAGCGCTCAGCCGGTTGGTTGGCGGGAAGCGTCTGCAATCCGCCAGTTGGCTTACTCATTGTGTTGTCCTTTACTGTTGGGGGGTTCCGGGTGGGGCCGCTGTGGAGTCGCGGACGACGAGTTCGGTGGCGAGTTGGACGTGGGGTGAGTCCAAGGTTTTATGGTCGATCATGCGGCTCAGCATCCGCAAGGACATCCGGGCGATCTCGGCCAGGGGTTGTCTGACGGAGGTCAGTTGGGGGGTCGACCAGACGGCCAGTTTTGAATCGTCGTAGCCGACGACCGACACGTCGGCGGGCGCCTGGAGGCCTAGTTTGCGGGCCGCCTCCATCACGCCGATGGCGCAGGCGTCACAGTTCGTGGCGATGGCGGTCGGTCGATCCGGGCGATTGAGCAGTTGCTCACCAGCGCTCAAACCGCCTTCGTAGGCGAAATGCGCCTCGACGATGAGGTCAGTGGGCAAGACGATGCCTTCCTCATCCAGAGCCGCGAGAAAACCGAAGGCGCGTTCACGGGCGAAGCTCGCGTTCGCTGGTCCTCGGACCAGGCCGAACCTGCGGTGGCCGAGTGAGAGCAGGTGGCGCCCGGCGGCGTGGCCGCCAGCGAAGTTGTTCGAGCCGATGGAGATAAGGTTGGTTGCTCCGATCGGGGTGGAGCTGTCGATCGCCAGCACGGGCAGATGGAGGCGCTCGCAGGCTTCGACCTGGGCGACGGAGAGGGCGTTGGCGATGACGATGACCCCTTGTCCATTGTTGCTGAGCATCTTCTCGGCCCAGGCGTTCACTTCCCTGGGGGTTTGAGGGTGTTCCATCAGGTGGGGGATCAATTCGACGCCACAATCGCGAGCGGCCACCATCAAGGCGTGGAAGGTCTCCGGGAGGTACATCGTCACGTTGATCTCGCCGAAGATCACGTTGACCCGGCGGATGTCTGTGCTGGGCTCGCTCGCCCGAGCGGTGGTGGGGCGATACTCCAGCTCATCCATGGCATCCTTGACCCGCTGTCTGGTCTGGTCGCCGACGCCCTCACGTCCGTTCAACACCTTCGACGCGGTGGCCAAGGACACGCCAGCATGTCTCGCCACCGCAGCCAGTGTCGCTCTCCCCGCCATGGCTGCACGCTCCTTGTGGATTCACGAAACTATCTCGTTGATGACGAAAGTTTTCATAGCCCGTCTTTCTGAGCCAATTCTGGCATAACTTGCGGACCTATGCCAGAAAGTCTTTCGCTTTGACAAACCTTGCCTTTCTCAACCCAGGCGAAGTAGGCTCAAGTCATCAAGTCAATAACGAAAGAGTTTCGTCACTGTGTCGCCGGTCTGACTGCTGGGTCAGGTGAGCGAACGGACCGTCCGACGGCACAGGGCTCGTCATCGCGTCAAAGGAGTCTTCATGCATAGTCCCGAATCCACTGCCGCAGCTCTTGCCGACGCGCGCGCCCTGTGGCAGGACACTGAACTGCCCACATCTGAACGCGTCGACGCGCTGCTCGGCGTCATGACTGTGCCGGAGAAGGTGGCTCAGTTGGGCTCCTATTGGCCCCGTGGTCAGGTGGATCGCTCTGATGAGGATCGTTCCTCGGCCCAGGAGTCCCAGGTGGCCCCGATGGACTGGGTGATTCGGGCCAATGACAAGACCTTCGAGCAGTCGGCTGAGCATGGGCTGGGCCACATCACGCGAGGCTTCGGTTCTGAGCCTGTTCGACCAAGTGTGGGTATCAAACACCTGCGCGACATGCAGGAATACCTCCACCGTCAGACTCGGCTAGGGCTGCCCGCCATCGCCCACGAGGAGTGTCTGACAGGAGTGACGACCATGGGCGCCACCGTCTACCCGGCCGCCATCGCCTGGGGCGCCTCCTTCGATCCGGGCCTGATCGAGCGGATGGCGACGGCCATCGGGCGCGACATGGCTGACCTCGGCGTCCACCAAGGGCTCAGCCCGCTTTTGGATGTGGTGCGGGATTACCGTTGGGGCAGGGTTGAGGAGACCTGTGGTGAGGATCCCTATCTGGTCGGATCACTCGGCACGGCTTATGTCCAAGGACTTCAATCGCAAGGCATCATCGCAACGCTGAAGCACTTCGCTGGGTACTCCGCCTCCCAGGCTGGGCGTAATCACGCGCCGGTGTCGATGGGGCCGCGCGAGTTCGCTGATGTCATGCTTCCCTCCTTCGAGATGGCGGTCCGCCTCGGTGGCGTGCGCTCGGCGATGAACTCCTATTCCGATATCGATGGTGTGCCGGCAGCCGCCAGCACATGGCTGCTGACTGACGTCCTGCGCGGTCAATGGGGCTTCACTGGGACGGTTGTGTCCGACTACGGCGCAGTCATCTTCGCCCACATGATGCACAAGGTCGCAGCCGATCCGGCCCATGCGGCGGCGCTGACCCTCGCAGCCGGGCTGGACATTGAGCTGCCCGACGCCTTGGCATACCCCCACCTGGTGGGATTGGTGGAGTCCGGTGAACTGGACCTGTCGGTGATCGACACGGCTCTGCGACGGGTGCTGACGCAGAAGGCCGAACTGGGATTGTTGGACGCCGACTGGACGATGAAGACCGCCAGTCCGGAGACGATCGACCTTGACTCCCCGTCGAATCGGGCCCTGGCAAGGGAGATCGCCGAGAAGTCGATCATCCTGCTGGCCAACCCACAAGGACTGCTGCCCCTGTCTCCGACTGGGTCCAAGGTGGCTGTGATCGGCCCCGTGGCCGATCAGCCTAGCTGTATGTTCGGTTGTTACTCCTACCCCAACCACGTGATGTCCCGTATGGAAGACAGCGGCTTGGGTATGGGGATCGAAGCGGAGTCCATCCTGGCCGCGGCCACCGCGACCTTCGGCCAGGTCACTTATGCCGCTGGCTGCGAGGTGTCAGGAGAAGACAGCAGTGGCATTGCCGAGGCGGTCGAGGTCGCCTCCCAGGCCGATGTCGTCGTCTTGGCAGTCGGTGACCTGGCCGGGCTGTTCGGTCGCGGCACCTCCGGCGAGGGCTGCGACGTGCACACCCTGGCCTTGCCTGGTGTGCAAGCAGACTTGGTCGAGGCGGTCCTGGCCACCGGTACCCCCACAGTCGTGTTGGCGGTCACCGGCAGGCCCTATTCCATGGGTTCTTTCGCCGATAAGGCCGCCGCCATCGTGCAAGCTTTCATGCCTGGCGAGGAAGGCGCCGGAGCGATCATGCGCGTGCTGACGGGCAGCGTCAATCCCAGTGGCAAGTTGCCCGTCGCCATCCCCAACGGGGTCGGCGGTCAACCCGGCACCTATCTTGGCCCACGGCTGGCAGTGATGGACGATGGCATGTCCAACCTCGATCCCACACCGCTCTTCCCCTTCGGATTCGGTCGTAGCTACACCAGCTTCGAGGTCAGCGATTTCGCCCTGAGCAGTCACTCGATCGCGGCCGACGGCGCCCTGACCGCCTCGGTGACCCTGCGTAACACCGGGGATCGCGCTGGCGCTGAGGTCGTCCAACTCTACTTGTCGGATGAGTACGCCCAAGTCGTGCGGCCCGTCAAACAACTGGTTGGCTTTGTCAAAGTCGAGTTGCCCGCTGGTGAGGCTGCCCACGTCACCTTCAGTCTGCACGCTGACCGTACCGCCTTCACCGGATGCGACCCGACCAGGCGCATCGTCGAGCCCGGCTGGTTCGAGTTGCGCGCCGGCACATCGAGTGACGACCTTCCCCTGGGCGACCGCTTCGAGATCACCGGCCAGGTGCGCGACGTCTCTCGTGGGCGGGTGCTGACCACGCCGGTGGAGGTGAGTCCGATCAGGTCTTGAGAAGGCTGGTCCGAGTGGCGTCGGCCGGACGGTGAGTGGTCGGGTGGCCCGCGGCAGGGCCCACGAATCATCCATCTGAACGGTGGTCGGGGAGGAGCCGGTAGGATCATGTCATGCCTGATTTTCGTCCCTTTCCTGCCCTGAGGTACTCCAGCGAGATGGACCTGGCGGCGGTGTTGTCACCACCCTACGATGTCTTGTCTGAGGAGGAGGTACGGGCCCTGTGGGCGCGTGATCCGCACAACATCACCCGCGTGGATGTGCCTGAGAATGGTGACTACGATCATGCGGCCGAACTGCTGTGGCAGTGGGTGGAAGACGGAGTGCTGACCTCGGACGCCGATGACACGTTGTCGATTTATCGATTGGCCTTCACGGACGCGACCGGCTCCCCGCGCGAGATTTCGGGGGTGCTCGGCGGACTGGCCGTGGTGGATGACACCGCTGGTGTGACCGACCCCGGCGACATGGATCGGTCTGATGGTGAGGCGGGCGGCGAGCATGATGCTCGGTCGGGTGTGGGTGACGCAGGCGACTTGGATCGAGGGGGAGTTTCGTCGCCGGCGCGACCCACCACCGTCTTACCTCATGAGCACACCACCCCCAAGGCCAAAACTGACCGCCTCGACCTGACCCAAGCGACGGCGACCAACCTATCGCCGGTGTGGGGCTTGTCGCTGGCTCATGGGTTGACCGATGAGTTGCGCGAACCGGGGGCGCTGCGCGGCTCGGTCACAATCGACGGCGTGACCCACACGGTGGAGAAGGTCGCCGATCCGGCCCGTATCAAACGGATTCGGGCCATCATCGCTGCCGACGACGTGCTCATCGCGGACGGGCATCATCGTTACGCCATCTCGCGCACCTACCGTGACGAGGTGCGCAGCGCCACCGGGCGGCGTGACACCCTTGCCGAGCACACCCTGGCCTTCATCAATGAGCTAGTTGAGGATCAGTTGTCGATCGAGGCGATCCATCGCTTGTGCTCCGGCATCAGTCCCGAGGCCTTACGTGAGGCTCTGACAAGGTATTTCGATGTCGAACCAGTGGAGCGTCCGACGGCGGCGACTCTGGGTGAGATGGTCCGGCGGGGACGCTTGGTCGTCGTGTGGCCCGATGGGAAGGCCGAGTGGCTGATCGCCAAGCCAGGAGCCTTTGACCAGGTGCGGGCCTTGGACGGCGCCTGGCTGGAGGCAGCGCTGGCCGGAGTCGACGCCGAGGTCACCTATCAACACGGCTTGGACGAGGTGATGAGTCGCCTCGCCAGTGGTGGTTTCACCGCCGCGATCCTGATACGCCCCACCTCGATCGAGGAGATCGAACGGACTGCTCGCGAGGGCCTGCTGATGCCACCGAAATCCACCTTCTTCACCCCGAAACTGCTGACTGGCTGGGTGCTTCGCCCGACTGAGCCACTGCCTGGGCAGTGAGGGTGAGGTGGGTTGACGCGGGCGGCCTGTCGAGGGGGTACAAGGCAGAATGGCGACGGTGCAGTCGGTCGCCACTGTGAGCAAGGAGCGTGCTGCCGCCGTCGTCTGAGGAACCGATCCTATCGGGTGGATGCTGCGGACGCGGAGGGCGGGATCAGTGTGCCGCCCCATCGCCTGGGGAGCCGATCCTACCGCCGTTCGAAGTGCCGCCAGATGGATGGTGCTGGCCCATCGCTTGCGGGACCGATCTTTCAGGCGGACTGGACTAGTCGGTGGGAAGAATGCTGCCCCACTGCGTGGGGAAGTGATTGCGTCACCGCGTCACCCCTCTGCTCGGCAATCGTGCTGCCCGTCGCTTGGGCACGTCGGACTCATGCCGTGCGGGATTAGGGGTTCACCCCAGTGCCGTCGTCTGGATGATGAGGATGCGCGGCCCGATGGCGCCGCTGGTGGAGGCTGTTCGGGTGGGTGATGGAGGTTTGGCATCCCCAATTCGGGCGTTTTTAACTTCCAGTCAGCATCTGGGATGGAAAGCATCCTTGGATGAGGCCGGTTTGAGGATGTTTTCCATCCCACATACGCGATTGACTACTTCTCTTACCGTAGTTGGGGATGGTAGTGACCGCTCACGCGGCCAGCTCGTCCCTCCTGAGAGGTTCGTCGTGTCGGACGGACTCATCCGGGGGCGGAGGTGGCATTAGGCGGAACCGATGATCAATTATGTGCCGGCGTTTGAACACTGGGGGAGGCGATCTTCGTCCCCCACGTTGCGCGATGGACGTCCAGCCCATGCACATGATGGAGGAGACGAATCTCACCAGCCTCGGCGCCCACCTAACGACACTGCGTTCATTATTGATTCCATCCTGAGGGAGCGGTTGTCAACGCCGACTGAATTGTGCGTCGACAGGCGGTCGAGTAGGGCGTCTCGCTATTGGGAGAGGCGGAGCCGGTCGGGTTGATGGCTGGCATCGAGCGGCAAGACCGCCGGCGGTGGGGTGGTCATCGTCCCTAACGGCTCAAGGGGTGGCGCTGATAGGTCACTAGGGAGTGTGACTCCAGGGGCACGGCGGGCGGCGCCCTCTTCAGCCAACCGACGTCCAGCTCGCATCCTTCGTCGTCCTGGTCACCCTGACCCCTGAACCCACACCCTGAACCGAAGCACCCACCGACGCAACCTCTAGACGAGAACCCGACTCATCAAGGCGGACTCGCTTCCTGCTCCTGCGGCGGTGAGTACCGACTGTGTGTCACCCTCCTGCGGCGCCGCGCGACCGGGGTCCTGCGTCGCCCGGCGTCGCCCGGCGTCACCCCTGGGCCCGCGTCGCCCGGCGTCGCCCGGCGTCACCCTGGGGCCCGCGTCACCCGGCGTCACCCGGCGTCACCCCGCGTCACCCGGGGCCCGCGTCACCCGGCGTCGCCCAGCGTCAGGCACGCGCGGCCTCACCCTCGCAGGGCCGCTCGACGGAGAACAAGGGCGGCTTCCACGGACCTCACCATTGCAGTCACCTGGGCGAGTTGGTCAGCGGTGACGGTGATGAGCAACCAGCCTTCCTCTTGGAGGGCGCGCCGTCTGACAGCGTCGATTTCCATCTGGCGTCGATCTCCGACGTGGACACTGCCGTCGTATTCGACAGCGACCTTCTCGGCGGGGTACCCCATGTCCACGTGGAAGGTTCGACCGACTGAGCGGCACCGTACCGGGTGATTCACCTTCGGGCAGGGCAGACCGGCGCGAACCAATGCCAAACGGGTGCGCGTCTCATAGATCGAGTCTGTCCCTGATCGTACCCACTGCAATATTCGTCGAGCTCGGGGCAATCCGTTGACTGACTTCATTGAGGCGAGGTGAGTACGGACCTCGTGTTCGGACAAGAGTGGTCGTTGTCGCCGCATCAGTCCGTCGCCGACCTCGATCATGGCGTCATCGCTGGCGTCGATGAGCTGAAGCCAGTGCTCGACAGGATGAAGCAGAGGAGCGTCATTTCGGCGTCCCCAGATTGTCAGCGGTGTGGAACTACGATGGGCCACGACTCCATGGCGGAGCGGACGGTTGACATGACGGGGTACCAGCACATGGCAGTTCTGCCAATCCTCCAACTGTGTTGGCAACGCCACATCGAGTACCTGTAAGGCTGTCATGCCCCACAACGCGATGGTCTTACTCTCGTACAGCTTCATGATCGCGGTCACCTGGGGCAAGAAGTACCGTCGTTGACTATCCCATTGATCGAGACCGGAGACGTCGGGGCCATACCCGTACACCCCGTGCGTCAGTCGCTCGTACCCCAAACGAGAGTAGTTGCGGTATGTCACGGGGCGTGACTGGCGCACAGGCGCAGTCTTATCTGAGATAGCTGTCATTCCTCCAGCATGGTCGACGGCTGGATGTCAGCGAAAGGGGAGGGAAGAAATCTGTGGATAAGTTTTGAGGCGCGGGCGTGGTGGGGGTGGGTGGTAGAGGCGGGGGAACGTGGGCCGACGATGGGGTACGCGGCGTGACGGAGGGGTACGTGATGAGGTGGCAGACGTTATGTGGTGCGGAGGCGGTTGGGGAAACGTATGTGCTAGGGGGTAGTGGGTACGCGCCTTGGGTGGGCGGTGGATGCTTCTCAGGGGTTCGGCTGGACGGGCTGCTCGGGTGGGTCGGTGGTGGATGTTTACCATCCCCAATTCGGGTGTTTTCGGCCTCAGGTCAGCATCTGGGATGGAAAACATCCTCAAACAGGTCCCGTTCGAGGATGTTTTCCATCCCAGATATGCGATTGACTACTTCTCTTACCGCAGTTGGGGATGGTAATGACCGCTCACTCGGCCAACTCGTCCCTCCTGAGAGACTCGCCGGTGGGTGTTGCCGCAGACTCGGGGGTTGGCGCGGCGCCAAAAGGGGTAGTGCCGGTGTGTCCGGGGGTCGGTGGGGCACTGTCGGTGGGCCGGTGTCAGAGGGGTCCGGCGTCAGAGGGTGACTCCCTCAGATGGGGTCGCCGCCGCGGACTCGGGTGTGGGCGCGGTGTCGGTGGGCGCGGTGTCGGTGGGCCGGTGTCGGTGGGCCGGTGTCAGAGGGCCGGTGTCAGAGGGGCCCGGCGTCAGAGGGTGACGCCGCCTCCAACGGGGTGCCCGCACCTTCGGGTGCATACAATCTGCTGCCGGGGCCACCGCGCAGGGCCAGGATGATGAGGATGGCCAGGCCGACGCCGCCGCAGACGAGGGCCATCCATGAGATGTCCAGTTGGTCGGAGAGGGGGCCGATGATTGCCATGCCGATGGGGGCGCCCAGCGAGCTGATCAGGCCATAGAAGCTGATCACTCGACCCATCATGGTGGGAGGAATGAGTTCTTGAATGGCTGTCATCGAGGGGGTGTTCCACATCGGCATCGCCAGGCCGGACACCACCATGACGATCAGGAACATCCAGATGTTCGGGGCGAAACCCATCACCATGGTCATGGCCGAAATGAGAACACATGATAACATGATCATTGTCATGCGGTTCTTGAAGCCGCCCCAGGCCGCGATGGCCAATCCGCCGACGATCATGCCTATGCTCCAGACCATTTCGACTGCGGCCAACATCCATTGGGCATCGCCGAAGAGGCGTACCACGAAGACAGGAGTCATTTGGGCGAAGGGGATGACGATGACCAGGATCACCACGCCGAGCAGGGCGATGCGGCGCAGTCCGGGGATGGCGGCGGCGTGCTTGACCGCTTCGCCGATGTGGCTGACGTAGCCCTTGAGTCCTTCGGGTGGCGGTTGATCGGGGTCGGCCTCCAACCTCGGGATGCGCACGGCCAGGGTGCAGCCGATGCCGAGCACTGCCGTGACCACATCGACCATCAGGATCCAGCCCAGTGGGATGTACACCAGCATGACGGCCGCCAGGGCGGGTGCTGCGATGAAGACCAAGGACTGGATGGACTGGAAGATGGAGTTGATGCGCATCAGCTTGTCAGCCGGTGAAATCTGGGGGAGTGCCGCGTTGGCTGCCGGGTGCTGGATGCCGCCGCCGAGTCCGCGAATCACCAGTGCTCCGGCGATCATCCACAGGTTTTCGAAGCCGTTGAGCATGAAGACGGCCAGTGCGATTGTGGCGAGGGCGACCACTGCGTCGGCGCCGATCATGAGGGCTTTTCGCCAGTAGCGGTCGGCCCACACGCCGCCGGGAATCATGGTCGCGGCCATGGACAGTTGTGACGCGATCAGGAGCAGCGAGTATTGTCCGCCGGAGCCGGTCTTGAGGGTGACGTACCAGATGATGGCGTACGCCACGACAGATGACCCGAACATCGACAGTGTCTGGCCACTGAGGTACAAGGCCACATCGCGTATCCAACGTTGTCTCATGGTCGCCTCTCGGTGGGTGCGGAACGAACCTGGTGTCGGGCTGTTCACTGGAGCGGGATCAGCTGTGTGCCGTGGCATCGTGACTTTGTGGTGCACGTGATGCTCGAAGGAGTCTAGCGGATATCGAGGTCGACTATCGGAACGGTCCTGTGACTTGCCGCTCGATGGGCCGCGCGGCACCCGCAGGCACGGACCCCGGTGACTCCTGCCGGTGAGTGGACGCAGGTGGGGTGGAAGACTGGGCACAATCATCGATCATGTCGAGGGGTGAGTGGGCGCCAGCATGGACAGCCCGCTCACCATCGCCTACTTTTCTCGACGCAGCAGTGGCCGGAAGACGACCGCCATGATGACTGTGGCCGCGCCTGCGAACAAGATCGGGACGTATTCTTGCCCGGCGAAGCCTTGAAAGCCGAGGCCGTAGGCGACTTGCCCGAGCGGTATCGCGCATTGGGCGACTGCCATCAGGATCGCCATCACCTTGCCGAGATTCTCGGGGGCAGTCTGGGTTTGAACTCTGACGATCACGAAGATCGACAGGATCGTGGCGATGATGGCCACTGCCGCCGCGCAGGCCATGAAGCCGAGGAAGGGTGGCCAGAATCCGAGCTGGACGATCATGGGGGTGACGAAGAATCCGGCCGGAATGAAGACCAAACCCACCGCCAAAACCCAGCGCCACAAGGTGTTCATGTGCATCCGTTTGGAGACAAGGCCCACACCCAAGGCGCCGAGAATTGTCGAGACTTCGAGCACGGCCATGCCCACTCCGTACATCGAGTCGGAGGCGTGGACCACTGTGCGCAGGATCAGGGGGGTGGCGATGATGATGAGCGAGGTGACGATCAGGTTGAGAAGGGCCCCGGCGATCATGAGTTTTCGAACAAGCCGGTCGCTCCAGGTGAACCGGAATCCCTCAGCCAGATCCTTGGCGATGGTGCGAGCGATGCCCGCACTGCGGGGTCGTGGAATGTGGGGCAGGCGAATGAAGGTCTCTGTCGCAGCGGCAAGGCCGAAAGCGACTGCGCCGACACCGACCAACTCGGTGATGCCCATCACGGAGTACAGGATTCCGCCCAGCACCGGAGCGAGCACGCCGGAGGCCGACTGCACCGCCTGAACTAGACCGTTGGCCCAGGTCAGCCTCTCTTGGCTGACGAGCTGGGGAACACAGGCGGTGGTGTTGGGCGTCTCCATCGCGCCGATCAAGCCGAACAGGACCATGGCCAGGCCGATCACGACCACACTGGCTCGCCCGCTGGCCAAGAGTGCGACCAGGCCGACCGCGACGACGCAGCAGACGGCGTCGTAGGCGACCATCAGACGTTGGCGATTGGACCGATCCGAGATAGCTCCCCCGATGGGCGCCAGCAACATGGGTAGACTCGACAGCGCCAGGATTCCAGCGAACACGTCCGCCCGCTTGGTCAGATCCAAAACGTATAGTGACAAGGCGAATCGCAGTAGTGATGATCCGAGCACTGTGACGATCTGGCCGGCGAGCACCAGCACGAGGTTCCTCGGACCAGGTGAGACCTGAGTTGTGGTCGAGGTCATGCGCGCACCTCCAGGATGCCTAGCGGGTACTCCACGGGGGACTGGGTGGGGGAGTAGGACGTGGTCGAGGTCATGCGCGCACCTC
>JAITVA010000232.1 GCA_031286045.1 Propionibacteriaceae bacterium | reverse complement strand
CTCCAGTGAATCGTCCCTCATTCTAGCTGCATGAATGCGCCGACAGCGGGGAGGACCGCCACGGCGAGAACCCTCAGCGGTCAGCGTCGGAGGCCGAGTCGCCAGACCCGAGACAGGATGTCTTCCGGCCACCACACAATGCACTAGGGTGGAGAGGTGAATCCTGTTCGATCCGCTGTGTCTGACGCGTCCATTCAGTTCGTCGAGACGTTCATTGGCGACCCGGTCGATGCCATCCAGGCTCGCCGAGCCGCCCATGACCTTGGCATCCAACCGGTCAGTTCCGCGACCGCGCGTGTGTTGACACTGTTGACGCAGTTGACATCCGCCACAGCAGTGGCAGAGATCGGGACGGGCACCGGGGTGTCCGCCTTGGCATTCTTCGCCGGCATGTCCCCTGACGGCATCGTCACCAGTGTCGACCGTGAACCCCAACACCAATTCGCCGCACGTGACTGTCTGAAGGCCGCCGGGATCTCCCACACACGTTACCGTCTGATCGCCGGTGAAGCTTTGGCCGTGCTGCCCAAGCTGCGGGCCGAAGCGTACGACATCGTGTTCATCGACGCCGATTTTCTGGAGTACCCGGAGTACCTGGAGGAAAGCCTGCGCATCATCCGACCGGGCGGATTCGTCATTCTCAACCACGTCCTGCTGGACGGCAAGGTCGCCGATGAGACCAACTTCGACGACGACACCATGGTGATGCGCGACACCGTCGAGGCGGCTCGTGACATGGACAATCTGACCTGTGCCATCATCCCGGTCGGCGACGGCCTGATGGTTTGCGCCACCAGCCCGGCGCCTGACGCAAACCTGGTCTGATCCCAAGCTCAGGCCGTCGAGGCCACGGGCCGGATTCGGCTGTGACAGGTCGCCAGTGGCTGGCTTGCGGCGCCGAGGCTCAGGTCAGACGGCCAGGCGACGTCGGAAGCCTTGAGGCGTCATGGTGAAGCCAGCCTGTTCTAGCACCTCCGTCCAATTGTGAGCCTCAAGAGCAGATTCCGAGTTGATGCGCTGAACTGTGACTGTGTCCAGGCGACGGGCGTCAATCCACTGCCCCACCAGGCGCAACGCCTCGATGACCGCAGAACGCTCGGTGTCGAAGGTGACCAGAGTGTGCGCGCCGCGTTCAAGATAGAGGACGGGCCGCCCGTCGTCGAGCACGACAATGGCCCCCGCCTTGCGCGTGGGACGGTGACCCATCGACTGCGGCCAGGGCAGCGCCGCTCCCCAGGGGTTGGCTGGGTCACAGGCCGCCATCAAGATCAACCCGGTGGTCGCCTTCTCGCGCAGACGGTCGACTGCCCCGGTCAGCGCGAACTGAGCGGGCCCCAGACCATCAATGAAGTAGCCTCGTCTGACACCGACCTGACCCTCCATGGCCGAGAGCACCCGGTAGGCGTTGAAGAAACTCGGCGTCATGGCTTCTGACAGGACGCTGCCCTTGGTGACGATGCCGTAGCGACTCAACTCCAGACCCATCGCCTGCACCAGCGCTGTCGAGCCGGGCTCGTCCTGGTGGGGCAGGGCGAACCAGCGCCCGATGTGCGCGACCCGAGGCGCGATCAAGGGGCGCATCACCCGACGCGCCCGCGGCACATGGGGCCGGTGCAACACTCCCGCCCCTTGGGTCAACAGCCGAACCGGTGCGAAACTGTCGGAGGAGACCTGGCCGGCCCAGACCAACTCCCACATGGCTTGGTCGACCTGGGTCGGCGTCAGATCCACCAGTTCGGCCGCCAGAGCGTCAATGGCCCATGCTCCCCCGTTGGCCAGCCTGGCGGCGACGGCACGGCTGGCCGCAGTGAGGTCGCTGATCGGGGTCGCTGGAACCATCACGGCCACATCACTCGGCCACAAACAGACCCAGCCGTCCTTGTCACCAATCCCACCATGGCCGGTCCATCTGACTTCCTCGGTCGACAACAGCTGATCCAGCATGCTCGGTTGGTAGTCGGCGACCCTGCCCGGAAGAATGACCGATTCCAGCATGGAGGCAGGCAGGGGGTATCCGGCCACCTGGTCAATCGCCTCCGCCAACCCATCCATGCCACGACCTGGCGAATCGAGCTCAAGCCACCGCATCAAGAAGGAGGCGTAGTCGACCTGCGGCACAGGCTTGATGCTGGCACGCAGCTTCGCCAAGGCAAGCCGTCGTACTCTGGCGAGGACCTCCACCTCGATGAACTGCCGACCGGGTTGGTCGATGAACCGGCCGGTGCTGGCCACACCCTCGTCAGCCAAGCGATTCAACTGGTCTGACACTGCCACCTCAGCCAGGTCGTACCGTGTCGCCACCTGGTCGGGCGTGACGACCGTGTGGTGGCGCAGCCAACGCCGCACCAGCCGAGCGACACCCGACTGGTCGAGCGGAGGCGTAAGCCACCCCAGGTCCCCGCTGACGGCAGCCATCTTCTGTGACCCGCAAGACACCCACCCGACTCGGCCAGCAGCGGCCAACTCCTCCAGCCAGAGGTCTGGCGCTTCAGCGCAACGCGCTCGGCACTCGTCGAGTGTGAGCGGACCGAGTTCACGCAACAGATCCCACAAGGCCTCCATCGTCTGGGCTCGGCGGGCCGGATCGAGACGCTGAAGTTGAGCTTCGACCGTGGCGAAGGCGGTCTCATCGATGAGCGTCGTGTGATCGGCTCCCAACAACTCGGCTAGCAAGTCTGGGTCCACCCAATCAGCCGCCGCTGCTCGTTCGGCCAGGGGCTGGTCGTAGTCGTACATGAAGGCGCCGGTGTAGCCGAACAAGAGACTCGATGCGAAGGGCGACGGCGAGGGTGTCTCCACTTCGACGATTCTGACCCTGCGATTGGCGATGTCACTCATCAACTGGCGCAGCGGGTCCAGGTCGAAGACATCGTTGAGGCACTCACGCAAGGCCTCCGCCACGATCGGGAAATCTGGATAGGAGGCCGCCACACCCAGGAGTTGGGTGGCCCGCAGGCGTTGTTGCCACAGGGGCGAGCGCTTGCCTGGATCACGGCGCGGCAAGAGCAGGGCCCTGGCTGCGCATTGCCGGAAATGGGCGGTGAACAGGGCAGAACGCTGGGTCTCCTGAGCGACGATCCGCTCCACGTCGCCCGGATCGACTCCCAAGAGGTGACCGATCGAGGGGTTGCCGACTTCACCCAATCGGATGGTGATGCCGTCGTCGGTGATGAACAGCCGTGGGTCTGGAACCTCGCTCAAGCCCTTCGCCTCACGCAGATTGCGCTGAATGATCATGGCCCAGGGCTGCAACACCGCGCGACCGAGTTGGCAATGCACGCACACCCGCCAGGCGCCCATCTCGTCCTGGTTGCGCTCGACCAGGATCGTGTGGTCATCCGGCAAGACGGCAGTCGCCGCGCGCTGGTCTTTGATGTAGGCCAGCAGATTCTGTGTGGCACGGGGATCCACCAAGACAGTCGCACCGGGGTGAGCCGTCGTCACTGTCTCCGATCGT